>JBDRYS010000001.1:0-320862 GCA_039803545.1 candidate division WOR-3 bacterium | reverse complement strand
GCACACAAAAATATCTCTATCTACCTATGGCCGAAAATGACTTTATCTTTGCGGTTATAGTAGAAGAATTAGGGCTTTTCGGTGCGGCCCTAATTATATTGTGTTATATTGTAATAATTTTTCGAGGAATTCAAGTTTCGACAAGGCATTTCAACGCAAATTATTATTACGCAGTCCTCGGAGCTGGAATAACCTTTATGATCTTTTTCACTTCTGCCATCCATATAGGGGTAAACCTTGGCCTACTCCCTCCAACAGGGCAGACTCTACCTTTAATAAGCCTTGGTGGTAGCTCTTTAATAGTAAATCTCTTTGCCTTAGGTACCCTTGAGTTCCTTTCTGAAAAAGTTGAGGAATATGAAAGAATTTGACATTTTAATAGCAACAGGTGGAACGGGAGGGCATATCTTTCCAGCCTTAAGTTGTGGTGAATTCTTCGAAAAAAATGGCAAAAAAGTACTGTACCTTCTCTCGGGAAGCAAAATAGGGACCATTGATAAAGCGAACGTAATCTATTGGAAATCCTATCATTTTCAAAAAAACCCCTTACAATTCGCAAAAGCCTTATTCTCTCTAAAATTAAACACAATAAAAAGTCTCTTCACCCTAAAGCAAAAAAGTCCTTGCGTAATTCTTGCCACAGGAAGTTACGCAGTGGTGCCCGTCCTTATCGCATCTATACTTTTGAAAAAACCCTTCTTTTTAATGGAACAAAATGTCATCCCCGGCTTAGTTAATAAAATCTTTGCAAGATTTGCAAGGGCAAACTTCGTCGCCTTCGATGAGACTAAAAAACACCTTAAGGGAAACGTAATTGTTACAGGACTTCCCATCCGAGAAGAAGCCAAGAGGAGATACTCAAAAGAGGAAGCGAGACGACTCTTGAACCTTCCTGAAGATAAAATGGTCATTCTGGTAATCGGTGGAAGTCTGGGAGCCCGCGGAATGGTCGAAAAAATAGTCCCCTTTGCAGGAAAATTTAGTGAATATCTTTTCATCACCCAAACAGGTGCCCGAAATTTTGATTACATAAACTCCTTAGTGCAAACATTAAATCTCAAAAATTGCATAACATTGCCTTTTATCAAAGAAATGGGTCTATACTACTCAGCAGCAGATATAGTTATTTCGAGGGCAGGTGCAAGTTCGTGCATGGAGATAGCATACCACGGGAAACCAGCAATCCTCATACCTTACCCCTACTCCCGAGACAAACATCAGTATTACAATGCTCGTGAACTCGAAAAAACTGGAAATGTCGTTGTGATCGCAGAGAACGACATTCCTGAGAAGTTTGAAAACTACCTGAAGGACCTGAGTTGGGCTTATAAGAAGGAATTTGCAAAAAAATTGTCAATAGAAAACGCTGAAGAAATCATTTACAAGGAGATTTTTAAAGATGCAATTTGCTAAAAAGTTCAAGAAAATCCATTTTGTGGGAATCGGCGGCTCTGGGATGAGTGGTATTGCTGAGGTCCTCCACAACCTTGGCTTCATTGTGACTGGCTCAGATCTTGCCTCTAATGAAGTTACCAAACACTTACAAGAAATAGGAATTAAGATCAATTATGGCCACAGACCGGAGAATATTAATGACGCAGACCTCCTTGTGATTTCAACAGCCGTAAAAGATGATAATGTTGAAGTGATAGCTGCAAAGGAAAAAGGAATTCCCGTTATAAGAAGAGCCTTAATGCTGGCAGAATTAACACGCATAAAATATACGATTGCGGTATCTGGTGCCCACGGAAAAACGACTACAACCTCAATGATAGGTACTGTTTTGCAGGTAGCAGGTTTCGATCCTACAATTATTGTCGGGGGAATCATAAAAGGCTTAAAGTCTGGAGCAAAACTTGGGCAATCCGATTATCTCGTGGTTGAAGCCGATGAAAGTGATATGTCCTTTCTCCATCTCTTCCCCACTATTGTTGTAATAACCAACATCGACGAAGAGCACTTAGATTACTATGGCAACCTCGAGAATATTAAAAAGGCATTTATTGAATTTGCGAGCAAAGTCCCCTTTTATGGTGCAGTTTGCGCCAATATCGATGACAGGAATACCATCGAGATCTTACCCTTTGTAGAAAGGAATAAAATCACTTACGGACTGGCATCGAATGCAGATCTAAACGCAAGGAATATCCAGGTTTACAACGATCATATCAAGTTCTCAGCATATTATCGAAAAAACAAAGTTGGAGATGTAACTCTAAACATCCCAGGGGTACATAATGTTAAAAATGCGCTGGCTGCCTTTGCAGTTGGAATGGAAATTGGAATAAAAGAAAATGAAATAATTGAGGGAATCGCAGAATTTAAAGGCGTAGCAAGGAGATTTGAACTCAAGGGTACAGTATACGGAATTAAGGTAGTAGACGATTATGGACATCATCCACGAGAAATTATTGAAACTCTTAAAACCGCAAGAGAATATCATGACGGCAGGATAATTGCAGTTTTTCAGCCCCACCGGTATACTCGCACCTACCACTTGTACGATCGATTCGGTACAGCCTTTTTTGATGCCGATAAAGTAATTGTTACAGAAATTTACCCCGCAGGAGAAAAGCCCATTGAAGGGGTAACAGCAAAGCTAATCTATGACTCCTTGAAAAAATATGGGCACAAAGACGCAATGTACATCAAAGAATTTGAAGAGATAATTGAATACTTGAAAAAGGAACTGAAGCCCGGCGACCTTTTAATAACCATTGGGGCGGGAAACGTTTATAAGATAGGAGAGGCTATACTTCAACAACTATGAAAATTAAAAAACAGGAGCTTCTCAAAAACCATAGCTACATAAGGATTGGTGGACCGGCTCACATATTTGTTGAGGCTGAATCTACAGAAGATCTTTTAAATGCCATCAAAATGGCAAAGGATTTTAACCTACCCTACTATATTATTGGGGGTGGAAGTAACATTCTGTTTCCCGATGAAGGATACCATGGAGTAATTATTAAAACAACCGGGCTCAACGATATAACAATCTATGGTACAAAGGTCAAAGTGAAAGCAGGGACCCGGTTGCCCTACCTCGTAAATGAACTTTTAAGAGCAGAACTCTCTGGTATGGAACAACTCTGCGAAATTCCTGGAACCATTGGTGGAGCGATTTCAGGGAATGCGGGCGCCTTCGGGAGAGAAATTGGAGAACTATTTATAGAAGGGGTTGTTCTGACCCCAGATGGTCACATTGTAAAAGTAACTCAAAAAGACCTGAACTTTAGCTACAGAAGGAGTGACTTAAAGAAAATTGGTATATTAATTGAAGCAACATTGCAGCTTGTTCCTTCCACATCCGATAAAATAAAGTCAGCGATGGAGGAATTCAAAAGTCGCAGGAGAGAAACGCAACCAGTAGGAGAGTTAACCTTAGGCTCGGTGTTTAAAAATCCCGAAGGGATAAGTGCAGGATACCTTTTAGACAGGGCTGGACTTAAAGGTTTCACTGTAGGTGGGGCAAAGTTTTCAGAAAAACACGCTAATTTTATCGTAAATTTCAATAATGCAACCTATCAAGATGTTTTGGAACTAATAAAAATCGGGTTCGAAAAAGTTAAGGAAATGTTCAATATTGAACTGGAAAGGGAAATAATTGTTTTGGAACCCAATGGCCACTTTTTCAGGGAGGATAAAGATGGCAGAAACCTTTATGGTAGTTGATTTTTGCTCATCAAAAGTTGTAACTTTCATCGCCGAAGTGAGCAATGAACTCGTACTAAAGCATTGGGATTTGGAACCTGTGGATTCCGACACTATAAGACAGGGCCAGGTTTATAACCTCGAAAATGTTGCAAACAAAGTAAGAAAATCCATCGAGGAATATACAAAAAAATCAAAATTCGAACCAGCTCACGTTTTCATTGGATTTAGCGATCCGGAGATAGAATTTATAACTTCCATCGGGATGGCTGCCTGTGGCACTCCGGAAAACCCTGCAGAAATCACGGAAAAGCATATAGAACAAGCTATAAAAAATTCTCACACGATCAAAATCGAAGAAGGTCGTTCAATAGCCCAGGCGATACCAGTCAGGTTCAATGTGGACTCAAAAACCGATATAAAAAACCCAAAGGGTATGCTTGGGGTAAGACTTGAAGTACAGTCAGCCCTTATAACTGCAAAAAAATCGTCTCTGCTCAATTACAAAAAAGCACTTGAAAAGGCGGGGATAATTGCAGAGAGTCTTATTTATCAAATTATAGCAGAACTGTACGAACTAACAACTAAGGAAGAAAGGGAAAATGGTATCTTATTCATAGACATAGGTCGTGACCTTACCAACTACGGTGTAATGTCTGAAGACCAACTCCTCTTTGCTGAAACTGTCCCCGTTGGTGGCATAAACATCAACAAAGACCTTAGGCACTATTTCAACATAACCCTTGACAAGGCAGAAGAGTTAAAAAAGTTTTATAGCAGAAAGGATTACACCGACGAAGAAGAAAGGGAATTTTTAAATTCAATATCTTCACCAGGTAAACCATCGCAAATAAGGGGAGAACTGGTAGTTCAATATATCACTGATAGACTTACGGACATCTTCGAATACATAAAAGAAAGGCTCCATCAGAACGATTTAAAAGACAAGATTACTTTTGTAAAAATCACAGGTGGAACCAGCGAAATAGAGTACATTGACAAGATCGCGGAGAAGGTATTCAACATTACATCCGAGGTTTATAAACCCGACGAGAAACTTGAAAAAGTCTTTAGCAATAATGAACTGTTGCTGACCAACAGATTATCCTCTTCCCTCGCCGTGTTACTCTTTGCCCACAGAAAATTAACTTCTAATAAAGAACTGTCAGAGACAAAAATTATGGGTAGTGTAAAGGGGATCTTTAAAAGACTTTTTAGCAGCTAAAGGGGGCCTCTATGATTACGGCCTATAAAAAGAACGACATGACGAGCTTTAAAATAAAAGTAGTAGGGGTTGGAGGGGCAGGAGGTAATATTGTTCAAAAAATTTATTTAAGTGGGCTTGGCTGCGAGACAATTATATTGAATACAGACAGTCAGGCGATTTCAAGACATCGAGCACATCACCTCATCACAATTGGAAAGACGGTTACGAGAGGAGGAGGCGCCGGGGCAGATCCAGACCTTGGGAAGAAGGCAGCAGAAGAGTCTATTCATGAAATCCTCTTAAAAATTCAAAATGCAGATTTACTGATTCTTGTTGCAGGTCTTGGAAATGGGACAGGCTCAGGAGCATCACCAGTCATTGCCAAATACGCAAGAGAGAAAAATATACTTACCGTTGGCGTCTTTACCCTGCCCTTTGAAGCCGAGGGCAAAAAAGATGTAGCATTCAAAGCCATCGCGGAAATGGAAAAATACCTAAACACCATGGTAATTATAGACAACAACGTGATCTCAGAACTCGTAAGCATGGAATCGAGTGTAAAAGATGCCTTTGACCTTGTAGACCGGGTAGTTAAGAACTGCGTAGAATCAATTATAAGTATTGTCCAAGAGGCCAGCGATGTTAATGTAGATTTTAACGACCTTAAATCTTTAATTTCAAGAGGGGGACTTGGATATTTTGCCAAAGGTATTGCAGAAAAGCCAGAGGATGTGGATAAGGCTATAGAGAGCGTCGTTTTTAATCCTCTACTTACAGGGGTTACTATAAGTGATGTTAAAGGTGCCCTAATAAATATTAAAAGTAACGGCGAGCTCACAATGAACCACTTCCGAGAAATTCTTGACAAAATAAGAGCCCATCTTCCTGAGAAAGCCCCCATTAAATACGGGCTTCAGAAGGAAGGGGACAATCGAGTAGACTCCTACGCGGAAATCTATTTAATCGGAACCACTGGAAAGAGAACAACGGATGAGGTCATAGACAAAATAACGAGCAAACAAACAAATTGGAAAAACTTCGAAATACCTCCGGGAGTGCGGAAACATAAGAAATAGCACTTCACATATCACCTGGTATACAAAGTTCGTACATTCTGAGACAAAGTGCGCAATTGTATTCCCTGGCACCATTTCTAATTGCACTTCAAACTTGGCGGTCCATACCCTTTATCGGCTACTTTCTAAGGAATTCTTTACTGACATTTTTACTTCTGAAAACTTAACAGGACTGAGAACTGGCCTCAAACTTCAGGATTTCGATTTTCTCTTCTTCACCATAGATTACGAACCTAATTACTTAGAGGCATTAAAGATCATCACAAAAATAGGAGTTGAACCCCTCTCTTCAAAAAGAACACGTCCAATTTTAATTGCAGGAGGCGCAGCGGTTTCTTCAAACCCCTTTCCCCTTCTCCCTTTCTTTGACTTACTCTGCATCGGAGAGGCCGAAGTAATAATACCTGAAATCGTTGAGAACTTCGACAATTTTGACCTCGAGGCCTTTAAGGAAAAAACCTGGGCTATAATGGAAAACAAAAAAGAAGGAGAAAGAGTATACTTAAATAACCTGAATTTAAGCGAATCTTTCAGTGCCTTTTACTCTCCAGATTCCACCTTCAAAATGAACCTTGTAGAGCTTTCAAGAAGCTGCCCGTCAAAGTGCCGATTTTGCCTATTAAGTTACAATAACCTTCCTCCGAGGTGGTTACCAGTTCAAAAGTATAAAGAGATAATTGAACAATTTCCTGAAAATTCTGACATTGGATTGGTGGGCGGTTCGGTTTTAGACCATCCACAAATCAGAGAAATCATTAATATTAGCCAGAAATTCAAAATCATAAATCCCTCCTCGATAAAAATCGATATTAAAATAATCGATGTTCTTGAACACTTAAAAAAGAAAGGGCTCAACAGCATCACGATCGCACCAGAAACGGGAAGTGAACAATTAAGGAAAAGGATCAACAAAAAAATCACAAATGGAGAGATAATCGAATTTGTAAAAGCAATAGAGGCCTTAAAATTCAAAAACCTCAAAATGTATTTCATGATAGGCTTGCCCTTGGAAACGGAAGAAGACATTAAGGAAACCAACAGTTTAATTGAGCAAATCAGACAGCACTTCACTGGAAAAATTGAGTTAACTTTTAGTATTTTTGTCCCGAAACCCCATACCCCTTTCCAATACGAGCCCTATATAGAAAAAGAAGAGCTAAACAAACGACTTAGACTTTTAAAAATCCCGGAAGGTGTTAAGGTGCATATAGGCAACTACAAAGGCGCCCTAATTCAAACTATTTTTTCCAGAGGCGGGGAAGAACTGGGATTTGCAATGTTGGAAAGTTTGCTAAAGGGAAAGGATATCCTCAAGATATTCGATTATAAAAATTTGCTATTCGATGAGCGGACAGTAAAGTCATTGCCTTTCAACAGAATAGATTCTGGTGTTAACCAAAACTTTCTTTCAAGGGAACTGGAAAAGGCCCAAAAGGGGATTTTAACACCTTACTGTAATCCAGAAATTTGCAGAGCTTGTGGTATCTGCAAAGATCTTCAGAACTTTAGAAGTTCCCAAAAAGTAGAATAAAACTTCTCCTTCAAAACAACGATATCAAACTCTTCGGCCCATTTCCTCGCACCTTCGGAAAGCCTTTCACGGAGATCATCCTTGGTAATAATCTCATAGGCCTTTTCCGCCAGTGAGGAAATATCACCGAAGGGGACAACAAATCCACTAATACCATTTTTAACCGCCTCTCTTAGCCCGGGAGAATCAAAGACAATAGCGGGCGTCCCTGAAGCTTGGGCCTCCATTACTACAATACCCCAACCTTCCTTGGGAGAGGTGTTAATAATGAGCCAAGCCGAGCGCAATTTTTCTGCTTTAACCTCTTCTGAAACAAAACCGGTAAATTTGATTACATCGTCAAGTCCATATTTTCTAACAAGATTTTCGAGGTCCTTTCTGGCATCACCATCCCCCACAATCTCAACCCTTAAGGGTCCAGCATAGTATTTTTCTCTCAAAACTTTGATGGCTTCTACGAATAAGTCGATCCTCTTGTATTTTTTAAGCCTCCCGAGATAAATGATAAAAGGGATTTCCGACTTTTCACCCGGTTTAAAAAAATCAAGTCTTACCGCATTGTAAACCACTCTCACCGTGGCTTGTGGGATTCCCTGCTTAACCATTTCCTCCTTGGTGCTTTCTGAAACCGTTATTATTGGAAGTCCCTTGTATAATTTAAAGAACAACTTCTCAAAAAGATACACATAAAGGCCAAAAATGGGGTTGGTCTCCTGAAAAATCACCTTTCCAAAAAAGTGATGGGTCACAACTATTATAGGCTTTTTAACAACAAACCTTAAAAAAAATGGAATTTTGTTCACATCTTCAACGATGACATCAAAATCTTCGCTCTTCAATAGAGACCGCACATAAAAAGGCACGAGAAAATTAAACAAGAACCTATTTCCTCTTCTTATTATCCGGATACCGTCCCTTTCATCAAACTCACTGAGCCCCTTGAAAGATGAGCAGAGTAAAGTTACGGAATGCCCCTTTTCAATGAAATAGGAAAAGAACTGATGAAGATGGACCTCAGCTCCACCACTCAATGGATGGGCCAGGTCTTGCCAATTTATTACCAAAATTTTCATTAGGTTAAGGGAAGAACACGTAAAAACTTTCTTTTACCAACCTTGATAACGATATTACCGTCGGGTTTAACGACCTCAAATTCGCTCTCTACCACTCTATTTCCAATTTTCACCGCCCTTTGGGCAACCAACCTCCTCACCTCTGATTTACTTGAAACAATTCCGGACTGTGCAAGTATCTCAAGGATAGGCATCCCATCCTGTGGAATCCTGAACTCCGGTATTTCATCAGGTGCTTCTCTTAATTTAAAAACTCGATCAAACTCTTCCCTTGCCCTTTTGGCTTCACTATTTCCCCAGAAAATTTCCACAATTTTTTCAGCTAAATCGGCTTTACACTCTCTTGGATTTTCCCTCATTTTCTTCTCAACTTCCTTCATCTGTTGATCATCGTAGTAAAGGACAAGTCTGTAGTATTTTAGGACCAATTCATCGGGAATGGACATGACCTTACCAAACATCTCTGACGGAGGTTCTGTTAACCCAATGTAATTATCATAGGACTTCGACATCTTAAGCTTCCCATCAGTACCTTCAAGTATTGGAACTGTTAGAATCACTTGCGGTTCAAGACCGTAAGCTTTCTGTACCTCACGCCCTACGAGAAAATTAAACTTTTGATCAGTTCCCCCGACCTCGATATCCGCTTTGATAGCAACGGAATCGTAAGCCTGGAACAATGGGTAGAGGAACTCGTGAATCGATATCGGGACGTTATTTTTAAATCTCTCCTTGAAATCGTCCCTTTCCAGCATTCTTGACACAGTATAGGTAGCCGACAGTTCGATAATGTCAATTGCGGTTAATTTAGATAGCCACTCTGAATTGTATCTGATCTCCGTCTTTTCGGGGTCAAGGACTTTAAAAACCTGTTCAAAATAGGTTCTGGAATTTTCCTGTACTTCCTCTCGAGATAGTCTCGGCCTCGTTTTAGATCGACCTGAGGGATCTCCGATCATTGCAGTAAAATCGCCAACAATGAAGATTATATGGTGTCCAAGATCTTGCAAATCCTTAAGTTTCTTCAAGCAAACATAATGACCTAAATGGAGATCAGGCCTTGACGGGTCCGCACCGTATTTGATTCTGAGGGGTCTGCCAGTCTTTAATTTCTCAATAAGTTCCTCTTCTGGCAAAAGGTCTATTGTATTGAACTTTATAACTCTTAGATGATCTTCTAACCTCATTTGGTCCAATAAACATAAATTCCACAGTTTGGACAGGTTTCTAATGCCTTATTTTTAACTGGCCTTGAAACCAGTGCCGAGGGAAATTCCATAAAACAGTTTGAACAGGTACCATTTATAACAGGAGCCACTCCTCTACCGTACTTGCTTCTAAGCTTTTCATACCTTTTAAATACAGGCACGGGTATCTTTTTCACAATTTCCTCTCTCAATTTTTTGAGCTTTTCCACCTGCTTCGCAAACGCATTCTCATCAGTCCCTTGGGTTATGCTTATGGATTTAATGTAATCCTCTGATTCAAAATCATCCAATTGTGCGTCAAGACTTTCAAGGGCAATGAGTAGCTCAAGTACCGGATCCATTAACCCTCCCTGTATATCTTAAGAAGGTAATCTACCAATTCCTTAGGAGTCTCAAAATTCAGGTATTCCTTAGAAGATACGATCTTTCTTACTACATTGGCAATTTCGCCAAGGGTGATAAGATATCTGGCACCAAGGTCCTGAGGCGGTGCTATCAGTAGGAAAAATAGATGCACAGGTTTACCATCGAGGGCCTGGAAATCTATACCTTCCTTTGAAACTCCAACTACTAAATGGACATCATCGACAACTACACTTCTGGCATGAGGTATAGCAACACCCTTTCCAACTCCAGTCGAACCGATAGCTTCTCTTTTTTTCAACTGTTCAAGCACAAGTTTTTCCTGTTCGGGTTTCAGGTTCAAGACGCTAAGGAGTTCCTGCAAAGCGGAATCCTTGTCTTTTGCCTTCATATCGATTATAACTCTATCCTCTCTCAAAAGTTGTGCAAACATATTTACCTCCTTTCAAATTCAATCGTTATAGTTTAATCCCAAAACCTTACAAAATCAAATAAAGCCTGCACAAGTTTATTCCTTTACCGCACCTTGGGTAATTCCTTCAATGAAATATCTCTGGGCAATAAAGAAGAGGACCATTATTGGTAAAAGCGAAACGGTTGAAGCGGCCATCTTTAGAGCATATGCCTCTTCATGGGCACTCTTAAACATGGCAAGCCCAACTGGTACAGTGTACATGGACTCTGTTTGAGCTATGAGCAATTGCCACAAAAAGTTGGCCCAATGGAACTGAAAGTTGAGTAAAAACACAGTAGCAATAATAGGTAAGGCAAGGGGCACAACAATCTTTGTAAAGATCTTTAACTCAGAAGCGCCATCAATCCTCGCACTCTCAAGTAGTGAATCGGGCAAGTCTTTTAAGAACTGTGTGATAAGAAACATTCCGAAAACATTTGCCAAATGGGGAACTATCATGCCTTCGTACCTATTAATCCAGCGAAACTGATAAACGATGAGAAATTGAGGTATCACATATAAAAGTCCCGGAACCATCATAGACGACATAAAAAACCAAAAGAGAAAGTTTTTGAAAGGAAATTCCTTTTTTGCAAAGGCGTAAGCTGCGAGGGAGGCAAGAATAGTGGAAAGGATAGCGGATGTTAAGGCAACGATAAGGCTGTTAATGAAATACCTGTAAAAACGATACTGAAAAAGAATCTTCCTATAATTTTCAAAAGTAATTTTCTTAGGCAAAGATAGGAGCAAGGCCTCGCCTTCGGGTTTTAGAGATGTGATAAGCATCCAGAAAAACGGAAAAAGGCACACTATAAGGAGCAATGTTACAATAAAATATCTCCAGAAAGACGTTCTCTTCATTCTCTAACCAACCTCGAATAAATTATTGAAATTGCAAGAGTTAGAATAAGCAACAAGAAAGATGTTGCAGAGGCAATCCCGAGCCTTAAATTTGCAATATGATTATAAAGATAATAACCCGAGACCTTCGTGGCACCAAGGGGAACTCCCCACTTATAGACTATGGGGCCGCCACCGGTCATTGCAAAAAATTCGGAAAAAGCCGAAAATGCACCAATAATACCGGTAATCACAAGAAAGGTTGTAGTATGGCTAACCAGTGGAAAGGTGATTTTGAAAAACTTTTTAAGCCCTGAAGCCCCGTCAATCTTGGCTGCATCTTCAATATCTGGTGAAATATTATTCAACGCCGCCGTATAAAGAACCGTTCCAAATCCAATGTTCTTCAGGCAAATCGCTACCACTACCGCCAACATCGCGGTATTTGGATTTCCAAGAAATCCAGTATTATAAAGAGAGGCAGGAAGCAAGGGCTTCAGCAAATTTACAAGGAGTCCATACCTACCCGCGTACATGATAGTCCAGACGACCCCCACCACAAAGGCGTCAAGAACGAAGGGCATAAAGAAAAGGGTGCGATACAACCTATTAATTTTAAGGTCACCTTTAAGGAGTAGAGCCAAGGTGATGGAGAGAAAGATATTCAAAGGAATTAGCATCAAGCCATACTTCAGGGAGAGCCATACGGAGTAAAGAAATTCTTTATCCTTAAGGACATACAAATAGTTCCGCAAACCTACGAACCTAAGGTTAGCAAAGATATTCGAAAGGTCTGTAACCTTAAAAAAACTCAAATACAAAGCGTAGAAGAAAGGAAAGAGCAGAAAAACGAAGAATATTAAAGTGAAAGGTAAAACGAACAAAAAGTTTTTTAAACTACTCCTTCCCATTCAAAATAAAAGGGCGAGGGCTTCGCCCTCGCCCAAATCAACTACAACATCTCTCACTTTGCAACAATAAATTTGGAAGTACCGAGTTTCCCTTCCCTTACTAAGTAAAGGCCCGGTTTGAGGTTGAAGGTTACATCTGCACGTCCATTCAGCGTAACCTTTCTGGTGAGAACCTTTTTGCCATCAACGGTGTAAACTTCAAGGATGTAACTACCAGAACCTGTTACTCTTACGCCATTAAGAATAGGCTGCATACTAAACTTTACATTCCCTTCCCTCACATTAAGGGTAAAATAGGTAGTAATTGTGTCCCAATCTGTCCATTCCTCAACACCAGTAAGCAAGACCGTTGAGTCATAGGGCAAAATATCCACAGCAGAGCTGTTATCACCGCCGACTATATAGGCACAGGATTTTATTTGAGTGGGATTCCCTATCGCAGCAAGAGGAATAGCAACTTCTAATGTTTGTAGTCCAGAAGCACCACCGTAGCCTGCTGCAAAATTGAACCCGCTGAAATTATAGTCCCAACTGCCGTTATTATACCTATTAAGGTTTTGGGAAGTGATTGATTGGCTCCCACCACTATACCAGAAATATACCTGGTAATCAGGATTCCAGGATGGGAAGTAGAGCTGCCTTCCCCATGAGTCTTTTACATTACTGTCTGGATTACCAGTGTATCCCCCATCCGTTACATCCAGTACAAAGCCATAAGCAACATCCCACGCCGCTGAATTCTGAGTTGTTATCGCAAGGTATAGGGAATCGTTAGCAATAGCATAATAAAATGCAAGAAGATCTGCACCCGCTTTATCTGTATTGGTAGGATTTTCGGCTACAAGGATGTACCCTTCGGCATTGGGGTCGACATTTCCATCCACAACAGGTGCAGCACTTACCATTGCTACTCCCAGAAGTAGCAGTAACCAAACTCTCCTCATACACACCTCCTTTCTTTCAAATAGAATAATGCTTTATATACGTTTTGTCAAGTATTTTTCAGGCTTCTTCCTTCAACAGCTCACCAAGCCTCTTTATACCTTCAACAATCAGATCTTCTCTCATATTGGAGAAGTTGAGTCTCATCGTATTTTTACCCTCTTCGGGATCAGGATAGAAGGCATTCCCGGGTACAAAGGCAACCTTCCTCTCTACAGCCTTTTCAAGAAGCTTCACACTGTCAATCTTTTCCGGCATGATCACCCACAGGAAAAGACCACCCTGCGGTCTGGTCCAGTGAAAACCCTCCTTCGGGAAATATTTTTCCATAGCATCAAGCATAATATCCCGCCTTCTTCTGTAGACCTCTCTGATTTTGTCAAGATGACTCTCTATTAGATCCTGTGCGCAAAGATGGGCAGCAAGGTATTGAACATAAGTGGAGGTGTGCAGATCAGTGCCTTGTTTTGCCTGAACAAGCTTCGCTATGACCTCCTTTGGAGCTACTATCCAACCCAAACGGAACCCTGGGGCAAGGACCTTAGAAAAGGTGCCGAGGTATATCACTCTCTCACGAGAGTAGGCCGCCAACGGGGGTATATCCTTACCTTCGAACCTGAGTCTCGAGTAAGGATCATCTTCAACTATAAATGTATCATACTTTTCAGCAAGTTCTAGCAGTTTTTTCCTCCTATCTTCAGGCATTGTTACACCTGCGGGGTTATGGAATGTAGAGATCACATACATAAATTTTGGCTTGTGCCTTTTTAGAACCTTTTCAACCTCCTCGGGAATAAGCCCATCGTCATCCATTACAGAACCTATATATTGGGGTCCATAAGAATTGAAAGCCTGAAGAGCACCGAGATAGGTGGGTTTAGAGACAAAGATCAGATCTCCCTCATTAATGAAGATTTTCCCGATAAGATCAAGGGCCTGCTGAGAACCACTGGTAGGAAGGATCTCTTGGGGTGTACACTGTACTCCCATCTTTCCCATATATTTCGCAATTTGCTCATTAAGAAGAGGATAACCTTCTGTGGGTCCATATTGAAGCATCTTTTGCCCATCTTTTTCAAGAAGCTCTATACTGGCTTTTTTTATGGCCTCAATTGGGAAAAGCTCAGGGGCGGGAAGCCCTCCAGCAAAGGAAATTACTTCAGGTTGTTGGGTAAACTTCAGAAGCTCTCTTATGATACTGCTCTTTATCCACTTCGTTCTTTCTGCAAAAAAATTTTCCCATTGGGGAACTGTAAAATGGGAACTCATGACACCTCCTCGGATTAAGCATTTGTAAGTAAATATAATTCACAAAATCTGTCTTTTCAAATCAAAAAGCACGGCTTTTGTAAAAGCGCAGAAATCTTAAGCTGACATCCGAGCCAGTAGCATTAACCTTAATATATGATCAAAAACAAAACAACCCTTCTGCGAGATGATATATCCTCTCCCCTATACGAAGCAAGAAAAGTTCTCATTGAAGCGTTAAATTACGCCTTCGAAAGGTGCAGCTTAGATTTAATTCTCAAAAATTACACAAACCAAATGGGCGAAAATCCCTATATCGTATCCATCGGTAAGGCTGCTTACACAATGCTAAAGCCCTTTGTGAAATCAACGGAAATAAGAGGTGGAATTCTTGTTACAAATGTAAAAATACCCGAAAAGTTAAACAATATAAAGTACTTCAAAGGCGGACATCCTTACCCCAACAGGGCGAGCATCAAATCCGCGGAATATCTCCTTACCATTCTTAAAACAAAACCACCTGAAAAACTTCTTTTTCTCGTCTCTGGGGGCGGATCGTCGATGTTTGAACTCCCAAGAATTCCATTGAAAGACCTCATAACCATCAATAAACTCCTCTTATCAAGTGGAGCAAACATCGAGGAAATTAACACAGTGAGGAAACATCTTTCAAAAATTAAGGGTGGTCAACTGATAAATTATTTCAAAAACAAAGCTTACGCTCTTTTGATGTCCGATGTCATAAATGATAGAATTGATTTAATCGCCTCAGGCCTTACCACCTGTGATCCGTCAACCTTTCTTGATGCCCTTGAAGTATTAAATAAATATGATCTATGGGATAAGGCGCCTCAAAGCGTAAAAGAGGTAATCAGCGCAGGAATTAAAGGCGATATTCCTGAAACATTAAAGGATTGCAAACTGGCAGAGGGGAAAATTGAAAACACCATAATTCTAAAAAATGCTGACTTTCTCGCCCACTCAGAAGATTACTTAAAGTCTTTGGGCTTTGCCGTTTTTAACCTTGGCAGTGATTTTCACTTAAATATTGAGAATATGGTTCAAATCCTTGTTAAAAAAGCACAGGAATTAACTTTACAAAGTCCTCACAAACCAATAGCCATTGTTGCAGGGGGTGAAGTATACCTTAAGGTTATAGGGAAAGGGAAGGGAGGAAGGAACCAAGAACTCGTGCTTAGAATGGCCGTTGAAATGTCAAAATTTAGCAAAACCTTTGTTTTTACCTCCCTTGGTACCGATGGAATCGACGGAATAACAGATGCAGCAGGAGCCATCTGTGATAGTGAAACGATGAAAAGGGCAAAAATACTAAACTTAGACCCTGAAAAGTATTTGAAGAGAAACGACTCTTATAACTTTTTCAAAAAAATCGAAGATCTAATTCTTACAGGACCTACTGGCATCAATGTTAAAGACGTTTATTGCCTCCTTTTGTTAAATCAGCAAAACCCGATTAATACGTTATAATTAACTGCAGGCAAAAATGCTTTCCCTTGAACTTTTTGATTACAATTTGCCAGCTGAGTTGATCGCTCAAAAACCATTGAAAGAGAGAGACAAAGCTCGTCTCTTGGTAATAAATTTAAAGGACGACGAAATTATTCATTCTCACTTTTACGAACTTCCAAAATTTCTAAAACCCGGTGATGTTATTGTAGTGAACAAGACGAAAGTGATAAAGGCAAGGTTATTTGCGCACGCTAAGGACACTGGTGGGAAATTGGAGATTTTCTTTGTGAATTACATTAATGACAAAGAATTTAAAGCCCTCGTCTCCAGCAGAAAAAAGGCTAAAGACGGAAGAATCTTTGTGGTTGGAGACCACGAAATTATAGTCCAGGGCCAGGAAGGCGAAAAAATAATCTTTAAAATTCTCTCAGATATTAATGTAACTCAACTTCTGGAACTTTATGGCCAGGTTCCTTTGCCACACTATATCAAACGGGAGCCCGAGAAGGAAGACGAAGAGTATTATCAAACCATTTTCGCTGAAAAGGGATATTCAGTAGCCGCACCAACAGCTGGCCTCCACTTCACCGAAAGGACGATTAACGAACTGAAAGATAAAGGTGTCAAAATCGTGCCCGTAATTCTCAATGTTGGTCCCGGAACCTTTAAACCTGTCAAAACGGAAGATGTCACAAAGCACAAAATGGATGAAGAATATTACGAGATTCCCGAAGACTCAGCGAATATCATAATTGAGGCAAAGAGGAACGGGCATAGAATAATTGCCTGTGGAACCACCAGTGTACGTACATTAGAATCCTGGAAATTTGACAATCAAAAATTGAGAGGAAACACAGACTTATTCATATACCCTGGATTTAAATTCGACGTTATAGACGGGCTTATTACCAATTTTCACCTCCCAAAATCGACCCCTCTCATCCTTGTCAGTGCCTTTGCAGGTAGAGAAAAAGTTCTGAAAGCTTACGAAGAGGCTATAAGGCAAGGTTATCGATTTTTAAGTTACGGAGACGCAATGTTGATTCTTCCTGAAATTGAAAAAACCTCATTTTAACTTGATACTTAAACCATGGCCGACGTTGTAATTGGGCTCCAATGGGGCGATGAGGCAAAAGGAAGGTTCGTTGATTACATTGCGAAGGACTACGATCTTATATGCCGGTTCCAGGGGGGAGCTAACGCAGGTCATACAATTGTAGTGAATAATACTAAACTCGTACTCCATTTACTTCCGTCAGGAATAATAAGGCCTGAAAAAAAGAATCTTATAACCGCAGGTGTTTTGATTGACCCCGATGTATTCAAACAGGAAGTTGAAGAAATTTCAAGTTTAACAGGTTCACTAAATGGTAGGCTTTTTGTAGATGAGCGCGCGACAATCGTTCTCCCCTTTCACAAAGAAGAAGATGCCCTCGAAGAAGAATCAAGAGGAGGCATTGGAAGCACAAAGCGGGGTATCGCTTACGCATACAGAGACCTATACCAAAGAATTGCCATACGGGTGGGAGATTTATTTCATGAGAAAACCCTTAACAGAAAGGTAAAAGACATTACCGATTTTAACAACCAAATTATCGCAGCACGCTTTGGCCATCCGCCCTTTGATTATAAAAAAATCCTCGAAGACTTGAAGGAGTTTGCTCAATTCATTAAGCCATTCACCACTGACGGATTTGAATTCATTCACAAAATGGAAAGAGAAGGCAAGAGAATTCTTTTTGAAGGAGCCCAGGGAAGTTTACTGGATATCATATACGGGAGCTACCCCTACGTGACTTCTTCCCATACG
Source organism: candidate division WOR-3 bacterium (assembly GCA_039803545.1). NCBI lineage: Bacteria > Pseudomonadati > Caldifarciminota > Caldifarciminota bacterium. Next base: position 303,075 of record JBDRYS010000001.1, on the reverse strand, counting down.
ATTTCATCCGGGGCTCTTGTTTTCTCAGGACTTCCTCCTCAAAAAATCGAAAGAGTTTACGGCGTTTTCAAGGCTTACACCACGAGGGTTGGCAAAGGCCCATTTCCCACGGAAATTAAAGATAAAGAAGGTGAACTGATTAGAGAGAAAGGACAGGAATTTGGTGCTACCACAGGAAGGCCTCGTAGATGTGGATGGCTGGACCTGGTAATTCTAAAATATTCTGTACTAATGAATGGAGTTACCCACTTGGTAATGACAAAGCTCGATGTTTTGAGCGGATTGAATCCCGTTAAAGTAGCTACAAGATACAAAAAAGATGGTAAAATAATGGAATTACCCCCTCCAATGTCCGAAGATTTAGAAGCCGTTGAGCCTGTGTACGAAGAATTTGCAGGCTTTGAACTTTCTTTAAAAGAAGAGAGATACGAAGAACTTCACGAAAATGCCCGAAAGTATATTGAATTCATTGAAAGCCAATTAGGACTTGATATTAACTATATCTCAGTAGGCCCCGAACGAGAAAAGCTAATCAGAAAAACCTATTAAATTGAAGCTCCAACTTTAAAAGCTTCAGCCTCTATTTCAAAATATTTCTCGGGAACATTTTCTTTTAAGGCTGCGATAGCTTCCTTTTCAGTGAAGAAATCCCTTAGATACCTGGAAACATAACCAAAAGCCACAATGTTTAACAGAAAACCCGAGTTGAATTTCTCGTAACATAACCTGGTAAATGGGATCTTTTCTAATCTAAATTTGGACTTCAGTTCCCCCTCATCTTGCTCAATTAGGACTATCTCATCTACAATTATAATACTCCCTTCCTTGGCAGATTTTAGATAATAACTTAGCGACTCCGAGGTGAGGGCAACAAGGATATCGGAATACTCAACGTAAGGAAAAGCAACCCAGTCTTTACTCAAAACCACATCGGCTGAAGTGATACCACCTCTAACCTGAGCACCGTAATAAGAACCCTGAGTCGCATAGTTTCCGGCCTTTACCGCAGCATCTGCGGTTAGAACACCCAGCAGAATTATACCCTGCCCTCCAGTTCCAGCATACCTAACCTGCAAGGTTCCCATTTTAGAATTCTCCTATTGTGATTTTATTCCGAATTTCGTCCGTTTCTTTAACATTTTTTATATTGACAGAATTTTTTTTGAGGTAATCAAGATACTCATATGGATCCTGGGATATGTTCCTTCTGCCAAAGTGGGTGGGACAGGAACTGATCGCCTGTACGAAGGAAAAACCGGGTGTTGTAATAGCCTTCTTAATGGCGTTAACCAGTTGTGGAAAATGGGCAACGGTATACCTTGCGACATAAGAAGCCCCAGCAGCCTTAACCATGTAGGCCACATCAAAAGGCGGTTCAACATGACCTTTTCGTGAGGTGGTGGTCTTTGCCCCTTGAGGTGTAGTGGGAGAGTACTGGCCGCCTGTCATCCCGTAATTGTTGTTGTCAGCCATTATACATGTGATATCTATATTTCTCCGCGCTGCATGAATTAAATGATTTCCACCGATAGAGGCAATGTCCCCATCGCCCCCAACAACGATAACAGTTAAATCAGGTCGTGCAAGTTTAACACCCGTTGCAAAGGCAAGTGCTCTACCATGAGTTGTATGTATAGAATCGGCTTTAATATATGGGCTTGGAATCCATCCGGAACAACCAATACCCGAAACAAAAACCACTTCCTCTCTCTTGAACTCCAACTCTGTTAAAGCCTTTGCAATGGCCTTTAAAATAATGCCGTGCCCGCATCCGGCACAAAAGGCAGTGGGAAAGTAGTCTGTTCTAATCCAATCCATGTAATTTTTCATAGACGGGCCTCCACTTCTTTAACAATGGTTTCTGGAGTTATTATATTAGTACCAAGCTCTGATATTGAGATTACCTCACCATTAACCAGTCTTTCTAATTCTCGCGATAAGTGGCCTGCATTCATCTCTGGAACAAAAATCTTCTTTATTCCTGAAAGCCTCTCCCTCACGTACTTCTCCCAAAGAGGCCAGATGACTTTAAATCTGAAAAATCCCACTTTAAGGCCTTTTTCCCTTAGCCTTTTCACCGCTTCGAACCCACTCCTTGCAGAAATGCCATAGGATGCAATTACGATCTCTGCATCCTCTATGAATTCTTCGTGTGATTCAAAAATATCAGAAACGTTATGTTGAATCTTTCCTATAAGGTGTTTAACAATTTTCCTATGAATTTCAGGGTCTTGTGTTACCCGCTTTCCGGCCTCCGTATGGGTGGAACCGGTGATCAAAAGCGCCTTTCCATCACCAATAAGGGGCATTGGACCTGCATCCCTTTCATCAAAACTAAAAGGAGGAGCATCTGGATCGTGCTCCCGGTCAAACACATCTATCTCTTCAGGATAAACAACGGGTTCCCTTAAATGCCCTACAGCCTCGTCCGTCAAAATAATGACTGGGACTCGGTACCTTTCAGCCAAATTAAAGGCCCTTATTCCAAACTCAAATAGCTCCTGACAGGACCAGGGAGTAAGAACAATAATCTCATAATCGCCATGGGTTGCATATCTCACCTGATGATAGTCCCCCTGGGAAGGTCTTGCCGCCTGACCCGTTGATGGACCTGCCCTTTGAACATCAACAATAACAAGGGGAGTCTCAGTAAAAATCGCATATCCTAAGTTCTCCACCATAAGGTCAAAACCCGGCCCACTGGTTGCCGTCATCGCCTTTACACCGGTCCAAGAAGCACCAATACAAGCTGCTATCGAGGCTATTTCATCCTCACCCTGAAAGTAAACACCCTCTCCTGATTCTTCGAATCGCTCCTGAACCCTTGTTATTACCTCACTGGCAGGGGTTATCGGATATCCAGCATAAAATCTCATCCCAGCGCAAAAAGCGCCATCGGCAACAGCTTCGTCACCTTGTACCAAGAATCTTCCAGGTTTAATCGGTAACTTTATCCTCTTCCACGGCATCTTTTAGCTCCTTCACCTCAATTGCAAAATCAGGGCAGAAGTTTTCACACATCAAGCACCCGATACAATCCTCTACTCTGGATGGTACTACCTCTCTAAATCCCCTAAAACTCTCCTTTTCCGCGATATCAAAAACATTCTTAGGACAAATTTTAACACAAATGTAGCAAGCCTTACACCAGTCGTGATTAATCTCTATTTCAAAGCGTTTATTCATACAACCCCCATCTCCCTAAACCTTAGGTAATCCTCCTCGGTATAACCAATCTCCAAGAGGATCTCCTTCGTATGCTCTCCAAGAAGTGGAGGGTGTCTATAAATATCCAATTCAATATCCCCGAAGTGAATTGGGTTTTTCATTAACCTGATCTTGCCTGCCGTTGGATGGTCAATTTCCTGAATGAATTTTCTATAAACAACCTGTTCATCATTAATAGCCTTGTCAACGGTATTTATGGGACCTGCTGGAATATGGGCCTCATCCAGCTTCTCAAGCCAGTACTTGCTTTCCTTCTTTGAGATTATTTCTTCAATAATGGGAATTAAAATATGTCTATTTTCAAGCCGTTTTGCGTTGGTTTCGAACCTTGGATCCGTAGCCAAATCTTCCCTTTCGATTACTTTACAAAACCGTTTCCACTGTTCCTCATTTCCCACTCCTATGATTATATAATCATCGCTGGCCTTAAAAACCTGGTAAGGCACTATGTTGGGATGGGCATTACCGTATCTCTTAGGAATAATTCCTCCAATTAAATAGTTGTTCGCCACATTTACAAGGCTTGCAATAGATGATTCCAACAAGGAATTATCGATCATTGCACCTTCTCCAGTTTGACTTCGCCTAATTAGGGCAGCTTCGATAGCGATTACCGTGTAGAGGGCAGTAAGTACATCACAGATGGCTACTCCAACCTTCATCGGTTCGCCATCAGGTTCACCAGTAATACTCATTAGTCCACTGATGCCCTGAATCAGAACATCATAGCCAGGCTTATTAGCCTTCGGACCAGTGAGTCCAAAACCCGTTATAGAGGCCCAAATAATGTCAGGTTTGATTTTTCTAACTTCTTCATAGGTCAAGTGGAGACTTTCAAGCACATCGGGTAAGAAGTTTAATATCATAACATCGCTACGTTTTATTAACTTCTCAAGAATTTCCCTACCGGCCTCAGACTTTAGATCAAGGGTCATTCCTCTCTTATTTTTGTTTGCACACATGTAATAGGCACTTTCACCGCCTGCGAAAGGTGGCCCCCAGCCCCGGGTTTCATCACCGACTCCGGGCCTTTCTACCTTTATCACATCGGCGCCAAGATCCCCGAGGATCATCCCAACAGTGGGACCTGCAAGAACCCTCGAGAGATCAAGGACCTTAACGCCTTCAAGTGGTTTCATTGATTCTCCTTCTTTAATATAACCCTTTCAATGAAAGTCACAAAAAGAATTGATAATAGCGCTATTCCAAGTGCCCAGAGGTTCTTGTCAAAATTGAAAGTGGGTTTATAATACTTAATGATAGGAAAGGCAACGGCAACAACGGTTCCAAGAATCATTGCAACATTGGCAGCATTTGAAGTAGGAATTCTTTTGCCTTTAACAACCCAGTAGACGCCAGCAAGGACTATGATGGCAGCGGCGCCCCTAATGGCATAAGAGATATAACCAGTATCAAGGACATAACCTTGAAGATAAACCGCAAGGGGAATAAGGAGTAACCCCACAATAAAGGTAAACCACCGAGAAACCTTTAAAAGCCTTTGTTCATCAGCTTCCTTGTGAATAAGGTTGTGGTATATGTCCTTTACAAGAATTGTAGAAATTGCAAACATCACCGGTGCGACGGTAGAAAGGATAGCTGCAAGAATACCTGCAAGAGCAATCCCACCAAACCAGGCAGGAACAAAATTTGTTGACATTAAAAGGCTCGGAAGTGCCTGCTTTGGATTTGATACATTAACAAATTTACCTGTCGCCGCAATCATTCCAAGGGTTGCGGTAAGGATTCCAGTGGGAAAGATTAATAATGCGCTTAAAAGGGAAGCGTTCTTTGCAGTCCTTTCATCCTTTGCGGCGAAGACTGGCTGGATTGAAGCCTGAGCAGCAAAGGCACCAAACATACCGCCAATTATCCATCCCAGTACCTGATTTGTACCCACTCCAAAGGGACTCTTGTAAATTGCGGGGTTTTTACCCACTTCTGCAAGTGCCTTAAATAAACCTGAATATCCACCTATCTTAATAAGCCCAATGATAAAGGTCGAAATGATTGAAAAATATAAGAACAATGTGTGAATGACGTTCGTTAATGTAATAGACCAATAGCCACCTGCAGTCACGTAAATAGTTACCAAAAGCCCCCCTAATATTACACCATCGGTGAACTTCATATTAAGGCTTGATGCAAGAACAGAACCAACAGTTTGAACCTGGGCATACCCGAGAATTATATAAGCAAAAAGAAAAGCGATTGCTGAAACCGTTCTTACATTTTTGTTGTAGAGCTTCTCAATCATCTCCGATACGGTATATACGTTGTTTCTCCTATAATGCTTCGCCAAAAGAAAGCCAAACAGCGCCATTCCAATTGAAGTGGAAATGTTGTACCAGGCAGAGGAAATCCCACTTACGTATGCCCTTTCGGATACACCAATAGTACTCATCCCACCAAGCCATTCCCCGACAACCACAGCGGTACAGAGCCACAATCCGAGGTTTCTTCCGGCAATCAGATAGTCAGTACCTGACTTGGCAAGCTTCTGGGCGAGAAGACCGACAATGAGCACGACCACAAAATAAAGGAACACAATTATAAATTGTATTGACAAGTGCATGTGCTTCTCCTTTTGTGGTAAATTATATTTCAGCAGATTTATACTATCAAACGAGCATGCTAAAAGTAGAACAAATACCTTATTTTAAGGACACCTTGAAGAGGTTTCCCATGTGGACTATCTGAGGCAAAATCCTTCGAGATCACGAGGTAGATCCAGCTCTTAGGCCTGAAATTATAAGATACTAAAAGGTTAACATTTTTGCTTTCTGTCTCCTTCGACAGAATGAGTTTAGCGTATTGACCGTAAATATTGATAAGCAAATCTTTATTCACTGCGTATTGAAATCTTGGAAGGATCGAAAGGGTGTATTCCTCCAATTTTGACGATGGATCAAATTCCAGCCACCCTCTTAAATTTAACTCCAAATCATATCTCGAATCCCCGTGTATCCTCAACCTTGCTCTGTGAGAAACCATCAAGCCTACGTAGTCACGATAATAGTTATAGCCTTCTTCAAATCCAATACCTCCATTCAATTCAAGCCTTCCATTGGGCGAAGACCAGCCATCAACATCAATCTCATAGTTGTTCACGTAATTGTTTATATATTCGCGGCCTGCCGAGAAGTGGAATTCAATTCCTGCTCCATTTTTATAGTTCAAATTAGAATGGAAAAATACAAAATTCTGACTTTTCATGCCCTCGAAAGCTTCTGCTTTATTGTTGTATCCGACCGAAAAAGTGGCATTCTGCAACTTCTCCCCATTAATTTCAAAATCGGGCCCTCCAAGTATCGAAATCCTCCGTAACCCCACCCATGGTGTGAAGCCTATTTCCGAAACATTGTACAGGGAATCTATATTCATAAAAGAGAACATAAAATGATGAGTTTCCTCGAGCATAGCAACATGGAAGGCAAAGGCATTTCCTATGTGATTCTCATAGAGTGAACTAGAAAAAGTTCCGGTCAATTCTGTACTTTGGACAAAATAGTGAAAATTCACACCAATAGCATGGTTTTCCGCAATATTACTCTGCGTTGCTTTACCAGAATAAATAAATCCTAAATTTGAGTTTCCAGAAAATTGCTTCCCGAAAGATATTACATTGTAAAGTGCTTTTTCTTCCCTTAATGTATCACCGTAATCGTAAACATAAAAGGCATCACCTGTTAGAGCGGTAAGCAATCCTCCTTCAAAACCACGAGATTTGTAAAAGCCCTTTAACCCGAAAATCAGTGGTACAACTACCTCAGAGGATAAAGCCTTCCCAATTCTCCTGGAATAGAACGGATTTATAGAAGGCCCAAACCCAAAAGAGTAGGGATTTGATCTAAATCTAAATACTTCACTACCTTCAACAAAAAATGGCCTTTTCTCCTCCATGTACTCTTCGTACTTACCCAAATTTAACGTAAAAGGATCAGCCTCTACCTGTGAAAAATCAGGATACAGAGTCAAATTAAGTGTAAATTTATTGGAAGGGCACCATTTGGAGTCTAAACCCGCCTTGATTTTAATATCTGTGCTGTCCTTTTGAACTAATAAGACAGGCATAAGTTCAAATCCAAAGGAACTTTCCGGCAATTGTAGTTTAAGTTCTATTGGAAAATCTAAGGGATTCAAACCCCACTCCCTCTTATACTTACCAATATAGAGCCTCTCATTGTTCTTAGAGATAAATCTTGTCGCTTCCATTCGGAAAACGGGGTTTTTAATATCATACTGTAGAGTCTTAAAAGGAATCTTCATTTCAACAACATATGAACCATCGGAAACCCGTGTTGCAGATAACCATACACCGTCCCAGCTGTCATCTTCAACCTTACCTCCACCGGTAATAATACGATCTGTCTGAACACCTGCCGTATTAACACCGAAGAAATAGACGCTGCTACCTTTTCCAAAGGTATCAAGATATATCCCAACGTAGTCACCCTCTCCTTTGTCCCTAAGTCCCACTAAACTTCTGATCTGATCTTGCTCACACTTAAAGGCGAAGTAAAGGGAGTTATCTGATTGTAAAACATAGAGAGTCGTTCTAAAAGATGGTATTTCTCTATCCGATGGTTCAAAAACACTGAATTTGCTAAACACCAGAGCAGAATCCCACAAAGGTTCAAGAAAGCCATCCAGTTTAATATCATCCTTAACTACGGGAACTTTGAAAGTAATAGACGCAAGAATAGCAGCTAAAATAAGCATAAGTCCTCCCTTTGTTCGTGTTGCTAACAATTATAAGGTACACAATGCGAACAATTGGAAATGATAAGAGCCGTCAATTTATATGAATGTATTAACCCAAAATTGTGAAAAATTCGAAAAATCAACTTCCCAATTTAGAGCGAAAAGTCCTATTGCCTTTCCCTTTCTATAGGTTCTACAAAGAAGCGAATCACCCTGCTCCATTATCTCAACATTCTCAAAACTTTTGAGCTCGCCTAATACTGCAACACTGAAATTTTTAGTCTTTGTTAGCGAGAAAAAGATATCGCCAGGGAATGGGACTTTTAAACCTGCCATATTCAGACCAGCGTAATGACCTGTTTTCCACGCAACTGAGTTCAGGTGTATGTATTTAAACTCCCCCGTAAAGCTATCTTTAACCTTCACCGCGTCACCACCTGAAAAGATTCCTTCATACTGGGTTTCCATAAATTCATTTATTTCAAGATCCGAAATAATAGGACTTGCAACAGTACCCTTTGCCACAATCAAGGCATCGCAAGGAATGTGGCTTCCATCCTTCATATAAACGTAGTTCTCATCGTAAGATTTTATATCATTTTCAAAAATAAGTTTGGCAAATCTTTCAAAATAGCTTGACAGCTTGCTCCCCAATTCATTGTAAACCAAGGTACTTAATGGATACCATGAAGATGAAACAACTGTAGTTTCTATGCCATAGGAAAAAAGAATATCCAAAAGTTCCAAGGTCACCATTCCAAAGCCATATATAACTGCAGTTTTAACCTTCCCACTTAAGATCAATTCTCTTAATCTCAGCATTGAATTGAAGTCACCAGGATAAAAAGCGTTCTCAAAAGAGACAGTCCGGTGGCGGGAACCTGTCCCGATAAACAGTTTGCCATATTTCCATTCCTTACTTGAAGAAAAAACCACCCCTCTTTCAACGTCAACACCTTCGATTCTCTGATTAAACTCAAATTCAATTCCCTCAAGTGGAGTTTTAATCAAATTAGAAGGCTCTATCTCTTTTCTCAAAGCAGAAGGTGCCGCCATTTTTGCAAAGATAAAAGGGGCCTCTGTAATTACTTTAATTTTAGATTCGGGCTTTAATTTCCTTAAAGTCAATGCGCAATTAATGGACGCAGGGCCAGAGCCAATTAATACAAAATCATTCAATCCCAAGTTCCCTTAACTTATTGAACTCAGGCCACCCCTCTTGGTTCCAACCCCTCTTCTCGTAGTAGAGGTTGAGTAGCCTCTCAAACTCTGACTTATCATAGGCTTCACCAGAAGAAGGTCCACTTTTTACAGGGAGGCTAAAGATCCTTTCAGGCAAAGTATCGTGTACTCTTGAAATGCCGGCTTTCCTGTTATAAAGATTCTCAATGTTCCACACCCTTTCCCCTGCCCTGTAGAGATCCTCTGGACCTATCGATATACCCCAGAGAGATTCAATTAAAGTACTATAGTCCTCCAGTTCGTAATATCCTCCTACAAAGGCACAAACACCAAGAGAATCTTGTAATGCTCTCATATTTTGATTATGTATGAGGAAATCTACCTTTTCGTCGGTATATTTCAATCTATACTCTGGGTCGGGGGCATTGTAAACCTCTTGTGAGGTGTTGAACCCTCTCAAATGGCAGGCGCCACGGGTCGAAGTAGCATACCCGATACCCATTCCCTTGATGCCTCTTGGATCGTAAGCGGGAATCTCCTGCCCCTTTACACTCATCGAATACTCCGGATGTCCAAAATGGGACGCTAATTTTAATGAACCCTCTTTTATTAACGCGCCTATGCCCTCATTCTTACCTGCAAGCTCTATGAGTTTCACCATTGCTTCACCATCTCCGAACTTAGCCTCGAAAGGCAAATCTTTTACATGACCATCCTCGTAAAGATCCATTATACAGGCAATCGTTGAACCAAGGGAAATACCATCGAAACCGTACTCGTTGGCAAGGTGGTGGGCCAAAATTACATACTTTAAATCCGTTACGCCTGTAGCACCTCCGAAAGACCATAGGGTCTCATATTCCGGTCCACTTACCAAATACACTTTACCATCATATTCAACCTTGGTTATCCTATTGCAACTTACAGGACATTGGGCACAGGCACCTGCTTTCACCAAATATAGCCTGTTTACTTCAGTTCCATTTATATTTTCGTAACCTTCGAGGTAAGAATTCCTGAAATTCCTTGTAGGAAAAGATCCCGCAAGGTTTATTGTCCTCACATTCCCTGTGGTTCCAAAGGCTTTAAAACGTATAAGACCCTCTGATTGTCTTAAGTAACCGTAAAGTTTATTAATTAAATCCTTATATTTCTGCGGGTTTCCTTTAAATCCAATTTTCGACTTACCAAGAATCGCAATACCCTTTAGCTTTTTACTGCCCATCACCCCACCGGCACCGCCTCTTCCAAGGGCTCTGTGACCATCCACGAATATTCCAGCAATAGGAGACAAGTTCTCCCCTGCGGGACCGATAACAAGGGTCTTACTCTTAGGATGGGTAAGTTTTTTCAGTAAGGTATCCGACTCCGATGTGGTCTTTCCCCACAATTTAGAAGCATCTCCAAATATCACTTCATCACCTTTAACAAAAAGGTAAACAGGAGAATCAGAGGCTCCCTCAATTATGATTACATGGTAATCATCTAAAGCCATCTCCATCCCAAAGTGTCCGCCCGCATTGGTACTGGTTATAGTGCCTGTCAATGGACTCTTGGTTACCGCTGAAAGTCTTGCTGCTCCAGGAACCGTTGTACCAGAGAAGGGACCCGTAGCAAAAACCAGTTTGTTCTCAGACGAATATGGATCTATAGCAGGATTCACTTCCTTGTAAAGAATGTAATCACCTATTCCCCTACCAAGGAGAAACTTCTTAAAGACCTCTTCACTCAACTCCTCAACATAGAAAGTTCTATTAGATAAATTCACCCTCAAAATTCTGAAACTCATCTTCCACCTTCCATCTTATTTACATTTGAAAATTGCTTTATATCGGCACCTTCTTCAACATCGACAAAGGTAATGGCATCCTGCAAACAAACCTTTACACATTCGGGATCGCCTCCGCATAAATCACACTTTATAATAAATTGCATTTCAGGGTCTGGATAAATAAGCCCCCAGGGACAGGCAAAGGTGCACTGTCGACACAGGATACATTTATTCCTGTCGTAATGAACGAGATTGAATTTTTTCTCTAAAGCGCCTGTTGGACAGGCCCTTACACAATAGGCATCGCCACACTGGGTGCAAAATTGAGGGTAGAAGTGGAAAAAAGTCTTGCCCTTTAAGACTCTAATCCTGGAGAACCAGTAGCTGAAGAGTGTGAAATGGCCTAAACTGCAGGCCATTTCACAAAGCCTGCATCCTGTACACTTTTCATAATTTACATTTAGCACTCTCATAATGATATATTTTACACTCCTAAAATCGGAACAAACTCTTTGAAGAAGATGCCTTCAGGGGAGACCTTCGTAGTAAAGGCCAATATATAGTCCGCCTTTTTAAGAACATCGAGATAATTCCTGCCAAAGTCTTCATCCATTTCAAAGTTAGCTGACATATACTTTGCATCTTCTCGCTGAATCACAAAAACAAGCCCCTTTTTACCAGGCCATTGCAGAAGGGTCTTCAAATGCTTGGCACCCCTTATTGTCGGTGCATCGGGGAATAAACCTACCGAATTTTTGACCAAAGTGCAAGATTTAACTTCAATTAGAATTTCATTATTGATAAGAAAGTCGAAACGTGAATCAAGAAAAGTAAACTCACGCTTGATCTCTTTTGCAGTAAAGGGCATTTTTTCGATATTTTCCAAGAACAGATCGTTGGCAAGGTGGGCATTTATAGAAACGAAAATGTTACCATACTTTGCAAGAACTGCCTCGTACTTCGTTTTTCTGTTAGCATTGCCCTTAGAAGCAACATAAACCTCTGCTCCCGGGTAAATAAGTTCTCCAAGCCTACCGGAATTTGGCAAGTACGCCAATTCCAGATTTCCGTTAACTTCGACATAAAGCCTGAATCTTTTCTCCCTTTTAATGACTCTAACTGGAATTAAATCCTGAAAGAACATGCAAAAATTTTAAACGAAAAAACAAGGATAACCGTTAAAACACAGACATTGACCAAAAACTATTGACTGCGACTTCAAATAGAATTAAAATTTCCCAATACAAGGAGGTTAAAATGTTGCTATTGTTAATGTTGTTCTCGTTAAATCAGGCAATCACTGTCACTCGTGCCGAAAATGGCGACTATCTCGAGGCATACAACCTTTGCATGTATGATGATTCAACTTCCTTTCTTGCCTTAGGAATTTACAACCAATCTGATATCTCATCAATCTACGTGTTAAAATATGTTAATACCGACTGGGCCGATGCTCAATTTTGCACGGGGGTGCCTGGACATATCACCGGACTCGATATATTTACTTACCAGGACTCAATCTACTTAGTGGTCTCGGGGGATTCAGGCTATATAAATCTCATCGTTTTATCTGTTCAAAATATCCACCAGGGAAGGAGTGAACAAATTGAAGGTCCATTCCATGTGATAAGATCGGTTAAAACAGACATATATCGGGAAAATGACACTACATATGGCTTTTTGGTATTCTCTTATCCTGGTTCAAACGGTGACGATTCTGTAAAAATAGATAAAGTAAACATGACTGCCGGTTCACATCAAAGGTGGTATATGGTATCCTTTACTCCAACTTACCCAATGGACATAGGATTTAATTCATTCCCTGGAATTTCCCTTTATCACTTTTACTTCTTATATGTGCCACAAAGCGATCCAAACACTTTTTACCCTCACATAGTTACTTACACAAACAATGGCCCCTACAGCGAGCACTATCCCTTCTCCTTAGTAGATGCCCAGCTTCCCTCCTTTGCAGCTACTTCTAACTATGTTATAGATTTCGCAAATCGCATAGATTACCCTGATTCCTTTCTCTACGAGTATAGCGCGACCAGTGGCAGCTCCTGGCAAGGACCTGTAAGAGGCATTGGATTATCCCATTTTTATGTCGAAGGATTTACAATCCAGGATACTTCTTACTTCCCACACCTTTACGTAATAAACGGCAAAATATTCCATAGAATATTTAAATTTCCAGCGGGAAATACAGAACCGTTAATTTCCGAAGAAATGCAAATTTCTGACACCGCCAATTTTGCCGACTTTCCACTCGTCTCAACTTACCATAGCGCCCTCAGGAATTTTTACAGGCCTCTAATGAAATACTCACCATCAAAAAGTTCCATGTGCGCCGTTTGGCACCAAGATTTCTGGCACTATCTTTCGACCCCGCCTTATCTACCTGTCTTAGATAGCACCATTTTGTGGATGGATGTTAATAAAAGTCAAGGAGTGCCAGAAAATATTGCAGGATTCAAAATGAAATGGGACATAAAGGAAGGCCTTCTCACCATAAACTCGAGCAAGCAAGAAGATTACAGCGTTGAAGCCTACAATGTAATGGGCAAATTGGTGCTGAAGACAAAAGCAAAATCTAATGTCCCTACACCATTAAGCCTTTTAAAGAAAGGCATTTACTTCGTCAAGGCCTCGTCTGGAAGTGGAGTAAACAAGGTAATTAAGATACTCAACCCATGAGATGGCAAAGGTTAAAGAAAGGATATCGTACGAAGAGGCACGGAAGATAGTTGAAAAAATTAAAGAAATTCTTAGTAAATATGGCATCACCCACGAAATCTATGGTTCTTTCATAAGAAAAGAAGAGACAATAGGTGATTTGGACTTGCTTCTTCATGAAAAGGACTGCAAAAGGGCAAAAAATCTGCTTAAAGATTTCGACTTTTACTCTCGAATAGAATTCTACTGTATTCCCGATGAATACAAAGAGAGCTGGGAAAGTTTTGCCCTCTATCTAACTGGTTCTGGAGAATTTAACGTATGGATGAGATCGATCGCCAAAAATAAGGGTTATCTTTTAAGCCAGTATGGTCTCTATGATAGAGAAACGGGAAAACTGATTACAAACAAAGAAAAAGAAATCTTTTCGCATCTTGGATTGAAGTACATCCCGCCGGAAAAGAGAATTGCGAAGTTTAGAAAAGAATGGAGAATGTATTTTAAAAGGAGCTAAGAGCCCTGCAATCAATTCTTAAAACTCCCTCAGTTACCGGGAGGACAAGCCTGCGGGTTAAAAATCATATTAATCTAATAACAAACTCAAATACAAGAATTGGTCCTATTAACGAGATACTATACCACCTATGCCTTAGCGTTTTCCCAAATTTTTGAAAAATCTTAAGCTATTGCTCTCTCTTAAGGGTAAAGGTCTATCAATTTAAAAAATATCCACAATCCTAATAATGATCCTGCTACTTGACACATGAAACCTGCCGCATCTGGAAACCTTTCTCGTATAAAATAGCCGATGGCCAGCAATATTAAAACTGCAACCAACACCGCCTTACTTTTTTTATCTTTTCCCATATTTTCGCTAATACCTCTATGTTTCACCTTCTGGTTAATGTTCAAATTGTAAAGGGCAAATAGGTGAGCAAGAGAAAAAAAACAAACTTTCCTTTCAGAAACTTCCACAATGTTCAAAATGTCTGAGTAGACCTTCTGATGGGAACCTTATCTACTTTTTCTCCGTTAAAAGATAACTCTGTCCCTCTTCCACCGGAATGCCGAGTTCCTCAATAATCTCTTTTCTTATTTCCTGAAGCATCTTCTTGTCATCTACAAAAAGGAGATCAACTCTTTCGCCATTCAGCCGCGCTATGGTCTTAGCGGTAAGAAGGCCTATATTGATTGCGTCCATCAAAGCCTTGTCGTCAAAGATGGCCTTCTCTCTTCTGTGGGAATATGCTAATCCCCAGGGTGGAATGATGCACCCCATTGAAGTTAGAGTGGCGACAAGATAACCCGTAGCCCAGGAACCACCATCATCCGCGCCAACTGCTATGGCAGCTGCCACTTTCCCCTCAAGATAACTGGGCTGTCCATATGCTACCATATTTTCCATGGAAGTCATCCGGTCAATGAGGTTCTTCATTTGACCAGAGGGAGCGAACCAGTAAATTGGTGTTGAGAAAATGATTCCATCTGCCTCGTAGATCTTCTGCAAGATTACTTTTCCATAATCATCAAAAATACAGGGGAACTTACAGTAGGGTTCCTCGTCTTTTATACACCCTACACAGGGTTTTATCTCACCATCATACACACTTACAAGCTCTGTTTCGGCACCCAGTCTTGAGGCGCCTTTCAGGGCTGCAATCAAAAGCTGGGCAGAACCACCCGTTTTATGCGGTGATCCTAGAATTCCTAAAACCCTCATAATACCTCCCTAACCTTGCTAAGTCATTGAGTATAATAGATATAAAGAATTTCTTTCGAATTTTCAAGGGATTGAGACGCATTTAGCGTAAAAGCGAGCCAAAAAATGCTAAAAGTTGTCGGGCTATCGGGCCTTTTTAATTCACCTTTTCAAAATCCTGACTTCCTAAAACGCAAGAACCATTCTAAAATTATTAAGTGATAGAACGCTTAATCTTAATCCTGCTTTACATTTACCTTCTTTTGAATCTGCCCTTTCCCAGCATAATAATCAAAAAAATGCCTCTAACAAAGGGAGAGATCAATATCGACTTCGAACCGGTAACTGCATTTTACCGCGCAAAGATAAGGTTATCAGGCAACTTTGACTCACTAAAGGTCGAAGGAAAGGATTACTCCCAAACGGTTTACAATGCATCCTCCCTTGAACTTCCATTAAGTTCAGGCATCAACGAGTTCAATTTATCTATCTACAAAGGTAAAGAACATAGTTCAAAAGCCATCCAGATTTATAAACTTCAGGAAAAAACAAGAATTGCAGTATTTACCCCACAATTTAACCCGCTCTTCAAAGTAATAAATTCTCATGGAACTAAAAGAGGAGACTTGATAACTCAGCCTTTTGTAACAGTCAATAACGACTGGATAACCCTAAAGGAAAACAGCTTAGTCAAGGAGAAAAATCCAGATTTCACCAGCTTCAATGCCTTAATTATTGATAACACAGAAAAGCAAATCCTTTACAGAAGGGTAAAGTTTCCGGTATGCCTTATTGATCGTTCCGAAAATACTGTAAAACTAAACAACGCCTTTATAGTCTCCGACAGGTTCAAATTAAGGGCAGAAAACATCTTCCTTTCACCAGTACAGAGAGAGGTCAAAGACACCATTATATGGATAGAGCCCAACAAAATTCCTCTTTTCTTCCTCGGAGCCGATGGAAACTTTTGCTTTAACCTCGAAAACCTTTTTGAGCTCTCCTTGAAAAGCCCTGAAATTACGGACTCTATCTTAAACGTAATTATCGAGAACATCTCTTACCCAAAATTTAAAATAATCAGTTTAAACCAAGATAACTATTTGTTATGTGAACCACCCCATCTACCCGAATATCTTTTGGTTGAAGCTTCGAGAAATGGCAAGAAAATGCCAACTTCAAGTCTCATTCAGGGCTACCTTAAAATCCTGCCTGAAAAGGAAGTTGATACAATCAAAGTAACAGCAAAGGTTATGGAAAAAGTTATTTACGATACCACCTTTGTTTTGCACAGCAAGCTCAATTATAAGGATAAAAAACAATACAAAGCCAAAATCCATTTTACAGTTTTGCCCTCGCAATCCAGCTCTCTTTTTCTCATTTTGCTTTTTATCTACACTGCTTTAATTTATACTTTTGGAAGAACCAGGAGGCAGAAGGATGAGAATGGTTGACATAATAAAGAAAAAGAGGGATGGCGGTATTTTATCAAGGGAAGAAATTGCCTTTTTTGTGGAAAACTATACCAAAGGGGAAATTCCGGATTATCAAGCCTCTGCACTCCTTATGGCTATTTACTTTAGAGGCATGACTTCTGATGAGACCGTCGCACTCACGGAATATATGATGAAATCAGGGGAAGTTCTCGATCTTACAGATATTCCAGGTCCCAAAGTAGACAAACATTCAACGGGTGGTGTCGGAGACAAAATTTCTCTCCCCCTTGCTCCCATAGTTGCTTCTCTTGGAATCTTCGTTCCGATGATTTCAGGAAGGGCCCTGGGACACACCGGCGGTACCCTTGACAAACTCGAATCAATCAAAGGTCTGACAACCGCAATTTCGCCTGAGAAATTTAAAAAGCAACTCCTTGACATAGGTGTTGTAATGGCAGGCCAGACCGAAAACCTCTGCCCTGCCGACAAAAAACTTTACGCGCTCAGGGATGTGACCGCTACCGTAGAAAGTATTCCACTTATTTCTGCAAGCATAATGTCTAAAAAACTGGCCGAAGGTATTGACGGCCTTGTCTTAGATGTAAAAACAGGTAACGGCGCCTTTATGGCAAAATACGAGGACGCTAAAAAATTAGCCCAAACTATGGTAGAAATCGGTAAAGGAATGGGTAAAAAGGTAAAAGCCTTTATCACCAATATGAACCAGCCTCTTGGCTATAAAATAGGAAACGCATTGGAGGTTGAAGAAACTATCGAGATTCTTAAGGGAAAAGGTCCAGAAGATGTAAGGGAACTCACTTACACCTTGGCAGCTGAGATGTTAATTATTGCAGGAAAAGAAATCTCAAGAGAAGAGGCGCTCAAGAAAGTAGATGAGGCAGTGAAATCAGGAAAAGCACTTAAAAAGTGGGAGGAGCTTGTAAAATACCAAGGCGGTGATCTTGATTACATGTACTCTGAAGAATTCACAAGGACAAATTATTCCTTTGAGTTAAAGGCAAATTCTGATGGATATCTTTATTCTTACAATACTTACGAGGTAGGTGTAGCGGTCTCAATACTTGGAGCAGGGAGAAGCACAAAGGACGACGAAATCGATCACAAGGTTGGTATAATCCTTCACAAAAAAGTTGGTGACGAAGTTAAATCGGGTGAGACAGTTATGGAAATTAAATACAACGATGTAAACAAATTTAATCAAGCTTTGCAACTTTTAAAAAATTGTTACATTGTAAAGAGCGAGAAACCAGCGAAAGAACCTTTGGTCTTTGAAGGCGTGGAATAAATCCTTGATTTTTCCAATAAATGCCACTATAATTTAGTACAATTGGGAGGTTTTTAAAAATGGCAAAACAGATAAAAAAAGTACACAAAGAGGAGTTGAGGCACGACCCAGTTAGAGATGCTATACTTTCAATAATTGCTTTCTTCAAGAAAATTTCGAAATTTAAGTACTTCTGGTATGGCCTTTATGGACTTGGAGGCGTTGTTACAGTCGTAATTGCCGTTATTTTATACAAAAATGCAACTAAACCGAGAATATCAACTGAGGCTGATTTCGTGCTCTTACAGGCAATAGTGTCTATTACCCAACAAGATACCACAAAAGCGCCTCAACTCCTCCAAGAACTTACTACAAAATATAGAACCACAACCGCGGGACAGAGAGCATACTATTACAGTGGTCTTTACTACCAAAAGATGGGAGACAACCAAAAGGCTCTTGGATATTACCGAAAATTTTTAGGTTCCTCCATTGAGGATAAATTGCTTCGAACTTTTACTTACGCAAATCTGTCAGATATATATGTAGATATGAAAAATTTTGGCAAAGCCTTAAATTACATTCAAAAAGCTGAAAAAAGCGCCCCAACGGAGCCTTTAAAAGCATACTATTATTACAAACTGGCAAGGATCTATTATCTAAAAGGCGACATTAAAAAATCGAAAGAAACCCTTGAAGCCTTTAACAAAAAATTCCCCAAATCCTCCCTGACCCAAGCTGTTAATGAAGAGCTACAATTTCTTAAGGGGATGCTCGGGGAGGTGAATTGAATTTTATGAATCTACCCTATTATAATGATTTTACCGCAAGCCTCAAGAAAGTTGTTGAAAGAGCCAAAGAAGAGGCTTCAAAAGAGGGCATTAGTTCCACCGTTAATCTTGAACACTTAATCCTTGGGATTTTAAGTATCCAGGATGGCAGTGCCTATGCTTTTTTAGAAGAAGAAGGTGTTTCTTATGAGCGCTTCAAACGAGCCCTCGATAGATTAAGACCTCCAAGACTTCTCTTAGAGCACCCAATCAGTGCAAAAGAAATAAAATTTAGTGCAAAATGTATCAAAGCCTTTGAACTTGCAAAGGACGAAGCGCTTAAGCTACACAAGCAATATATTGGAACGGAGCACCTCTTACTGGGGATTCTAAGAATCGAAGAAGACGTTACCTACAGGATATTGGTTATTGATTTCAATATCACTTACGAAGTTATACTCGACAAAATCTTAAGGGGTTCGAGAGAGGGTGAAAGAACAGGACTAAAAAGCGGTAAGTTGAAAAACCTTGAAACCTTCTCAACAGATTTAACAAAATTGGCTAAGGAAGGTAAGCTTGACCCTGTAATCGGAAGAGAACGAGAGATTGAAAGGGTTCTTCAAATTCTGGCAAGGAGGAAAAAGAATAATCCAGTTTTGATCGGCGAACCAGGGGTTGGAAAAACCGCCATTGTTGAAGGAATTGCCCAAAGAATTGCACAGGATCAGGTTCCCGACTCTCTCCTGGACAAAAGAATCTTGCAGTTAGATTTAACCGCAATCGTTGCAGGTACTAAATACAGAGGCCAATTCGAGGAGAGGCTTAAAGCCATCGTCGACGAAGCTAAAGAAGCCCCAGATGTAATACTTTTCATTGATGAGCTTCACACCGTGGTCGGCGCCGGCGCAGCAGAAGGTTCTCTTGACGCATCAAACATCTTAAAACCTCCACTTGCAAGGGGACAAATTCAAATAATTGGGGCCACTACCCTTGAAGACTATAGGAAATACATAGAAAAAGACGGTGCCCTTGAAAGAAGATTCCAGCCTGTATTCGTCGATCCTCCAACGGTAGAAGAAACCATTGAAATACTTTATGGTCTTAAAGAAAAATACGAAAGCTTTCACGGCGTTAAATATACAGACGATGCAATAGAAGCGGCTGCGAAGCTATCAGATAGATACATTACCGATCGCTATCTTCCTGATAAAGCGATAGACGTACTGGACGAAGCAGGGGCTAAGGTAAAGCTCAAAACTCAGGAAAACGATGAAGTACTTGAAGAACTCAAAAAAGATTTAGAAAATGTCAAAAGAGCAAAGGAACTTGCAAAAGAAAAGCAGGATTTTGAAACAGCCTCTCTCCTTAAAGAAAGGGAAGACCGATTAAAGGAACAAATCGCAGAGAGAAAAAGAAAATTAAGAAGCAGGGGTGAACCACTGCTCGTAACCAAAGATCATATTGCTGAAATTATTTCCCTCTGGACTGGAATACCAGTTACAAGGCTTGCCGAAAGCGAGATGGAAAAGTTGCTGAAAATGGAAGAAGAAATGCGGAAAAGGATTATCGGACAGGACGAGGCGATCTCTGCTCTTGCGAAGGCAATAAGAAGGTCCCGTGCAGGCATTAAGGATCCAAGAAGGCCAATTGGTTCCTTTATCTTCCTTGGGCCTACAGGTGTTGGAAAAACAGAGACCGCAAAGGTTCTTGCCGAATTTCTATTCAACGATAGGGATGCAGTTATTGAGATCAACATGTCGGAATACATGGAAAAGTTCAATGTTAGCAAGTTGATCGGCGCACCACCAGGGTACGTAGGGTATGAAGAAGGTGGCCAATTAACTGAAAAAGTGAGAAGAAAACCCTATTCAGTTATACTTTTCGATGAATTTGAAAAAGCAGACCCGGAAGTCTTCCACATCCTCTTACAAATAATGGAAGAGGGAGTCCTCACAGACAGCTTTGGACGGAGGGTAAGTTTCAGGAACTCTATAATCATTTTAACATCCAACATTGGAACTAAAAGTCTCAGTAAAAACAAAATGCTTGGTTTCAAGACGGAAGATTTCAATAAGACCTTTGAAGAGACAAAGGAGTTCCTGCTTCAAGAGTTAAAAAATGCAATCCCTCCAGAACTCTATAACCGTCTAGATGAAATCATCATATTCAAACCTCTCACAAGGGAAGACCTATTGAAGATCGTTGACCTTCAGCTTGAGGATCTTGAGGCAAGAATTAAAGAGCTCAACATAAAAATTGAACTTTCACCTGATGCAAAAGAGTTCCTCATTGAAAAAGGTTACGAACCTGAATTCGGTGCAAGACCTTTGAGAAGAACAATAAGAAAGTATGTTGAGGAACCGCTATCAGAACTTATCCTTGGTAAGCACCTAAGTGAAGGAACCTTTGTAAAAGTTTTAAGAAAAGGAGAACAACTCGATTTTGAAGTAATTCAGCCCGAGCCAGTAAAAAAGGGAGGCTAACCTTTGTTCCCCAAAATCCTTGTTTTGCTTTTCGTAGGGCAAACTCTATTAGTTAAAGATGTAAAGGTAGAAAACATCAATTGGTGGGACCAACAAACTATTCTCAATGCCATAGGTATCAAAAAAGGACAAAGCATTTCACCTGCTTCCATAAGGTCTGTCCTCAAAAAGGCATATCTTACTGAGTATTTCAACGACATCTATGTAAAAGCAACTGCTGAAAATCAAAAAGCAGATGTTCTTGTAAAAATCAAAGAAAACCCAAAACTAAAGGAAATTACCTTTGAGGGCCTAAAGGCACTGAAGCCATCCAAAGTAAAAGACACCCTGGGAATAAAAGAAAATATACCAGTAAGCAATGCTACCCTCTTCAAAATAAAGAACTTCCTGCTCGAAGAGTACAAAAACAAAGGATATTACGGGACGGAAGTAAGTTTCAATCTTTCAGAGCCTGATGAAAATGGAAGAGTGAAGGTGTCTGTAAATGTAAAGGAAGGGCAAAAGGCAAGAATCAAGGAAATTATATTCCACGGTAACGACCATTTCTCCTCCAGTAAGCTTAAAAGGGTAATGAAAACGAAGGAGAAGAAATTCGTTATCTTCACTGGGAAATTTGACGAGGAGAAATTTAACGAAGATCTCAAGAGAATCAAAACGTTCTACCTCAATAACGGCTTTCCTGAAGCCAAAGTCGATTCCTTCAAAAATGAAGTTAAAGGTAAAGATCTCTTTGTTCACCTTTACCTTACGGAAGGTAAAAAATACTTTTTCGGTAAGGTTTCCATAGAAGGTAACAAATTTTTCCCAACGGAAGAGCTTCAGAAGAGGATCAAGATTAAAGAGGGAGCTATTTATTCCCAAAAAGGTATAGATAAAACCGTTGAAGAACTCACATCAATATACGGGGACTCAGGTTTCCTATATGTCAACATTACCCCATTTCAGGAAGCCGTGAGAGACTCGAGTATCGACTTAAAGTTTTACATTTTTGAGGGGCCGAGAATCAAAATAAGAAAGATCGACATTGTGGGAAATACAAAAACTCACGATGAAGTTATAAGAAGGGAGCTGGACTTATTCCCCGGCGAGTACTTCTCGAGAGAGAAGCTGATTAAAAGCCAGCGGGATCTTTATTACATGAATTTCTTTGAGAATGTCGAAGTCAACTTCACTCCCACAAAGGATTCCAATCTTGTCGATTTGGTCTTTAAAGTGTCAGAAAAATATACAGGTAACGTAGGCCTTGGCGCTACATACTCTCAGCTCGATGGCCTTTCCTTCTACTTTCAAATACAACAACCCAATTTCAGAGGAAAGGGAGAAATTGTTAACTTTCTAATCGAATACGGATTTAAAAAGAGGAATTTTCAGATTAGTTTTACTGAACCCTGGCTCTTCGGAAAAAAACAGCAGGCTGGTTTCAGCCTCTACTCCCTTACAACCTATTACCCCCAATATACTGTAGCCAAAAACGGGGGCAACATAAGCTACGGTAAAAGACTCTCTAAAAATGATTACTGGAGAATTTTTACTCAGTATACCCTCGAAAAAACCAACGTATATAATATTGACAGCGTCCTCCTTAGCCATCCCTACTATTCCTACTGGGCCCATAAAGGCTGGCAATGGTCCTCAGCAATAAACTATAACCTGTCTTTTGACAACCGGGATAGGGTTTTCAATGCAACCAGAGGCAACATCTTCTCATACCGTGGGGAACTATCCGGTGGGCCCCTCCAAGGTGATATTCACTTTATAAAACAGGAATTCGAATTTTCAAAACTCTTTCCCGTGACTAAATCCTTCATCTCAGCAGCCTCATTAAAAACAGGTTACATCCGCGGAATCTCAAACCCCGATTCAGTGCCTTTCTATGAGAGATTCTTCCTCGGTGATGTTGGCACCTACGGCCTGAGGGGATATGAAGCAAACAGTGTTGGTCCTATCGAAAACGGTGTGAACATAGGTGGAAGGCTTTACTTCATTTTTACCTTTGAACAACGGTACAGGATAAATGACAACATGTACCTCCTTGCATTTTTTGACGCAGGTAATGCCTTCAAGAATGTGAACACAATAAGGCCATTTATCGTCAAAAAAGGTGTAGGTGTAGGATTAAGGATGGAAATACCACTCATGGGTGTTATTGGGTTTGACTTTGCTTATGGAATAGATTCAAAGAAGTGGATGCCCCACATACAGGTGGGAACCTCTTTTTAAGTAAGGAGGTACGCTATGGCCAAAAAGCTAAAATTAGTGCTTCTTATAGCAATTATATTCCTCGCAGGCACCATTAGCGGTTTCATTATAACAGCACAGTTAAGGCTTGCCAATTTAGAGGGAAAAGACTCAAAGCCATATTTCGTTGAAGGCGATTCTGGTACCTTAGAAAGTCCTTTCGTACAAGTTGCCGAAATTGCAACTCCAGCCGTCGTTAACATCTCAACAGAGAGGGTAGTAAAATTCACAAGAAATCCCTTCTTCGACGATAATGATCCTTTTTTTGAACAATTCCGAAAATATTTTGACATTCCCATTCCATCTATCCCAAGGGAATATAAATCCACGAGTCTCGGTTCAGGCTTTATCTTCCAGAGAGACGGTGACAAATATTACATTCTAACCAATAATCACGTAATCAAAAACGCCGATAAGATAATAGTAAAGCTGAACGACGGAACAACAATAACAGGAGACAACGTAAAGGTTGTCGGAACCGATAACAGTACAGATCTTGCAGTGCTATCAATCAAGACAAAGAAAGACCTTCCGGTTCTAAAATTCGGTGATTCTGACAAAATAAGGGTCGGAGACTGGGCAATAGCCGTTGGAAATCCCTTTGGTCTTGAAGGCACATTAACAGTTGGCGTAATCAGTGCAAAAGGGCGTTCAGGTATTCCACTCCCTGAAGGCCCTATTTACGAAAACTTTATTCAAACTGACGCTGCCATTAACCCAGGAAATTCTGGTGGACCGTTGTTGAACATCCGCGGTGAGGTAATTGGCATAAATACCGCAATCACCTCTCCATCGGGTGCCTATGCAGGTGTAGGCTTTGCAATACCGATCAACACAGCAAAATTCGTTGTAGAACAAATATTGAAAAAAGGTAAGGTAACAAGGGGATACATTGGAATCTACCCCCAAGAAATGACTGCCGATTTAGCTAAAACCTACAACCTGGATAAAGTTTATGGTGTTCTTGTAGCAAGAGTAATAAAAGATAGCCCGGCAGAAAAAGCAGGACTTAAAGAGGGGGATGTAATTCTTAAGTTTAATGGTAAAGAGGTCACCAACGTTGAAAATTTCAGGCTTATGGTTGCCCATACCCAACCGGGAGAAGTGGTTACCTTAGAGGTAGTTAGCGAAAACGGTGAAAGGAAAACTCTGAAAGTTAAGGTGGGAGAATATCCCGAACAAAATCCTAAGGAGGAGCAAGAAGATACTACGGGATCTGAGGAGGAAAAAGGTCCTGAAGCAAACTGGCTTGGAATGACGGTAATAAGCACTGAACTCGCAAGACAATACAATTTATATTCAGGCAATGAAAAAGGTGTGGTCGTAAAAGAGGTTGAACCCGGTTCCGTTGCTGACTTTGCAGGTATTATAAGGGGCGACCTGATACAAAAAATCGGGAACTATGAAATTAAAGACATCAGCGATTTCGTTAAGGCTTCAAAGACCTACAAAAACGCATCAGGACCTCTCAGATTTAAGATTCTGAGAAATGGAATGCCCATTTATATTGCCGTGACAATCCGATGATAAGATACCCAAAACACGCAGGTACCTTCTATCCAGACACAAAGGAAGAATTAGAGGTATTCTTTAGAGAGTTTGAAAAGAGAAAAATTTCTACTCCAATTAAATTCGACGTCTATGGCGCTGTTGCACCACATGCGGGTTATGTATATTCAGGACTAACAGCATATAGCACCTACAGGAATATCTTCGATAAAAACTATTATAAAACGGTGGTTATCCTCGGGCCATCTCATTACGTCTATTTTAGAGGAATTGCGGTCTATCCCGAAGGAAAATGGATAAGCCCACTGGGAGAAGCGATCATAGACTCAGAAAGTGCAGGGAAAATCCTAAACAATGATATATTTATCGCGGCTCCTGAAAATCATCTTCGGGAACACTCCATAGAAGTTCAGATTCCCTTTATACAATACTTATCACCGGGCTCAAAGATCTTGCCTCTTCTTGTTGGCGAAATGGAACGTGATGAAATCAGAGAGGCTGGCAAGACCCTATCAAAGCTGCTACTTGGTTCCAAGGAAGTTTTAATTGTAGCGAGCTCGGACCTTTACCATGGATACTCATACAGAGAATGCGTAGAAACTGATAAAAACACAATTGCAAAAATACTGGAATTAAATCCAGAAAGTTTCATAGATGCCTCCCAAAAAGGGTCTATTATGGCCTGCGGTGAAACAGGCATTGCTATATTGCTTTATGCTATAAAGGAGACCTTTGAGACGCCTAAGGCACAGCTTATCCACTACACAAATTCCGCAGATATTACAGGAATTAAGGGAGGATACGTTGTAGGATATGCAGGGATAGCGATGGGGGTGTGAAATGGAGACCCTTACCCTAACTAAAGAAGAAAAAAAGGTATTACTGGAATTAGCAAGGAAGTCAATAGAAAACAAACTTAATGGTCAAAAAGACCCTGTCTTAGAAAACCCGACTCCGAACCTACTTAAGGAAGTCGGTGCCTTCGTCACCCTTAAAAAACATGGTGAACTCAGAGGATGCATAGGTTACATCACGGGCATCAAACCTTTATGGAAAGCCATTGTAGACCTGGCAAAGGAATCCGCTTTCCATGATCCACGGTTTTACCCTGTAAGAAAAGAAGAATTAAAAGACATTGAGATTGAAATCTCCGTTTTAACACCGCTTCAAAAAATCGACGACATAAACAAAATAGAAGTGGGTAGGCACGGAATTTTAATCAAAAGAGGATTCTACCAGGGCCTGCTACTTCCTCAAGTTGCCGTTGAAGAAAACTGGGATAGAATTACCTTTCTGGACCATACCTGCTTAAAAGCAGGACTTTATCCAGGATGCTGGAAGGACGAAAAAACAGAAATCTACATTTTTGAAGCCTTAATTTTCAGTGAAAAGGACTTAAAATAGAAAATTATATCCAGCCTTAACCTTGCTTGTTGCTGTCAAGCTTTTAGAATAAAATCCATCAATAAAAAACTCTCCACTCCCGAAGGGCCTTTTTATGGATAGATTGATTCCATACCTCTTCGCAGTTGGAAGTACCGTAGGAAGAGCACTCGGAGAATTTAAAGGAAAATTCAAGTAAAACGAGCCTACAACCCTGAATTTTTCTGAGGCTTTAAACACGCTACCTTCAAGATGTAGACCGGGAAAGTTGACGGACTCAAAATAGGTGTAATCCAGCCCAGAAGTCAACGACATAAAAGTAAACGTAAAGGTAAGGTATCCGCTCCAAATGGAATAGTTAACCGGCGTCTCAAAGCAATCTCTATACTTCAAGTTCAAAAAAATCGGCTTTAATAGGGGAAATTTGAGACCAATCTCACTATTTTCTGTCTTATGCCCATTTAAAACATTGGAAAGGTTTCTAACCGATCTTTGCCAATTGAATTCCAGCTGATTTTTTCTCAAATCTACTGAAATGAGCGTGTAATCAGTAAACTCGGAATAGGTTCTTTCAAACCGCGCGGATCCAACAAAAGTGTAATCAAAATCAACTCCAAAGGAATAAGACTTCTGAAGCGTCGTATCCATAACTCCAAGGACTACCAACTCCCTCTCGTATCCTCCGTTAATATCAGGAACGAAAATCCCTGTCCTTTCGTCATAGTTAAACATTCCCATTGGAGAGGGGTAATATCTCTCCTCCTGAAGAGGCAGAAAGACGGGCACAAAAGAAAAAGATCCATTAACTGACAGGCCACCTACAAGCTTAGATGTGCCGCCGAGGCTGTACAACAAAGTTTTCTGATACTCCGGAAGATAAAGGAACTCGGCAGATAAATGGTTCTCATCGGAATTATAATTAAAACCGGCCTTAGAAAACAAAGAAACTTTTTTAGCCAACGCGAAATTAACACCGATAAGGTATTCAAAACCATGTAAAGAGTCATATAAAAAAGCCTTAGCGCTGCTGCCCTTAGAGATTAGAAGATTAAGAGATGGCAACTTTTTAAAGTCAAAACCTGCAAGCATTTTAAAACCCAGAGTATCAGTTTTACTCAAAATTCCTTGAGCATGAAAGGGACCCACTTGATTTACAAGAGAAACAAGGTAAGAAACCTTTTCTTCCGTAGCCCTTACAGAACTTTTTAAAGAAGTCCCTACCCTTTTAGAATCGAAAAATAGGTTAATCTGGTGGGAAAAGCCCTTATCCTCTGTGCCCCACAGAGGGTCTATTTCCCCGTCTATGGTAGAAAAGTTGGAACTTTGATTACGCCAGTTGAATTGAAAATCAAAAGCCTTTGTATGAAAATCCCGACCTAATTCAAAATCGTAGCCGAGATTATCACCATCATCTTTAGGGCTTAAAGTATTAAGGTCCCTATAACTTACCCTTCCTGAAAACCTAAATAGTCCATCATAACTAAACTTTCCAAGCAGAAAATCGGTAGGGGGATAAAGATCAATCTCGGGTTCGTAAAGCCCGTTACCTTTGCCTACGAACTTATATCCTCCGATTAAATTATCAAAGACATAGCTACCCTGGCCTTGGCCTTTAAATTTAAAATAGACCTGATAATCACCCCTACCCTGCCCTACAAAAACATAAATAGAATCCTGTAAAATATAATCCCCCTTTCCCGTTCTGATACCTCCACGATAGGGCTCTGATGCACAGGAATCCCCCTTCATCCTTAGGTAATCCAAAATTTCTGCAGGAAAACCAGAATAAAATCCCTCCACGGAATTGAGCCTTTTTAGTTCGAAAATAAAATGGCCTGACCTTCCCCTTACACCTGAAAAAAGGGAGGGAGCATACGAATAGGTGCTATATTCTACATAAATAACATCACCTGGCAAGATCCTCAATCCCTTGAAATAAAGGGAACCAGTGGAGTAATCAAAGGAATAATTTGCCTTATCCAGAGTAAAACCGTTCAAGAAAACTCGAACCGAACCCGGTACTATCAAATAACCATAATCCACAAAATAAGGCCCGTCATAAAAATCCCTGTACTCAATAACCTTTTTCTTCCTTGTTTGTTCTGTGCTGCCGTAAACTGCTTCATAATTCTTATAATCAGCTTCAAAGCCAAGGAGTTTTCTGCCTTCATAGAAAAACTTCCCAAGGTCCAACGAAAGACCTCTCCGATCCCTAACACTCAAATAAATTTCATCAAGATCTCCAAGGGATTTGCTATAATAGTCATTCCCATAATAGGTAAAATTATCCTTAAGGCGGGCGCTTAGGGTCATAGATTCTGTAAGTTTACCCTGTAACTTCAAATCAAGAGATTGCGAAAGGTCTAAATTTAAACCCTGAAAGACAACAAATACGCCCTTTGAACCTTCAAAATTGAAAACCTGCGAGACTGTATCTACATGCGCTTCCTCGGTAACAAAATTAACTGTACTCTCCTCAACAACCCGCGGGTTTGTGAAGATTAATGTGTCAGCAACAAGAAAAAACAAAAGAAAAATCACTTACTTCACATTCAGCACCGCTTTTATTATTTTCTCATCAACGCCGTATTTTAAAAGGAATTGTTCTCTTTCCTTTTTGATTCTAATTACCCATTCATTGTATTCGTTCAATCTGCCCTGCTTTTCGTAAAGTATCCTGGGATAAAGAATTTCAGCAGGCACCTTTTCCAGGAGTTTTTGATTTTCCGGGGCATTAACATCTACAATCCAGTAGCCAAAATCGGGATCCTCCATCCATTTAATTTCGTTTCTAAAGAGTGCCTCCAGCATAGCGGTAGAATGGGATATCTTTACTTTAAGAGCTATTCCCTTTTTCTCATCCAGCTGATCTCCTCCCACATAGCCGGTATTCATCATCCAAGTAATAAGCCCAGGGTTTTTGGCCATAAGCTCACGAAATCTCTCAGCCTGTAGTTTGTGATTAAGTGGGAAAAAGGGCTGAGTAAATGGAGATCTCGTCTTTCCTCGTTCTTTACCAGCTGCAGAAGTCTTCGAAGTTTCTCCGAGCATAAAATAACCAGAAGCAATCTCAGGATTTGGGAATAGAACGATACCTGGAGTCGCGGCATCCTTGCCCTCGTCACGATTAAGGATGCCAACATACTTTAAAGGCGGAAGATTATTCAAATCGGCTACATTCTCAATGGCTTTCAGAGGAATGATGGAACGTCCATTTTGCGTCCATACAACAAAATCCCATCCGTCCTTTGGGATTCCGTATTCATCAACCACTTCCTCAAACTTCACCTCTCCATTTATATAGGCATCAACATGGGCTGGATCACTTCCCGTTAAAATAAATATCTCTCTGTACCTTTTTACCTCTTGTGGTGTAAGTGCCTCCTTTGAAAAATCGTAAGTTCCATCCTCATTCATATAAACATTTTCAACCCAGGCAGAAGGGTCAATAGTACCCTTATAAATGACCGGTTCTGTTTTCTCTGTAAGCCCAAAGGTCTTTGCAAAACAGCCGTTCTCCGTCACTGTATAAGAACCATCGGGCCAGAGAGTGATCATATCATCCTGGATGGGCATGGAATGTTCCCCATGCTTAGCAAAAGTGGTGGTAGTCTTGCCGGTTCCGGAGAGTCCAAGTATTGCAACAGCATAATCTTTCCCGTCAATTCTTACAGACTTCGCTCCAGCATGAAGGACAAGTCCGCCCTTCAAATAGAAGTAGTGATTTAACATCCTTAAAATACCTTTTTTGCTTTCACCGAAGTAGTCTGAATTGATCACATAGGTCACGTAATTTTCAAGGTCAACTAAGATTGCCATTTTACCCGGAAGGTCATCAAGTTCAAGTCCGGGCGTGTAAACAACTTTAAATACAGGTTTAAATTCCTTTTTATACCACTCGGGCCCCTCGACTTCCTCCCGAGAAAACATCATTACTTGTTGCATCCCAGCAACATTCGCTGCTTCAAGGGTGTAAAAAGCCTGTATGGGAACTGCGGTTTCCCCAATACCATAATATCCCTGAATTTCTATTAGTTCACCTTTCCTTTCGATAAACTCTTTCTGAAGGTTTATGTACTTCTCAGCCCTCTCCGGGCTCATAACGGCAGAAGAAAACTCCGAAGCTCTGCTTCCATCCGCTATAATGTAAGTAAACTTTTCCATTCTGGCTTTACGCAGAGTTATCCTGTTGATATTGCCGTAAGCAGACACAAGACAGGTGGGTATGTGCTTCAATGCCAGCTCCCTCAACTCCTGCTGTGAAGGATTGACATGATATTTTACGTTAAAGGGTTTATCCTTTTTTGCAACAATCTCTCTAATTGACATCTCTGTCTCCTTTTTTTATAAGACAAGGTCCTTTGGTACGAAGGTCAAATTAACGGTCCTTCCCTCTTTATCAATGTATAGGGTGTCCTCAATTCTAATTCCAAACCCCTTAGAAGGATAATACAACCCTGGTTCAATGGTAAAAACATCACCCTTTTCAAGGGTGTGTTCAGAGTTTAAATTTATAACGGGGAGTTCATGTACATCAAGACCTACACCGTGACCAAGGCTATGAACATATCCCTCCTGAGCCTGAGGATTTTTCCTCAGCGTCTCATGGCCCTTTGACTCAAAATAGTTTACGACAAGTTCTTCTAACTCCTTACAAGCCTTACCCTCTACCGCTTGTTTCACAGCCTCTTCCTGAATATATCTAACCTGCTCAAAGGCATCGATTACATCCTCAGATGGTTCCCCAAAGGAATAGGTTCTTGTCATATCGAAATAAAAGCCGCCCCCATACTCTCTCGGGTAAATATCAAATACGATGGGAGTGCCAACTTTAATGGGCTCTTCATCATTACCGTGATTATGGGGAACTCCACCATCTCTACCCTGGGCTATAATCATGCCAGAAGAGTCAATCAGCCCTCTTTTTATTAATTCATTTCTAAGAAAAACCCTTGCTGCACCAATTGTAACAGGCCTACCATTATCCTCAAGGTATCCACTGGAACGGTCTAACTTTTTCAAGTAGTCAATCAAAACCAGAAAAGCTTCTTGGGTTCTTGTGGCAACAGACATCAACCTTTCTATTTCCTCTTCTGTCTTCTGCCGCCTTGCAATATAAATGATGTCTTCCTTAATTGGTGGAAACTGAATGCCACTTAGCTCTGAAGAAATTCTCTTAAAAACTTCCAGTGAGACGTTATTGAACCTTTCGCCCTGGAAATAGACTTTTCCCCTTACCCCAAATCTCTCGAAGATCCTCTTATAATAGGCAAAACCCCGTTCCACTGGATCCTTAATTTGGTTTAAGTCTCTAAGATTCAAGGAGGAGAAAGAAACGAGACTAAAGTCAGCAAGATGCTTCACATTATCGCGCTCCATATCAATGTGAATAAGAATAGGAGATTTACCTCTTTCCTTAAGGAAGATGCCCGAACCGATATGCGCACCCCTTGTAAGATAGAAGAGGGAAGTAGCGGATCCGCTTCCCTCAACAACTACCCAATCAACACCATACTTCTCCATTAAAAGATCAATTCTTTCAGGATTCATGCGATAATATTAAATCTAAGCTTTTGAATAAACAAAAATCAGAGAACAGGCCTCAATAAATCCTGTAATCTCTCAATTATTACTTTTTGGTTGTCACCTTCCATGTAGTTTGTGATACTCGCAGAGAACTTAACATTTTTACAAGGTGGGAACATCCCAGACCTCAGGATGTTCAAAACCCTCTGATAAACCACATCGGTCCCAGTAGAATTTGTAAAGGGCAGAATCACAATAAAAGAGTTTTTAGACAGTCTTCCAACAATATCTGCTCTTCTTAAATTCTCTTTCAACGCCTTAGCAATATTTGACATTGTAGATTCTACTTGATAATTCCCATAAATACTGACAAGTTTTTCATAATTCTCAACCCGAATCATTAAAACCGAGAAGGTTATTCCATACCGTTTTGCCTGTTCACATTGCACATCCAGAATCTCTCTAATCAGCACTTCGCTGTAAGTCTGACTAATTAGGTCTTTGTAAGATAATGCCTCGTATTGCTTTTTAAACTCGGCCTTTTGATAAACGAGGGAATAATAGTAAGAGAGGAAAACGAGAAGATTGTGCTCTTCTGGTTCTGGTTCTCTAAATTTATCAAAGAATAAAACGCATAAAGAATCGACAAAATCCTCTTCAAAACCAAAGGGAATAGCCCACCCAGAGACATATCCCGCTTCAATAATTAGTTCTTTAAGGCTTTCCCATTTGTATTCCCCATTTGCAATAATTGGCATTCCGACGCTTAGATAAGTTTCATCCTCAACTTTAACCTGAACTCTATCCCTAAGCTGTTTGAAAGATTCATCCGTTCCGAAAACTATAAAAAATCTCGAAAGTTCCGTCTTGCTTCTCTTCAAAAGCATTGCGTTAGAAGCGCCAAAGATTTCGCAAAGCATAGGTAACGTATGTGCGATAAACTCAGGAAAGGTTGAAACCTCGAGAGAGACTTTAAGTAAATCCCTTAAATTAACAAGAAGGGAGCTACTGGGACTCTGTCTGAGTTGCTCCACTTTATAAAAGGAAAAAACAAAAAACGTGATTCCCTCAACTTCGTATTTCTGGGAGAAAACTTTATAAAACTCCCCTTTTATACTCGTTTCAATTGCAAGGTCTTCAACAATTTCAATTTGGATTATCTCTTTCAAATTCAAACCGATGAGGTCATCCCTATGAACGTCAAAAAGCAATGCGAAACCAACCGAAGCATCGAGAATATTCCCATTAAAGTCCGTGAGGACCATGGGAAGGGGGTTGGTACCAAAAGCAGTTTTATACAATTCCCTTTCAAACATGATTAAATTATAACAAGCCATTTTTGTTTTATCAAATTTTTGTTTTAAAAATTGACTGGATAAGCGATTAAATCTATAATTTAAGCAACGCGGAGGATCGTAATGCTAAAAGAAGATAAAGTAAAGTGGCTTGTGTTTGCTATTGTAGGACTGTTTGCCTGGTTCATATTCTTTCTCACCACAGCTCCCACGATAGTATTCTGGGATGTTGGTGAATTCCTTGCTTGTTCGGTAATATTTGGAGTTCCACACCCGCCGGGTACACCACTTTACGTTTTATTAGGAAGGTTTATGACCATCCTTCCACTCCCCCTCGATACACTATACAAGCTCTTTCATCCGGGAAGTTATCCGGTAAACACGGTATTAAAAATAACGCTAATCGCAATGACTACAGGTGCCCTAACAGCCAGCTTCGTTTACCTAATACTGTACGACCTCGTTAGAATGCTATTCAAAGAGACACCTCCTATTTTTGCTCACATTGCAGGAATATTTGCGGGCTTAATGGCTGTATTAGCTAAAGTAAACTGGGAAAACTCAATTGAAGCCGAAACCTATACACCTGCGAATTTTATCATAGTAATGCTGACCTGGCTTGCATTGAAATGGTATAAAGAAAAGGATGACCCTGCATCAACGAGATATCTTATTTTTTCAGGATATCTTTTGACCCTTGGAATTGGATTCCATTTAACCTCTTTTGCCTTTTTCCCGGCATTGCTTCTCTTCACTTTTATCGCAAAAAGGGAACTGTACTGGGATAAAAATACCTTAGGACTTCTTGGGATTACATTCTTTCTACTCGCATCACTTCAAATAGCTTACGAACCTGGAACCCTTGGTATTGCTGTATTAATATTAGGAATTATCTTGATGCTGTATTATCTAACCTCCGAAGTTTTCAAAAAATTTAAAGGATCTGACATCCCTTATGAAATAATATGGATCATTCTTGCTTTGATTTACCTTGTGGGCCTATTTGCCAAAAACCCCTACCTTATAATTGGTGGGGCACTCCTGATAACTGCCTTGTTATACTATGAAGCAAAGCTTTATCAGGACTGGAAAGGCCTTGCCGTTCTCTTTATGTTCCTCGGCTTCCTACTTGAAATAACAATGGTATTACGAGCAATTCACAATCCATATATCAACGAAGCAGACCCATCGACTTTCAAAGCCTTTATGGATGTCCTTACAAGAAAGCAATACGGTCCAATGAACATGTTACCAAGGAAAATCCCGTTCTTTGATCAGATTAGGAACTATTGGGTCTACTTCAGCTGGCAGTATCTACATCTTTTGATTCCCATCACGGTGTTAGGAATCTTTGGAATAATTTCCCACATCTCTAAGGATAGAAAAACCTTGGCACTGGTTGGATTTACCTTCCTCATTTTAAGCTTTGGTTTTCTTTGGTACCTTAATCTGAAGGATTCCCCTTCTCAGCCAGTAAATCCTTTGAATCCTACAGAAGTCCGTGACAGGGACTACTTCTACTCTGGGGCTTACATATTTTTCGCCCTTTACGCAGGTTTCGGATTGTTCGAAATCTTAAGACTTATATACGAGAATCTTAAAAAGAAAGTCCTTGTGCCAGCTTTATTTGGGATCTTAGTAACTGCAGGAGCCGTCTTTGGTCAAATTTACGTTTTCTACCCAATCCTTGATCGTTCTGGGAATTATCTTGCAGAAGATTATGCATACAACTTGCTAATTTCACCAGGCTCTAAGGAAAAATGCGTCCTATTTACTAATGGCGATAACGATACCTTCCCACTTTGGGCAGACCAGACGGTACTGGGAATAGGAACTAATGTTATCATC
Source organism: candidate division WOR-3 bacterium (assembly GCA_039803545.1). Classification (NCBI taxonomy): domain Bacteria; kingdom Pseudomonadati; phylum Caldifarciminota; species Caldifarciminota bacterium. The sequence goes on along the minus strand of JBDRYS010000001.1, from coordinate 268,045 downwards.
GCAAACATGAGCCTTTTAAATACCAACTGGCACATATACCAAATAAAGCATCAGGGGGCACCGATAAGCTTTTCTGATGATGTTATTAAAAAGCTGCCTCCCGTTTTCGTTACCTTAGATGGAAAAATAATGTATCTCGTGGACCTTATGATAAGAGATATAATTGCAACATCAGCAGGTTATAAAACAACAGATTATGTGACTTATAACCCCTCAAAGGTGTTCCAGGGATACGACTTTCCCAATGTTGATTTTAAAATCCCGAGAATTTACTTGGCTTCAGCCGAAGAATTTGCAAAAGAAGTAATTGAAAAGGCTGACACCTTCAAAATGCCCATCTTTTTCTCCATGACTGTATCGCCAGAACACTATGATGGTTGGAACCAATACCTAAGGCTCGAAGGTATGGCAATGAGGGTTATGAAAACAAAACAGGAAACTCCGCCTGAAATCAAAGAAGGTATCGATATTGAAAGAACCATTTACCTTCTTAGGGACGGCCTTCCTTATAATGAATACATAGAAAAATACGGTGAGAAGATTCCACCTACGGAGACTTACAGGTACAGGGGCGTCTTCAACCCGAAAGTTTACAAGGACGATAACCAGGAAAGGATGATAAGAAATTATGCCAGTGTTACCTTTAGAACAGCACTCTACTATGAATATAAGGGAATGTATAAAGAGGCAAGGGACGAATGGGATTTTGCAAGGGCCTTCCTCAAGCAGATCAAATTAGACGAATATGCAATAACCAGAGAACTTCCTTACATATACTATAAAATTGCAAACCTCTCGTATATGATTGGTGATTATCAAAAAGCTATCGAGGCGATTGACGAAATCAATGAAAAGGTTCAATACGCACCATTCTACAGTCTGAAAGGCAAGGTTTTGAAAGCATCAGGAAATATCGACGAAGCGATACAAAACTTCGAAGTGGCAGTGCAACTTAACCCACAGGATACAGAGTCTTATATGGAACTGGTGGAACTTTATTTAAAGAAGGGGCAAAAAGACAAGGCCCAGAAAGCATTAGATAATTTGTTAAAGGTAGACTCAACAAATAAATGGGCACTTGAAATGAAACAAAAGATTTTTTAGGAGGTAAATATGGCTCATGCTTATACGCCTGGTTTGAAAGTTACAAGAAAAACAGTTCTGAGAAAAGAGAGAAGATTACCTTTGCCGGGTGAAGTAGTTGTAAAGGTGGGCGATAAGGTATCAGCGGAAACAGTGGTTGCTAAGACCGAGCTACCTGGAAATGTTCAGCCTATAAATGTCGCAGGTCTTCTCTCAATCCCACCCCAGGAAATAAACAGTGTAATGATTAAAAAGGTAAATGACCCTGTTAAAAAGGGAGAACCAATTGCTGAATCTAAGAGCTTTTTCGGGCTCTTCAAAAATACCGTTACTTCACCAGTAGATGGATACATAGAGAGCATTTCCAATATCACAGGACAGGTAATTCTCAGAGAACCTCCCATCCCGATAACTGTAAACGCTTATATCGATGGAACGGTGGTAGAGGTAATTCCTAATGAAGGAGTGGTTGTAGAGACTACAGCAAGTTTCATACAGGGAATTTTCGGAATCGGGGGAGAAACTATTGGGGAAATCCTGGTTGTTGCAAAATCTCCTGACGAAGAATTAACAAAGGAAAAGATAACACCCGAAATGAAAGGAAAAATTCTTATAGGTGGTAGTTACGTTACCTCCGAAGCACTTAGAGAAGCTGTAAAATGCGGAGTAAAGGGTGTCGTAGTTGGGGCAATAGATGATAAGAATTTAAAAGATTTTCTCGGATATGACATTGGAGTGGCAATAACAGGTAATGAACAAAAGGGAATAACGTTGATGATTACAGAAGGATTTGGAAAGCTTCCAATGGCAAAGAGAACCTTCGAACTTTTCCTTGAGCTGAACGGGAAAAAAGCCTCAATGAATGGTGCAACCCAAATCAGAGCTGGAGTCATAAGGCCAGAAGTGATTGTAGCAATTCCGGAAGGACAGGTAGTTTCTGAAGAGAGCGAGGAAGAGCTCAGTCAGGGATTAGCCATAGGTACAATTGTCAGGGTAATTAGAGAACCTTACTTCGGTAGAATTGGAAAGGTAACTGCCCTACCACCAGAGCTTCAGATTATTGAAACCGAGGCAAAGGTAAGGGTGCTGGAATTAGAATTTGATAATGGTGAAAGGGTCATCGTCCCAAGAGCTAACGTTGAGATAATTGAGGAATAAAGGAAATGATAAAGGATAATAAACTCGTTCAGGCAAAAATTATTGAAAGGATTGAGGAATCGGCCTCTTTTGCGGTCCTTGGAAAAGCGAAAGAACTTGAGAAGCAGGGTGAAAAAGTCATACACCTGGAAATAGGAGAACCTGATTTTAATCCTCCCGAATCTTCCATTAACGCCCTTATTGAATCTCTGCGCCGAGGTGAAACCCACTACACTACAGCGCAAGGAATAATTGAGCTCAGAAAGGCAATAGCTGAGTACGAGAGGAGTTTTAGAAAAATAAAGGTTGAACCGGAGCAAATCGTTATTACCCCAGGCGCAAAGCCCATGATCCTCTTCGCGCTTCTTGCAGCAGTCAACCCAGGGGAAAAAGTGCTCTATCCGGATCCGGGATATCTTTCCTATAAAAGCTTGATAAGCTTTATTGGAGCAATCCCCGTTCCTTATAAATTGGATAAATCTAGAAACTTTGCAATTGATTTCGACGATTTAAGAACAAAAATAGATAGAAAGACTACCTGCATAATTATAAACACGCCATCCAACCCAACGGGGATGATACATACTCCAGAAGAATTAAAAGAAATTGTTAAGATCGCAGACGAAAATAACCTGCTCATCATCTCTGACGAAGTCTACTCGAGAATTTACTTTGATGGAGAGGAGCATAACAGCATTTTAAACTACACAGATAGCCACCATAATATTATCCTTATTGACGCCTTTTCGAAAACCTATGCGATGACGGGATTCAGATTGGGATACGGGGTTTTACCAAAGGAACTGGTCGGTGCTGTTGTCAAACTCATTCAAAATTCCTTCTCCTGCGTTCCAGAGTTCATACAAAGGGCTGGCATTGTTGCCCTAAAAGAGGGAGAAGAATTCATCTCCAGAATGGTCAATGAGTTCCAGAAAAGAAGGGACAAAATATATAGCATTTTAAAAGACGTAGAAGGTATCCACATTTCCAAACCAAAGGGTGCCTTTTATTTCTTCCCGGAAATCAAAGTTAACATAGACTCTGCAGAGTTTGCAAAATATTTACTTGAAAACTATAAAGTAGCTCTACTTCCCGGTGATGCCTTCGGTGAAAATGGCAAAAACCATGTTAGAATCTCCTTCGCAAACTCCTTAGAGAATTTAATAGAGGCATCAAACCGTATCGCCGATGGTCTTGAAAAGCTGAGAAAAGAGAGAGGACTCAGAGCTTAATCAGCAAGTAAATCACAAAAAGAGCGAAAATTACGGAAAAAATACTAATCACAAAGTAAAAAGAAAAACTAAAACCCAAAATTCCAAGATTCAAGCTTATTTGTGGAATCCCAATTCTAATTTCCTCAAAAACTATCTTTCTGGCGGGGCTTTCTGGAAAAATGTGAAATAAAACTTTCCCTATTATACTCCCAAAAATTAGGCCTATAAGGATTGATATAAAAACATTTTTACTCGTTCTTTGAAGTAGCATTTTTCTAAAGTGCCGGGGGCGGGACTTGAACCCGCACGGGATTTTGTCCCAGGGGATTTTAAGTCCCCTGCGTCTGCCTTTCCGCCACCCCGGCAAAGGCGACGCCCGGATTTGAACCGGGGAATAGCGGTTTTGCAAACCGCCGCCTTAGGCCGCTTGGCTACGTCGCCGTGTTAGAAAATTATAATTAATGATTCGCGAATATTCAATACAAAAGAGCGTGATAACCAGAGTTCGGGACTAAACATGTTAATCGCTTAAGCAGGTGGGGGCAAAAATTTGGGAGAACTCTTCTAACTTTTGTACCAAAACTTTCAAACTAAGCCTGCACACCGAGAACAAATAGGAAGCCAATATAAAAAAATTCACCTATATCCTTGCCTTTTCCCAGAAGGGAAGGCATTTATCATGCATATTTTCGTGGAACTTCCCATCACCCATTGAAAGTAGTATTATAAACTCTGCGAACGCTATAATGGCAGGTATTAGAGTTCAACAGAAAAGTAATTATACTAAACCCCATTAAGTTTGCCCAAGATAGACTTTATGAGCACCTGCCTCACAAAAAAGTGCAAGCAATGCAGCTTTCAGCCTGTTCTTACCTGATTGGGACTCGCTAAAGGTTGCCTACACCACATATAGGCAGATTTCCGCTTTAGCGTTAATTTCCGTGCCGCAATTTATACAACTTTTTACCCGGCTATATTGTTCAAACACGCCACGCCTCCTCTCAATCTTTTACAATTGCCAGCTTCTTAGTCATTATGGACGCTCCAAAATGTAATCCAAGGAAATTTGTTTCGTCAAATATGCATACCTCCTCAAAATTAAGTTAATTGAACTATTTTCAACTTTTGTTCTGATGCTTACCTGAAGTTTCTTTTCTTGTTGTAAGCCTTGCCAAGCCCCATTTGTAATCGATTTGACACCAAATAGTTTTAAGTATATAATTAGTTCAAACAATGTTTGATTTAAATTAAGCTCTTTAAAAAACAAAATCGAATACCGCTCCCCGTAGTTTGAGGATCGATATTCAGGAAACCTGCATTCCACTTACGCAGTGGGATGTTAAACAATGGAGGAACCATGCACAGTAGAAAAATCATCAAGTCGGTCCTCATATTAGCCCCTGTTTTATTATGGGGGTGGGGAAGCGACATTGTGGTTGAAACAATGAGAAGTGGCAATAACCAGTATCCTGCAGGTTATGACATAACGTGGCGCGATAGCACCGACATGCTGGTTGGAATTGGTTTCAACGACTCGGATTCCAATGCCTATATCTATTTTTACAACTCTAACGATAGAGGCAATTGCTGGAATCATGTTGCAACTGCCCAATGGATCGGAACAAAAATCAACGGAATACAGCTTCTCGAATCCCCACCTTATTTGGTAGCGCTCTGGCAGGGACAGGGAAACAGACTTGGTTTGACACTTCATAACCGTAACAATCTGAATTCTTACTATGGTGGCACTTTGACTGAGTCAGACAGCATAGTAGATGCAAAAATTGTATGTATTAAAAAAGGCGATACTACGAATCTTTATATTGTCCTCATCACAAGGAACACAAATTCAAACACGGACGTTTTAAAGATATACAAATCTTCAAACTATTCTTCTTTCCAGCAGGTTTTCACACAACTTTTCACCAACAATACAAATTTTCTTTTCCTTAAAGATCTAGACGCCACGTTAAACCACGACACTACTATGCTCTATCTAACTCTCGAAAACCTTGATCGCTCAAATAACAAAGCATCACTAAATTTTAGAATCCTTAGAGAAGAACCTTCCGGAAACATTATCAATACCGTATTGGGATACCCATTACAATATGCAAGCCCTCTTAACACTTCCCTCGGCGTTTCAGGACCATATGCACTATCACTCCTCCAAACAGACAACGATCTAAAATACGTGGTCGCTTATGAGTATTTCGGGAATATGGGGATGTACAATTTTCCCTACAACTCAACCGATTCCGTGGAATGGGGACCTTTTGTAAAGGGTTATAATAACAATGGAAATCTTGGTTTTCACATAATCTATTCCCGTGGCAGCGCAACCTATGGCAGTAAACTTTACTATGTAGAGGCAACAGTAAATGGAAATTCAATTCAATTTTCACCTCCTGTACTTGTATCCAATGAAATACCAGTTTGTAAAACACCGTACAACTTCCAATCAATTTCCTACAACCCCGAGGTTGCAACTTTAAAGGATGAATATATCCCTGTTTTAATCTGGCCCCAGGATTTCTGGCATTTATTCTATGGTTCTCCTTTTTATGACAGTACCTATTTTGTAATCGATAAAATGGAACAAGTTCCGGTCAGCGAGAAACCAAAACAAAATATAAAGCTTTTCAGCCTGAACATTTATGGCGACTTTATTCATTTGAACCTCGAGAACATTACTAAAGGCGAACTTAAAGGGGAAATTTACAACATAGAGGGAAAACTTATCGAGAGTTTTTCAGTACCTTCGGGGTCTAAAAACTTTGATTTAGAAATAAAAAGGTTCAAAAAGGGTGCATATTTTATTGCACTTAAGGACAAAAATTCGCTTTTAAGCGTAGAAAAATTTTTAATATGGTAAAACAAACAGCCCCAAAAGGGCAAAGGAGAGCCATGAAAAGTAAAATAGTGAATGTGTTGGTGGGAATGGCCATACCTGTGCTTCTTTTCGCATGGGGTAATGACATAGTCATCGACACCATGAGAAGAAGCAATAATCAATACCCAGTATCCTACGATATAATTTGGCCGAATGACACAAATATGATTGTCTCAGTAGGATACAATCAGGGTAGCGATTCCTATGTAAATCTCTATAAATCGACCGATGCAGGCCAAACTTGGAACAACTCTGCGGACATTAGTTACCCTGGGCACAACTTAAGAAGCGTACAACTCAAATACTATGAGCCATACGGGCTTTTACTCTGGTTGACAGAAGATGGAGAACTTTGGATGGTTGTTTTCGACCTACAAGCTCTAACCTATGTCAATGCGGTTCAAATTGGTGCATCTTCTGACAGCGTGGTATCCGCATCTTTTTCAAAAGCTGTTAAAAATGATACTCTAACACTATACGTTGCTTATACATCCAGAAACTCAACCTATGACATCTTGAAAATATATAGGTCCATCAATTGGGGCTCTTTTCAAACCGTCGATAGTGTGAGTTACCCAAATTCTTCTATTTATTATACCTACAGGGAAATAGACGCAGCCCTCAGGAATGATACTATTAAAGTGTATGCAACCATTGAATATTTAGATCGCTCTACAAACAAGAAAGACCATTTCCTGTGGATATTTAATGACAAACCGGACAGACTGTTCTATTATACAGGTTATAAAAATGTGGAAAACGACCCTTCAATAGATTCAAAATACCCTTCCCTAAGTGTTGCATCGGGTGGATATTTGATATGCCTATACGAGGTGGATGGAGACATCAAATACATCTTCAGCAATGACTATGGCAATAGTGTTGTAACCTACGACTTTAATTTTAATTACGCTGACTCAATAGAATCTACGCCGGTAGTTATTCCATGGTCGATTCCTCCATACTTCAGAGGATTTAACACACTTTTCACGAGAAACAATATACTTTATTTCGTAGAGGCCAGTTGCTCAGGAGGTGGTATGAGCTGGGGAACACCAGTTCTCGTTTCAGACGAACATCCCTATTACACTTATATTCTTAGGGATGTTAACTCGTATCTTCCAAGGATTGCAAATCGATACGACATCTCAATACCAGCAGTAGTATGGGCGAGAGATTTCGTGCACTTTAGCTATCCCTTTTTCTTCTACGACAGTACATATTTTTGTGTAGATAATATGACAGCGGTTGGGGTATTTGAAAATAATCTTCTGCCACCAAATTTAAACTTTACAATTAATACAATTTCAAAAGGAACGATCACACTGCACTTTGGCGCTGGGCTGGAAGAAAGCGTAAATGGAATGATCTTGTCTACGGATGGCAGGATTGTAAAGAACTTCGAAATTAATAAAGGAATAAAAGAGTACACTATTGAAACCAGCGAACTTCCGACTGGAATCTATTTCATAAACGTAAAAGGCAGTAAAACAAGCGGATTAAAGAAATTCATCGTTACTAAATAGCAGGGCGAATTTAGAACTCAAAAGTGGGGCGCCCCGAGAGGGGCGCCCCACTTTTACTTCCTGTGGTTTTACAACCTAAAATAACTTTTCTGCGCGCAGTAATGCAAAGAGAATCTTGATACCGCTTCCCTTTTTATATGTCGAAGTGGCGTATCAAAAATTTTCCACTTTCAACGCTGGAAACTTTTTTGTTCCAAACTTCCATCTTTAAAATTCACCCATGAGAAAGCTCTTAATATTAATCCTCTTTCTTCCTGCCTGTATGCCAAGAAAAACTTTGAAAGAAGAACTGGATGTTAATAAACTCCAGGAAAATCTAAAAAAACTTTATGAAACGCTTGCATCTTCAGAAGTAAAGGGAAGTTATCTCTATCAATCCGCTGACCTTACACTGAGCGGCCATTTTAGAATGACGAAAAAGGGGAATGAATGGATTGTAATATTACAAAATCCATTGAGCCCATCAATCATTAAAATAAACGAAGACACACTGCCTATAAAAAGTATGCTTAATCAAAACTGGAGCGAGGCTGGATTGAAGTATGAGATTTTGGGAACTTCTTTAAAACTTAATTACAAAGACTCTTTATACGTCCAGGTTGAAACCATCAAATCTTTACCATACCGCATCTCGTATAACGGCGCCACAGCAGTTCTTTCTTACACTGGTGGAAAATTAAAGGAAATTAAAATCCAGACCGAAGAAGAAAAGTTAATTTTGCAGCTGAATTATTAAATTTATTAAACGCACCAAAGGATTTAAAATTAAACCATGCCCGAAAAGAAAAAATCAGAAAAATCTGGCGAAAAAACATCGAAATCCGTTTCCAAGCAAAAGGCTGAGAAAAAGGAAGGGAAAAGCGATCCTATTGAGGCAGGAAAGGCCCAAATAGGTGCAAAGAAACTATTAATAGTGGAATCCCCTACAAAGGCTAAGACCATTAAAAATTACCTTGGCAGAGAATTCGAAGTTATTGCCTCAAAGGGCCATATTAAAGACCTCCCGGAAAATACCTTAGGTGTCGATATAAAGGCAGGATTCGAGCCTAAAATTATAGTACTTCCAGAAAAGAGAGAGGTAGTAAAACAAATACAACAGAAATCTCAGGAAGCAGAAGAAATCTACATAGGCAGTGATCCCGATAGGGAAGGTGAGGCAATAGCGAAGCACATAAAGGAAGAAATTGAGAAAAAGGCAAAAAATAAGGTAATTAAGAGAGCACTTTTCTTTGAAATAACAAGAGATGAAATCATAAAAGCAATTCAAAACGCAGGAGATATTGACGAAAACAAGGTAGAAGCTCAGAAGGCCCGCAGAATTCTCGATAGATTAGTGGGATACCTTGTAAGTCCTCTGCTTTGGAAAACAATAAGAAAGGGTTTATCTGCAGGTAGAGTCCAAACCGTTGCCTTAAGACTTATCTGTGAAAGAGAAAGGGAAAGGCAAGCCTTTAAAAAGGAAACCTATTACGTCATCAAAATCTTGCTTTCAAAAAACGGTAAAACCTTTGAAGCAACGCTTAAGACAGAAGATCCGATAAAAAGTAAAGAAAAAGCTGATGAGATAATAAACTCACTTAAGGGCAAAAAAGCCATTGTGTCATCTTTTGAAAAGAGATTATTACAAGTGAAACCTTATCCTCCCTTGAAAACCTCGACTCTTCAGCAGGAAGCATCAAAAAGATATAAATTCAGTCCTGGTAAGACCATGTCCATAGCCCAAAAGCTTTATGAAGGTGTCGAAATCGATGGAAGAAATCTCGGATTAATAACATATATGAGAACCGACTCACTGAGACTCTCTGAAAAAGCGGTAACGGCTATAAGATCTTTCATAAAAGAAATCTACGGACCTGAATACTTACCACCATCACCAATAAACCACGAAACAGGAGGTAAATTGGTACAGGGAGCTCACGAAGCCATAAGACCAACCCATCCCGAATTAACACCTGAGTCTCTTACAGGAAAAATAGAGGGTGATTTTCAAAAACTTTATAGCCTCATATGGAAGAGAGCTATAGCCTCTCAGGGGAGCTATGCACGAGAAGAGGCGAAAGAAGCAAATTTAGAGGTTAATGGTTTCACCTTCATTGCAAGAGGGAAAAAATTAGTCTTCGAAGGATTTTATAGAATTCTTGGTGAAATTCCCCAATATGAGGATATTCCAGAACTTACAAAGGGTGAACTGCTTGATATAATTGATGCATACTATAAAATCGAGCAGACCGAGCCTCCGCCAAGATACACCGAAGCCTCACTAATAAGAACAATGGAACACCTCGGCATAGGGAGACCCTCCACCTACGCACCTACCCTCGAAACCCTCTACGAAAGAAAATATATCAAAAAAGAAAAGGGATATCTTGTTCCTACTGAACTGGGCCTTCAAGTGAATGACATTCTGGTCTCCCGTTTTAGAGATATCTTTGAAGTAAAATTCACCGCCAAAATGGAAGAAGAGCTGGATGAAATCGAAAACGGCACTAAAAAAGCTTTGGACGTACTAAAAAATTTCTACTCAGAGTTCAGCAAAGACTTAAAATCCTTTGAAGATAATATAAAGGAGATTAAAGAAGAACTCCAGAAGACCGAAGAGGTATGTCCCCTTTGCGGTGCACCTTTGCTTTTGAAGTGGAGCAAATACGGAAAGTTTTACGCTTGCTCAAGATACCCTGAATGCAAATACACAAGACCCGCAGAAGCAAGTGAAGTTACAGATAAAAAATGCCCGATATGTCAGAAGCCGATGATCTTAGTAGAGGGTAAAAAAGGTAAATATTATCGATGCATCGACTATCCAAAATGTAAAGGCACTCTACCCTATACCCTGGGAATAAAGTGTCCAGAATGTGATGGTGAAATCGTTGAAAAGAAGGGGCCGAAAGGTAAAGTTTTTTACGGATGCAGTAACTATCCAAAATGTAAATTCATTACACAATATAAGCCTGTGGACAAGAAATGTCCGCAATGCGGATACCCCATAATGCTCGAAAAGAAAAATAAAAAAGGGAAAACCTATCTCGAATGTCCTCATTGCAAACACAAAATAGAACAGGAGGAAAGGGATGAAAAAAGTCCTGATCTTTGATTTTGGTGGAACCATAGTGACCGATGAATCTGATGATAAGCTTCACCTCGCATTCTATAAGGAATTCATCAACATGTTTAACATACCGTCAACTCCTGAAGAAATGTTTCAATTTTTAAAGGCCGAAATAAAAGAGGTTCTTAAAACTGGACATGAAAGGTGGGAAAATCTCTCTAACGCTTATACAAGAGCAGTGGAAAAATTTCTTAAATCAAAAAACATTAACATAACGCCTAAACACCTTGAAACCTTTAGGGAACTCTACTTAAAATACCATGAAGAATTTACTGAACCTTTTCCCGACGCAGTAGAAACCCTTTTAAAACTGAAATCACTCGGTTTTAGGTTAGCCATAATCTCAAACATCGACAATGAAATTATCGAACCAATCTTGAGAAAACTCGGCATAATTGATATTTTTGAAGCGATTGTGACCTCTGAAGAACTGGGCTTTGGAAAACCAAATGTTAAAATCTTTGAAGAAACTTTAAAAAGACTGGGGATAAGCCCAAAGGATGCAATTTTTGTAGGAGATTCCTATGCTAACGATGTGCAAGGGGCGAAGAATGTGGGAATGGATGCAATCCACTTTGGTGTTGAATGCAAAAACTGGAAGGAACTTTACCAGGAACTTTTAAACAGGGGGATAAAAAATGGGGGTAATAATTAAGGAGATAGACCCAAAGGACAAAAAAGCACTTAAACAATTTGTACTTCTGGAGTGGGAAATCTATAAAGGAGACCCTAATTGGGTTCCACCTTTGATAGATGAAGATATTAAAAGACTCAGTCCCAAACTCAACCCCGTTTTTAAACACCAGGAAGCGAAATACTTTATGGCCTTCAAAGATGGAAAGCCAGTAGGGCGTATAGACGCCCATTATGATTGGAAATACAACGAAATCCATGACGAAAATGCGGGGTTCTTCGGCTTCTTCGAATGTATCAACGATAAAGAGGTCGCTCACAAATTATTTGATGCAGCAATTGAATGGCTGAAATCAAAAGGCATGGAGACGGTTTATGGTCCAATGAATTTCAATACCAACGATGATGAATGTGGGCTATTAATTCAAGGGTTTGACCGCCCCCCAGTGGTGGGAATGTCTTACAATCCTCCCTATTATATTGAGCTTATTGAAAGCTACGGTTTCCAGAAGGCGAAGAACCTTGTTGCCTATATAATAAATATAGACGACGAATTCATAAATTTCGTAGGCAAGCTTGAATCAAGGTTAAAACCGCTTTCACAGAAAGCCCAAGAGTATGGGTTTACTATTAGAAACGTAAACCTGAAAAAGCTGGATGAAGAAGTTAAGATCATCTTCGACATCTATAACGACGCCTGGGAGCAAAACTGGGGATCCTTAGCCTTCGAAGAAGAAGAAATAAAACACTTAGCCAATAGCTTAAAACAAATTGTGATACCTGAACTGACGAAAATCGTTGAGTACAACGGTGTGCCAGCTGCCTTTGGACTTATAATTCCAGACATCAATCAGGTCCTTAAAAAACTCAATGGAAGGCTTTTTCCCTTCGGATTTATCAAATTCTTAACAGGTTTGAAAAAGGTCGACGGTCTTAGACTTCTTGCACTGGGGATAAAGAAAGGTTACAGGAGAAAGGGTGCAGATTCACTCCTCTACTACCATCTAATGAAGGATGCTCTGGCTATGAACAGATTCAAGTACTGTGAAGTCTCCTGGCTACTGGAGGACAACTACCTCATTATTAGAGCAACGGAATTTATGAGAGGCAAATTGTACAAAACTTACAGAGTTTACAGGAAGTTTATTTAATACTAAGGTACTATTACCTTAAGGGCTCTCGGAACACAGGTCACCTCGATAGGAAGCTCTCCTCCAAACTCAGAATCTATATGGTAATAAACGCCTTTACCGGAAAGTCTTATATTTCGACCGCGATGGATATCAATACTTCCCATCTTATGATGGATACCCAAAAGAAACCCCATCCAATGGCTTATATCGTTTATAAAGCCAGCTTCTCTGAATATCACTACATCTAAAAGACCATCGTCAGGAAGCGCCTCAGGGGCCATTTTCATCCTTCCGCCATAATTTGGAATATTTGCCAGCACCACTTGATAGCCGATTCCGAAATCCTGTCCATCGATCTCAACATAGATTGGAACTGGCATATAATCAGGATACTTCACAAGGGCAATAACGACATGAGCAGGAGCACCAAGAGCCTTTTTAAACTCGTGGGGCATCTCCTTTATAGTAAAGCCATCAATTCCTGCGCCCAACATCATATGAAAATATCTTCCCCCTACGACCTTACCAAGATCCACCTCTTTAATCTTTCCATTTAGAATCACTTCCGCTGCCTTCTCAACATTTCTTGGTATCTTCTGTGATAAAGCAAAAACATTGGTAATTCCTAAGGGCAAAATTCCGACCTTTACATCCTTTCCTGCACAAGCGTTTGCCACTTCATTCAACGTTCCGTCACCACCAGCACTAATAATTAGCGAAGCCCCAAATTCCATCGCTCTCTCCGCAAGGCGCGTGCCATCTCCAGCTTTTACGGTTTCCCATATATAAACATCGTATTTTTGTAACAGTTTTTCTAAAACTTCACTGCGCTTTTCCTTAAACTTCCTTGAATTCCTCGACTCCGGGTTAACAATAATTACTGCTCTTTCCATAGTCACCTCAGTACTATGAATTTGCCTCTATAAACAACGCCATCGCTCTTGACTTCATAAAAATAAATACCCCTCTTTAATTCACCTGCATAAAACTTATTGCCTACGAATTTTCCACTGACAACCCGCCTGCCAGAAGCATTGTAAATATAACCAAGGGCTTCACCGAAATTTTTATCAAAAACTAAATATCCAGCTGAATAAAATGTACGGGGTGCCCTCTCCACAAAGTTTTCCTTTACACCAATAAATCCCGTATTCGAAAGATAGGCAAAAAGATTCACCACATCCTGAGTTCTCATGTAATAAAGAGGAAATCCAAGATATACAAGGGAATCTCCCAGTTTGAAAGCACAGATTCCGCCTTCAAAACCTACACTGTCTCTATAAGAATCAAAATACAAAAGAGGCTCCACAGAGTTAGAAACGTAAACTTCTATGTTCTGCATTCTCCCATTCCAGGAAGGTAAAAGCTTTGAAGGTTCAGGTCGTAGCTCAAGCCCGAGCCCGCTGTTATAAGCTCTCTGAAAGTCAATAGCACCATTTAGCTTAACAGAGTCCAATGGTAACCCGAATAAATTAGAGGGTTTCACAGCCTGAGGATAAGAGGAAACAATTCCGAGATTCTGAGAATTTTTATAGCCCTCTACCAAGACTTTTCCACCAAAAGAGATATACTCAGCCAATGCGCTCCTATACTTACTTCCTAAGTATTCGCTTGCATCATCACTCATAACCCACACTAAGGAATAAATCCCCAAGTCTGATAAAGAAATTGCACTTACCTGTGCTGCATCTATTATATCAAAAGTATCAACTCCCACATAATCCAATATCGAGTCCACAAAACTTCTCTGCATTTGGCCATTTGGGGCTATAGGGCTACCGCTACCATCACGAAAATCATCAATAACAAGAATCCCTTCACTGAGTGTCACAGGACGGGCAGACAAAATGTTGCTCGAATCACTTTCATTTCCATCTATATCAACAGCAGTAATGTAATAACTATACCAAAGGGGAGAGGTAGCAGAATTATCCTGGAAAAAAGTATCAACGACGGGATTTTCATTAAGTTTTAAAAAGTTACCACCTGAACTTCTGTAAACATTATAACCGGAAAGGTCCCCTTCTGTGTTCCCCTTCCAGAACAAAGTAATTGCGCCCCTTTCTGGCTGAGCCTTTACTAAGACAGGAGCTTGTGGTATTGAATCAACGGTGATCCCATTGATGGGGGTACCAAACCCTTCTCTGCCGTTGTATTTAGATCGAACAGTATAGTAATAAGTAACACCTACCTGATGCCCTTCAAGGACAATGAAGGTATCAGAGGTCTCAGTCACAAAAGAAAGATCTGTAGGTGAAGTTCCTCTGTATACGGTATAACTCACACCCTCAGCGTTTACACGAGGCCACTTTAGAACAACGCTATGTCCGTCACCATAATTTCCCACGAAGAGGCTCTCAGGTGGTAGTGGCAGAAGGGAATAATATAGAGCGGTGGCAACCGCTACCTTTGTGGCGTTTATCATTTGCAAGGTGTCAAGGGTAGAAACCAGATCCGTTGTTCGATGGTAATTAGGATTCAACTGATAATTTGCTTCAATCAAGAAAACCCATGGATATCCTCTTACTGCGAAGGGATAGTGATCAGACCCACTAAAAGGGGAATAGGAATAACGGTTATTTCCCTGAACATAATGGTCAATCACATACCTAACAACCTGACCAAACAAACTAAGTGTGTCAAGATTTACATCAAAATCATAACCATCCTGAGGGTTAAAACCGACCATATCAAAATTTAAAATACCATGCAAAGGCAAATTATTACTTGATACATACCCCGCATAATAATAGCTTCCAATAAGTCCCAATTCTTCAGCAGAGAAAGGAACAAACTGAAGGGTTAAAAAGGGGGAGGAAACATTGCTTAAAACTCTTGCACATTCTAAAACTACAGCGGTGCCTGAACCATTGTCATCGGCGCCTGGTGCGTTATTCCACGGATCGTTGGAATAAGAATCAAGATGAGAAGTTATCAATATAAAATCACTTACCGCTCCATTTCTCAAACCAACAACATTGTTCATCCATGTGCCATTATAGTTAAAGGGCCACATATAGCCAAGATTCACATAATTTTGTATCTTGCCAGCCAGATACTCTTCTGCCCTTCTACAGGAATCAGTGTAGGCATAACGGGTTTTGAAGGCTTCGAGTCTATTTAGGAGTCCAAAGATTGAGTCTGCATTGATTAGGCTAAAATAATTCCACACCTCTGGCAAATCTGGTATGTAGTACTTTCCACTTTTATAGTGCCCCTTCACTTCCTTTTCAATAGGCCTATAGAGGATAATTTCATAAGGAGAGTAGTCCATTTTTTCCAATTCGCCTTCCACAAGGTAAGTTATACTGTCTACCTGCTGGATTACCTTTGCCCCCTGTTTTTCCAGATATTCAAGACCTATTCTCTTAGCATCAACAACCAGATACCGGGGAATAGACAGCATTAATGCGACTAATAGAGCGCTCATTTATACCCCCTTTCTTAAACTTTTACAATTCACCATTTACTTCCCCCAAAACCGTATTTACCTCTCAGGGGAACGAAACTACAGTAAGTAAGCTCCTCCCCTTTTAGCTTTCCATCTTTTTTAACAAATTTATACAATACATCCGAAAACCCTTTACTGATGGGTATTACCAAAATGCCTTCTTCCTTAAGCTGTTCTTTTAAGGGTTCTGGCACATCCGGAGCAGCAGCAGTCACCAAAATCCGATCAAAAGGAGCCATTTCTTCCCATCCCTCAGTACCATCGCCAATTTTAAAGAAAATATTGTCATAAGATAAATCCTTTAAAATTCTCTGGGCCCTTTCCGAAAGCTCCGGAATGATTTCAACGGTGTAAACCTCTTTAAAAAGCTCGGCTAAGATGGCTGTTGTATATCCTGAACCGGTGCCTATTTCAAGAACTTTTAAATCCTTCGATGGCTCAAGAGCCTGAACCATATAAGCAATCATATAAGGCTGAGAAATAGTTTGACCAAAACCTATAGGTAAAGGATAGTCTTCGTAAGCTTCACTCAGCAGGTTTTCAGGTACAAAAAGATGCCGAGGAACTTTAAGAAAGGCGTTGAGGACATCTGGATGCCAGATATCCCTACCTTTCAGGTGTTCCTCCACCAATTTCTTTCTCAAATTTTCGTAATATTCCGAGCCTTTCATAGTCCGTAATGTCAATTAAAAGGGGAGAGATAGAAACGTACCCATTTATTACCGCCTCTAAATCCGTACCCTTAGAGAGCTGCCAAAGGGGTTCGCCTCCTATAATGTAAATATTTTCCCTTAGTTTCATCACAGGATCTTTGTAAATTCTTGTGGAGAGCCTCGTAAACTTCACTCCTCTTATCTCACTTAGTGGTAAATTTGGGACGTTTACATTAAGAAGCTCTCCATTTAGACGGTGAGTAAGCAAGAATCTGGCAATCTTCTGTGCAAAGTGAGCGGCAGTTTCGTAGTGTTTAACTTTATCCTCACGCTGAAGGTAGAGAGACACAGCCAATGCCGGAACGCCATACATTGCACCTTCCCGAGCAGCAGCGACTGTCCCAGAATAAAAAACGTCCTCACCAAGATTTTGACCCAGATTAATCCCAGATACAACCAGATCCGGTTTCTTCTGTAAAACACCATATATCCCGATAAGAATCGAATCCACAGGAGTCCCTTCCACTGCGTAGATATCCTTTTCAACTTCTTTAACGGAAATTTCCCTCCTCAAGGTAATAGAATGACTGGATGCACTTTTTTCACAGGAAGGAGCAAATACAACAACCTTTCCCAATTCAAGCAAATATTCTCGGAGGACCTTTATGCCCTCACTATCGAAACCATCGTCATTGGAAAGCAAAATTAGCTTTTTTTCCATACGAGTCCAAAATACATTTTTAAAAATCTCAAAGTATCCACAAACCTATTGATCTTGCTTCTCAGCTTGTCGTGGTACCTTGCAGGTATACTTACATAACCAACTTTCTTGCCCTTCAAAAGGGCTTTAATAAGAATTTCTGATTCCGCCTCAAATTTATTAGACTTGAAATCTATCTCCTCAATAACTCCCCTTTTATAGGCTCTATAGCCACTTTGTGAATCTTCAATTCTCCTTTTACAAAGCAAGGAAATAGCCAGGGTAGTAAGCCTGTTGGAAAGATAGCGATCTCTTGGCATTTCTTTAAGCTCTCTCCACCTTGTTCCAATAACAATGTCAAAGCCTTGCTCTAACTTTCTCAAAAACTCAAAAACTAAAGACGGTGGATGTTGCAAATCGCCGTCCATCGTAATTATCACATCTGCCCCACTCTTTAAAGCTTCCAAGAACCCTATTCTCTGTGCGAAACCCTTACCCATATTCTTTCCGATGCTTATATATCGCGCGCCTTCGGATTCAAGAATTTCCTTGGTTTTATCCGTTGAACCGTCATCTACAAAGAGAGAAAATTGTAAAAGTCCATAATCTTTCAACGTATTGATCAAATCCCTAATTACGATTTCCTCGTTGAAAACGGGAATAATTATCAAAAAATTAAGCATCGGGGCGAGTGGACTCGAACCACCGACCCCCAGCCCCCCATGCTGGTGCGCTAACCAACCTGCGCCACGCCCCGATGCATAAAAATTATAGCCCTCAACCATTGTTCAATCAAGGTACAAATTTCAAATCGAAGCTTATATTATCGCTTTTTAAAAATTGCTCGTAAGTGGTTCCCGTTAAATAAACGGTCACTTTCCCAATCCCAAAATAATTGAGAGAGCCATCATAAAGGGAATCTACTTTGAAGGCACTCTTGTTATCAAAGGACAAGTAAAACTTAAGATTTTTAATCTCTCCATCTTCGAAGGGTATAGGTGGATAAACGAGCGCCTCAAAGGTGTTAATCGTTTCACCGGTAGGAGACTTTAATACCCATACGATTTCATCGAGGTACCCAACAGTGGCTCCCTCATATCTAACTTTAACATTTAGAAGAGTGGAATCCCAGGTTATTACAGTGTCTGAAACCCCAAGCCAGCTATTGGCAGGATTTCCGTCAGGATCGTGAACTCTAATAGAATCGCTTATACTAAAGGAAAGGATTTCAATCTTAGCCTGCTTAGGCGCACATGCAAACAGAAAGATCACAAAAAAGACTAAAAATCTTCTCATAACTCAACCACAAATTCACCGTTTTTATAAATCAACTCACCATCTGCATAAATCTCACCCTTTTTTCTGAGGTCGTAAATCATATCCCAGTGTACTACTGACTTATTTATTCCACCAGCCTGGGGGAAGGCCCTCCCAAGTGCAAGATGAACAGTACCACCGATCTTCTCGTCGAAGAGCACATTCTTGGAAATACTTTGTATTCCATAATTTAATCCAAAGGCAAACTCTCCCAACCTCTTGGCCCCCTCGTCGGTCTCCAGGACTTTCTTCAAAAAGGAATCGCCCTTCTCCGCATTGGCCACAATTACGACTCCGTCCCTAAATTCTAAGTAAACTCCTTCTACCTCTTTACCCATATAATATTGGGGTAAATTGAACCTGATCTTTCCATTAACCCCATTCTCCACAGGGGAGGTAAAAACCTCTCCATCGGGGAAATTCTCTTTTCCGGACGCATTAATCCAATTTCTTCCATCAGTTCTAATCACAATATCAGTATCCTCGCCAATAATTCTAAATTCCCTCTTGTTCTCGAGAAAATTCACAATTTTCTTTTGCCTCTCATCAACCCCTTTCCAGTATTCAACAGGATCCTCTTCATCTAAGTGGCATGCCTTAACCACAAAATCTTCAAATTCCTGAAGAGACATCTCTGCATCTTGGGCCTGCGCTGCTGTTGGATAAAGGGTAACACTCCAGCGGAGCTCACCTCTATTATAACGCTCTTCAAAGATCTCAACCAATTCTTTGCTCGCGAGGTTTGAAATACGCATCTTTTCGGGATCAATATTCGCCAAGGCTTTCGAATTTTTGGTAGCTATGATATTCAAAATACAATTGGCCGTTTCCATTTCCACTTTTGACCAGGGTGGTATGAAACGCAACTGATGTTCCTGAGCATACCTGTAAAAGTAGTAAGATGAATCGGGCAAACTAACCTTTAATACGGGATGAGCGCCCCTGAGAAGCGCCTCTTTGTAAAGCTCCAAAAGGAGGGGTTCGGAAAGGTAAGATGAATTAATGATGAGAATTTCATCCTTTTTAACTTCTAAAGAGTAATCGAGTAGAACTTTTGCCATTTTTTCAACGTAACGGCTGTTCATAGCACCTCCTTAATACCTTTTAGGGATTATCTCACCTTTAAGCACTTTCATGACCCCATAAGCCAATGCCTCCATTTCGTTCTCACCCGGATAAACCTTTACAGGTGCAATCCAGGAGATATATTCGAGAAGGTCTCTCTGTAACTTACAAGATTTGGACATTCCACCAGTTAAGATTATGTAATCGACCTTTCCCTTAAGGGCACAGGCCATTGAACCTATTTCCTTGGCGATCTGATAAACCATTGCTCGGTAAACAAGGTCTGCGTAGCTATCACCCTTTTCAATACGAGAAATCACCTCTTCAAGATTATCGGTCCCAAGATAATCTACAAGTCCACCAAACCTTACTGCTTTGTTCAGCATTTCCCTTTTGCTATATTTTCCCGAATAGCAAAGTTCAATGAGGCCGGTAGTTGGCAACGTTCCCGTTCTCTGAGGGCTAAAGGGGCCACCATCGTTTGCATTATTAACATCTATTACTCTGCCCTGTCTTGTAGCAGAAATTGATATTCCGGTACCAAGGTGGGCAACAATCAAATTCAAAGATTCGTAAGGTCTTCCTATTTCTTCCGCAAGCTTTCTCGAAACATATTTAGTATTTAAAGCATGAAACAAACTTTTGCGAGGCAGTTCTTTAAGACCAGACAACCTCGCCACATCATCGAATTCGTCAACGGAAACAGGGTCTACAAAATAAGCTGGACACCCAGAAACCTTTGCCAATTCATAAGCAATTAGCACTCCAAGGTTAGAGGGATGGTCCGCCTGTACTCTACCGTTTAAGACATCATTCACTACATTTTCATCCACGTAATATACTCCAGACTCGAGGCTTTTGAAAGGACCGCCTCTCGAGGCAATAGCATCAATTTCTTTTAAAGAAATACCCTCTTCATCAAGGAATTTTAAAATCTCCTGGTACCTGAATTCCCTCTGGGATATAGTATCAGGAAATTTTTTCAACTCCTCTACAGGATGCCTGATCTCTTTAGATTTTAACAGTTTTTCATCTTCAAAAAGAGCAACTTTCGTTGAACCGCCGCCAGGATTAATTACAAAAATCTTTAACCCCATCTCTACCTCCTGAAAAATTATAATAGAAAAAACAGGAATAAAGAAAAGCAATTGATTTTTAACGGGGTTTGCTTTAACATAATCTTATGGTTGATGTTTTATGTAAACTCGAAGAAGACGACATAAAATTCCAGGAAGAATTCCTTGAAAAACTAAGCAAGATAGAAGAAAAAGTTATAGCAAACTTTGACATTATATACCAGGAAGGTGTTTATATTGCAAGAATTTATCTTGGGGCTTCTGATTGGCCTGGCCTCGGTGAGACAGTTATAGGTATAGTGCATGAAAAGGGGTACAACATTGCCTTTGTTTATGGAGTTGTATCTACCGATGGAAAATATGCCTTTATTGCCATCAAAATTCCCTTCCCGCCCGAAAAATTAAATGATGTTCGATTCCATCTTGAGGAAATAACGGAAGAACTTAAGGGACTTGCTCGGGAAGGGGATCAAATTAAAGCCCGCTTAGTAACCACTGGCATTGAAAAGCTCGAAATACTGGAAAAAATAAAATCCGCACTAAGAGATATTGCTTTCCCTGAGGAATACGAAGAGATTTCAAAAACGGGCGGTGAGCTTGAAAAATTTGTTTTTTCAAGATCCCTGGCTTATCTCAAAGAGCGGGATCCCAAAACCCTCGCAGAAATAATACTTGGGGGACATCGATTCATTAAGAAACTACGACAAGTTGGAATGGGCGTAGAAATTCAAATAAAGAATATCCAAACCGAAAGGGAACAGCTTACTGGGCTAACAGTAGGCGGGTTTCAAAAAGACATTAGCATGGATGAGGTTTTTGACCTCATTAAAGAGGTTTTCCCCAATTTCCAGAGGAAATTCGATAAAGAGTTTATAACCGATGATGGTATTTGCATAATTAGAGTAGAGTTCACCGTTAATAATAGGCCCTTAACTCCAGAAGAACAGAAAAAACTTGAACAACATCTTAAGACAAACCTAAAACAAGGGAAAATCAGAGTACCTCTCAACATTAAATTCGGCGGTGAAATTTTTGGCAGAGCCCTTGTGCCTAAAATGGTGGACGAAGCGCTAACCTCACATATACCCCAAGTTGCGATAATACCTATTGAGCAGAGTAAAACGACGGTAACCTTTAGAATAGCAATCGTCGATAACAACCCTGAAAAGTTTGATACCCTTATAAAAAACATTGCAAAATCGGACGGTTTTGTCTTAATATCCTTTAGGCCCCCTTCTAAAGTGCGAGAAGAGTATGTTTTATTCTTAACAGTAAGAGGCCTTGTTTCCTTTTTTAATTCAGATGTTGAACTCTTTGAAAAATTAAAGGATTTAATTAGAGAAAGTATAGGGCCATTTAGAGATTTTGACGAAGGCTTAAGAACAATTGATAGGAAAAAACTTGAAAAAATTTACTACCTTATCTCACGAGCCAACATACCCGAAGAGCTGGTAAGGACTTTTTATTTTTCAATAGACGATTTCATAAGAACCACACTGAGTCCTGAAAAAATAGCGGAAGATATCAATTTTGTCTCTAAATGCATTCAAGAACACCTTGAGAATGAAAACAAAAAGCTCTTTGTAAGATACGAGAAAAACTCATTGACAATTGTTATAGTCTACCAACCAGAGGAGCGAATTTTTGACAAAATTTTCCCCATTGTTGAGAAATATGAGCCTATTTTAGTCAGGTTCGAAATTTACGGCCTTAATGTTACCTTTATGGAACTTGACATAAGAAACTTTAAAGAGGAAAATGAAGCAGAAATCATTGAAAACATAAAAAAGGAGGTATACAATGAAAATTACCATATCGGTAATTAAAGCCGATATAGGTGGATATGTCGGACACACTTCTGTTCATCCAAGAATAATGGAAGTAGCAGAGGATCACCTCCAAAAAGCCAAGGAACAGGGAATCTTGATTGACTATTTCGTCACAAGGGTCGGGGACGACTTGCAACTTATCATGACCCACAAAAAAGGCACAAACTGTGGCGAAATTCACAAGTTGGCCTGGGATACTTTTGTGGAGGGCACAGAGATAGCAAAATCTCTGAAACAATATGGTGCTGGGCAAGACCTTCTGAGCGATGCTTTCAGCGGGAACATAAAGGGGCTTGGGCCAGGACTTGCGGAAATGGAGTTTGAAGAAAGGCCAAGTGAGCCCATAATAATCTTCATGGCTGACAAAACTTCACCAGGTGCATGGAACATTCCCCTCTTTAGAATTTTTGCAGATCCTTTCAATACCCCCGGATTAGTTATCGACCCAAAACTTCATAACGGATTTATCTTTGAGGTACTTGATGTTTATGAACACAAAAAGATTTTAATGAGTACTCCAGAAGAGCTTTACGACCTATTGATTCTCATTGGGGCCGCTGAGCACTATATAATAAAAGCGGTCTACAGAAAGGAAGATAAAGAAATTGCAGCAGTTTCCTCCACTCAAAGACTTTCTATGATGGCGGGGAGATACGTTGGAAAAGATGACCCAGTTATGATAGTAAGAGCCCAGAGTGGCTTCCCCGCAGTGGGTGAAATCCTTGAACCCTTTGCCTTCCCACACCTTGTGGCAGGATGGATGAGAGGCTCCCACTATGGTCCGCTGATGCCGGTAGCACTACATCAAGCAAACCCATCCCGTTTTGATGGACCTCCCAGAGTTTGTGCTCTTGGCTTTCAATTGGCTGAAGGTAAACTAATAGGCCCCCGAGACCTTTTTGATGATCCAGCCTTTGACGAAGCCAGAGCAACCGCCAACAAGATAGCAAATTACCTAAGAGCACACGGCCCCTTTGAGCCTCACAGACTCGGCCTCAAAGAAATGGAATACACAACACTCCCCGATGTACTGAAAAAGGTTAAGAACAGATTCATCGACCTTGAGTAATGCTAAAGCATATACTCATAGCGCTTCTCTTTGGAAAAACATTAATAGTTGGAAAAGTAAAGATAGAGGGGGTAAAAGCCCTCTCACAGTCAGAGATCAAAAGTATCCTCAGAATGTCAAGGGGGGATAAATATTATCCCCCCTTGTTTAACTCTTACAAGCAAAGATTGCTGGACGAGATAAAGGATCGAGGCTATTTCGATGCCAAAATTATTGATGAAAAGGTTACAGAAGAAAATGAAAAAGTTTACATCTACTTAAAAATCAAAGAGGGCACGAGGTATATCCTAAGTGGCATTCAGACTTCCTGGGAGAGCAGTGATACATTGTTTTTTCGAAAAACGATGAATATTTTATACTTCAGAATACCAATCCCTTATTCCTCAGACCTTTTAGCAAAGAAAGAAACCGAAGCTCTCGATTTCCTGAGAAATCAGGGATACCTAAAGGCCTCAATCGAAAGGGCAGTCATCCGCGATAGCATTAGGAAAACCTGCACTGTAATATGGAAAATTGACAAGGGGCCTCGTTACAGAGTTGACGATATTCAAATCACAGGAAATAGAACGGTAAGGAGGGCAATAATTGAAAGAGAAATTAAGGTTAAAACAGGTCAATTTGTTTCCCCAGCAGATGTCATGGAAAGCATACAAAGAATATATTCTACCGGCCTTTTTAAGACGATTTATCACACTTACGAGTACCAGGGAGATTCCGCAGTTAAAATTATATTCAACGTAGAAGAAAGGAAAAATCGTTACATAAGGATTCAGTGTGGAGTTTATCCCTTCGAGCTTGTTAACCTAAACCTTGAATTAGGGCACAGGAATCTCTTTAACAACAACCAAAATCTAAGTTTAAGATTAGAAAATGGATTTGAGCCATTCACAAGATTCGAGAACTTTTATACTGAACTTCTTTATTCTGAGCCTTATTTTTTAAGCACGCCTTTAAAATACAATCTTAAATTCTTCGGTGGAACATCAAAAATTGACAGTACCTCTTATGTAGGCGTAGAAACTTATATATCTTATTATTGGACACGGAAGAGTAGAAGCATCTTGGGGTTGCAATGGAGAAAATTCTTAGAGGGCAAATATTCCGAGGGGGTGACAAATAAAGCCCTATTTTCTACCATATTTGATAAAAGAGATGATCAGTTATATCCAACAAAAGGGTATGTGATGCAAATAAATTTCTCCAGAGCGGGCGGAATACTGGGGGGCAATTACCATTTTTATAAATACGATGTAGGATTCTCATCATATATTAAGATATGGAAACCCAAGGGGGTTATTGCCTTACGGTTATCTAATGGAAACATTTTTCCTCTTTACTCCTCAACTATACCACTAATAGAAGAGTTTAAAATTGGCGGAGACGGAACCCTAAGAGGGTATAAATATTCCCAGTTTTACAGCACCTCCTTCTATCTTGTTAACCTTGAGCTACGCTCTACAATAAATTCCAAATATGGCCTCTGCCTTTTGACTGACATCTATCCCCAGATCGGAGGCAAAATTTACTTTAGTGCCGGTTTAGGCTTCAGATATTTTTTGCCTGTAGGCAACTTGAGAGTTGATTGGGCCTTTAATCCCAACCGCTTTGGAGATAGGGGATATTTCGGTAACCTTTATATAAACCTTGGTGAAATGTTCTAAAAATAAATACGGCCTTTACATCCATGTGCCTTTTTGCTTATCAAAATGTCCATATTGCCATTTTTACTCTGTATCCATAGACAAAAAGGACGAGTTTTTCGACATTTACCTCAGAGCACTGCAAGAAGAAGTTGCAAGATACAAATCCTTAGATTTTAAATACGAAACCCTTTATGTCGGTGGGGGGACACCGAACGTTTTATCCCCAAAGGAGCTGGCTACACTGCTTGAGCTCGTGCACAAGAGCTTTGATTTAGGGGAAGTAAAAGAAAAATCTATTGAAGTCAATCCAGAAAATGTAAAAAAAGATTTTATCAAAGTAATAAAGGAATTCGGCTTTAACAGAGTTAGCATCGGCGTACAAAGTTTCATTGACGAAGAATTAAAACTACTTGGGAGGCAACACACCGTCAAGGACAATATTAGAACTTTCCATATGTTCAGAGAGGCAGGATTTAACAACATTAACGTCGACCTGATCTTTGCCTTCAAAGGGCAAACATTGCCAAGTTTCCAATATTCTCTTGAGCAAGCCTGCGACCTTGCCCCCGAGCACATTTCAACCTATACCATGACCCATGAGAAACCCGCAAGAAAAGACCTTGAACTAAAGGATGAAGAAACGGCAGTCAAAATGTTTCGCTTAAGAAATAAAATTCTGAAAGCACATGGATTCAAAATGTACGAGATCTCAAACTATTCAAAAAAGGGATTTGAATGCCTTCATAATTTAAAATATTGGCTCCGGCACTATTATATAGGTCTTGGACCTTCGGCATCTGGATTCTACCTCAAAGATGGCAAAGAGATTAGATACACAAATCCTTCCTCCTTCCTGCAATATTCCAAGGGGATCAAAAAAATCGAAATTTTAAACGAAAATCAGAAACTTATTGAAGAAATTTTCCTATCTTTGCGAACAAAGTGGGGCTTAAAGGTAAAGAGCGAGCTTTTGAAAACCATTCCAGAAGAATTAAAACCTTACATAAAGGTGAAAAATAATTCGCTATTCCTTACGGAAAAAGGAATGTTGGTTGCAGATTCCATAGCCCTTAAAATATATGAACACTATGAAGAACTTAAAAAGGAAACTGGTTTATGAGGGGCTAATCTTTAAGGTATGGCAAGAAGAATACGAAATTGAGTCCCATACCTTAAAGCGAGATATCGTCGAGTTTCCAGAGACCTGTGCTGTTCTGCCAATAATTGAAGAGGATGCTATACTGATTACCCAATTTAGATATCCACTAAAGAAAGAAATCCTGGAGATTCCAGCAGGTAAGATCGATCCCGGTGAAACACCAGAAGAAGCGGCAAAGAGGGAATTGATGGAAGAGATTAAAATGAAACCCGAAAAGCTGATAAAGATCGGTGCTTTTTACCTTACTCCCGGATACTCTACCGAAAGGATACACATTTATATAGGGGAAAACCTCAAAGATGCATCCCTGCCAGAAGATCTTGGCGAAAACATTAAGATACAGAGAATGCCTCTTACAAAACTTATGGATTTAATGAATAAAGGCGAAATCGAAGATGCTAAAACTCTTCTTGCCCTTCTTTACTATTTCTATTTTTATTGGAAAAAGTGAACCGAGAAAATTAAACCCCAACGTCGCTACCTTTGAAGAACTCCTTTCCATTCCAATCATTACAGAGGAAGAAGCCCTGGCAATTATGACAGCGAGAACGGTAAAAGAATTCAAATCAATAACGGACCTAATCGAAAGAACGGGATTAGATACCGCAAAAGTGGAGGCCCTTCAAGAAGTCTTTATTTTTAAAAGCCCTGAAAAATACAATATTCAAATCAAATTCTGGCGAGAGCACAATGCCCAAGGTTTTTACTCCAAATTCACATCATCAAAGTATTTTGGCTCTTTTTACATGGATAGTAAGTTTTTGGGTGCTTATTTGGGCAATAATTGGATCACCATAGGAAAATTTGACCTTCAAATCTCACCTTACACCCTGAATCCGGTATTTTATCCAAATAAAGGAAATTTCAACCTTTGCTTAAACCGGCCCTTAACGGTCGCCATAGGGCTGCATAGATTAAAAATTGGAGTTCCACTGCATTTTAATGTTACTCATATTCTTATCTCCCCTGTTTTTGTTCATAAAGAAAGAGCCGATTTTCAGATCTTTGCCAGAAGTAAGATAGAACCCATCACTTTCTATACTTTTTTATCTTCGCTAAACAAAACAGCGGTCTTACGGTTGCATTTTAAAGAGAAAAATTTAAACCTTTCCGCCCAGGCAAAATTAGTAGATAAAAAGTTCTTTGTGGACTTTGGAATTTCAAGAGCTTTTCAAACAGGAAATAGTTTTTACCTGAAATTAAGCAACAAGGAATTTGATAATGCCTCTTATTTGCAGTACTCACAAACTTTACCATCCGGTTGTGCCTTTGACGTTCGCGCAACCCTCACAGAAAAATATCCAGAAATATACTCAGTGAAAATTTACTCGAGAAATTTATTCATCCAGTATCTAAAAGGGCAGACTGAAAGAATCACGCTTAGCACCTTTTATGAGGCAATAAACCTCAAAGTGTTTTACTATCCAACAATCAGTGCCTTCGAATATAGGGTTGCAGGAAATTTTGCTATTCATTCTATGCCTTTTAAAATAGCTATCGGCTGGAAGGACAAAAAATCCTGGAATGTGTCATTAGAATTAAAGATAAATGCTGAAAAAGGACAGGGCGATAATTTTGAGAACCGATGATTTCATGGAAACCTCTCTAATTCTTTCTGCAATAACAAAGGAAGATGGTATGATGAAATTTCTTGCTAAGGGTGCAAAAAGATTAAAATCTCCTTTGAGGATGTCCTTCGAACTTTTTTCGGAAAGCGAACTCATTTTTTACTACAAACCCGAAAGGGAATTTAACATTGTAAAAGAGGGCAAGATTCTCAAGCGCTTCCCGGGGATATACGAGAATTATAGCAAATATGAGCTTGCATCAAAAGTCTCTCAATTCTTAATTAAAACCATCCCTCAGGGCAGTGGTCAAGAGAGTTACGATGAACTCCTCGACTTTTTGAGATTCCTTGACAAAGCGGAGAGAATAAACTCGCTCCTTTATGGCTTCTTCATAGTTAGGTATTTACAGAAAGAAGGGTTACTTCCTCAATTTGAATCCTGTCAAAGATGCAAGCAAAGAAAGGCTGACTATTTCCTGGAAGAACTAAAAATTTCAGTTTGCAGGTCTTGTCTGGAAAACGGTGAGATAGGCGTTCCCATTAATGATGGGACCCGAGCAGAAATTAATTTTATTCTATCTAAGGACTGGAAAGAATTGAACAACCTCGAACTTCGAGAACAAACGAAAAAACTTCTTTTGTTAATTGGGGAAGGGCTATGAAGAAATTATCAAATGTGATAAAAATTGCTGTTTCACTGGGGCTTCTTATTTTGATCCTAACCCGTTTAAAGTGGAGTACAATAATTCACGAGATAAAGGCAGCCAATTATATCTTTCTGATACCCGCTACCCTTATTTATTTTATTGCAATACTCCTTTCCGCCTATCGTTGGGTAATCTTCCTTAAATTGAGGAGTATTGTACTCACCTTATCACAGGCCTTGAAGTATTATCTTATTTCAATATTTGCCGGAAATTTCCTGCCCTCCGGAGGGCTCGACGTTGTAAGAGCAATCTATGCAGGAAAAGGTGGGAAAGTTTCTATAGCACTTGCCGCAACCTTCATTGACAGGCTCTCGGGCTTTTATGCGATACTTTTCTATCTCATTATCGCCGCTATCACACTAACTATGAAAACAAAAGCGCTGCTAAATATCACTATTATTGGGATTTTACTCCTTTTAGCCATAAACCTTTTGCTCTTTACAAAACAATTTTACGAGACGGTAAACAAAGTTAAGCGAAATAAAATCACAACACCCATTTTAAAATTTTTGAATTCAATCTATGAATACCGCGATGAATGGCCTTTGATACTGAAGACACTCCCCATTTCCATACTCATCCAGCTCCTATTCTCTCTTGTTCCAATAGTTATCAGTTTTGGATTAAAGGTAAAAATACCGATATGGGAAAGCATTCTTCTTTTGCCCATTATCAATTTTGTAATGATGATCCCTGTTACTATCTCGGGGCTCGGACTGAGAGAAGGTGCATTTATAATTCTTTATGGAGACCTAATAGGAAGGGAAAAGGCCTTGCTCCTTTCCCTCCTCTATTACCTTACCTCTGTAATAATAAGTCTAATCGGATGGGTTCTATTTCTCTTTGACAAACCTGAAAAAGATTTTAAACAGAGCCTCTAAGGAATTTAAATCCACCCATTCGTCATTGCCATGAATGTTACCGCCTTTTGGTGCGGTAATTAAAACTGGCATCCCTCTCTCGGAGAAGAACCGTCCGTCCGTAGCACCATGCTCTTTTGAGAAGGATAGCTTTCTATTTAACACTTCCTCAGCGATTCTCTTGTACCTCAAAAGATAAGGGTTATCCTTTGGCGTAAAAACTGTTTCACCTGTTGAAATAAGTTCATATTCAACCCCTTTGTACTTTGAAAGGATGCCCTTTAATAGTTCTTCCATCTTTTTTACAGTAAAAGGATGCACAAAGCGAATGTCAAGATACATCTCACCGTAATCTGGAACCCTATTAACGGAATCACCTCCCACCATTTTACCTAGGTTTATCGTATTATGCCAATGGTCGGGATCACCGCAGGGTTCAGGATGAAAGTGCGATTTTAATTCATTGTAAATCTGGACAAGTTTATCAAGGGCATTTTCGCCTGCGAAAATCCTTGAGCCATGGGTAGCAACGCCGTGGGCTACAATTTTTACATGAAAAACCCCCTTCCCCTCTATAACAAGCTGAAAGTCCTCCCCACCATCAGGTATTATAACAAACTCTCCGCCAATCCCTTCTTTTTCGACAAGATATTTAACCCCATTTTCGCTGCCCACTTCCTCATCCGTCGTAAATAGAAATCCTACGTTGGGGCTATCCTTTTCCTTAGACAAAGCCTTAATAAGTTCTATCATAACAGCACAAGAACCCTTCATATCTATGGAGCCTCTCCCGTAGAGCAGGTCACCTTCGCGGCGGGGTACAAAGTCCTCATCCCTTCCACTTACCACATCAAGGTGCCCAACAAAAAGGATCTCCGGATGATAAGTATTGTAAAAAGTGTAGAAAATAGAAGGTTTATTGTTAACAAGATATCTTCTCGAAAATAGACCCTGAGTTTCTTTTAACTCCTCTTCAACAAGGTCAATGATCCTGGAAAGCTCAGGAAGGTTATCACTCACACTTTTCACCCTGATCAACTTTTCAAGGAGCATAGCTATATTTTCTTTCATTACAACACCTCCGCTTAGTTAGATTATAAAAATGACGGCGTGAAAACAAAAGCGATCCTTTGGCAAAGCTTCTAAAATCTTTCAAGCACAAAACTTGAAAACTAAAGCCATTAAACGATTTTTTGAAGTTCTGATTTCTATTGTAAACTTCTTTTCCCGCTATTAGCCTTGGTAAGCCTATCTTTACACCTTGATTATCCATTGATCCTGCTTTTCACTGACAACTTGCAACCTCAGGCCTTAATACATGTAGAAAAGCCCATCCGTCCCATTCTTCTTTATAACTTTAACATTTACTCTTTTTCCCACCACTTTCATCTCAATTACCCTGATTCTTCTAACAATCGAATCTTAACTTGATTGGCCTTTCTAACACATAGCTACAGGGTAGCTTTTTAACTCAGAAATAAAAGAAGATGCTTGGCAAGGAAACAAAATAATCAAAATAAAGCTACTTTTCCCTCGTAAAATTAATGTGCCTATCCTTTACCACCTTTTGTTCTGTGAAATTACCGTTGAGTAGATCACTCCTGAATGCCTTTTAGTTTCTCTTTTTCTCGAGCCAGCTTTACAATTTACTTTGAAGGAGGGAACTATGAAGAATTTGGTTAAGCTTGCCTTAGTCATAGGCTTCATAGTTAATTCAAGTTTACATGCAAAAACTCTCTCCATAGTAAGAATTTATATCGATAACTACTCAGAACTTGAACAAAAGGTACTGAGACACTTTCCAAAGGAGGAATTTCCTGAGATAACGGGAGTTAGCCCGAAAAAGTGGTATGATCTATTGGTTGACGAAAAAGGGCTACAAAAAATCAAGGCTTTGAACATAAAGTACGAAATAACAGTCCCTGACCTCGAAAAGGAGAAATCTAAGGTCAAAGACAGTTACCACTCCTACGATCAGATTGTGAGTCTCCTTAGAAATTATGCCTTAAGTTATCCTACCATATGTAAAATAGAGAGCATAGGGCCGACCTACGAAGGTCGGTGGATTTACGGCGTTAAAATTTCAGACAATGTGGCAGAAGATGAAGAGGAACCGGAGCAACTCTTTTCCGGTTGCCACCATGCAAGGGAATGGGCAAGTGTGGAAGTCCCCCTTTTTATAATTGACACACTCCTTCGTGGCTATGGATTTGACCAAACTATCGCTAATATTGTGAACAATCGCGAAATATGGATCTTCCCTGTTATTAATGTAGATGGATACGTATATGATTATTCAGGAGGACGTCGCAACTGGCGGAAAGATAGGGAACCATACAGAAACGCCATTGGAACCGATCCCAACAGAAACTACAATGGAATTTGTGACAGCAACGCTATAGATGGATGGGGGGTAATCAACTCCTCTTCGGTAAGTCACAACCCGAGTCAAGAGATCTTCTGTGGAAAGCGTCAACACTCCGCCAAGGAAATTTTTGCCTATTCAGAATTTATAAAATCCCACAAATTCGTAACTATTGTAGACTACCATTCCTATTCTGAACTTGTCCTTGCACCCTGGGGGCATAAACAGGACGCTACACCGCACGATAACTGGTACAATTCCATCGGTAGTACAATGGCAAACCTCATAGGAACCCTGAATGGTGGAACTTATACCTATGAAAAATCGGTGAGTCTATACCCTACTTCGGGTAGCTCTACAGATTGGGAGTATGGTTGGTATACCAATGTAAATGGTACTCCATGCCTGGCATTTACCGTGGAAATTGGAACCGCTTTTTATCAAAATACTTCAGACTTACCTTACATTAAAAGACAAAACTTTAATGGCGTGCTCTTTCTTTTGCAGAAAGGTGATTCAATCTATCACTTTATGAAAACAATACCACCTGCACCCATTATCATTTCCCCTGCAAACGATACCGTTTCGGATTCTATCCAGCTCATATGGACCGCTCCAAACAAAGAATTCAACCAGCCAACTTCCTACGAAATTCAGATATTGAAAGGACTAAACAAAGTAAAGGAAACTTTTGAAGGGAATACAAGCCTCTGGGACATTGAAAGTTTTTCCCTGTCAACCCAGAGGGCCCACTCAAGCTCAAAATCGCTGAGGTCTGACCCAGTTAATTACGCTATTTCCCAGGCAAGGACAAAATTCCCTTACTATGTTGAACCAGGAGACAGCTTTTGCCTTTGGACTTACTATAACATCGAGACCGATTATGACGCCGCAATTGTTGAGATCTCAGAGAACCTAAGGGAGTGGTTACCACTGGAAAACGAGAGGATAACGGGGCAAAGTTCAAACTGGATTTACAAAAAATACGATATTTCAAATTACGCAGGGAAGAGTGTTTACTTTAGAGTACGATACATGACAGACGAATATACGCTTTACGAAGGAATCTATATCGATGATGTGTATCCCGTGGCAAGTTGGGACTCCTTCGTGACCCTTTCAAACATTACAGACACCACCTACGTTTTGAGAGACATTGACACAGGACTCTACTACATTAGGGTGAGGGCCCACTCAAACCAATTCGGTAACGGTAACTACAGCACGCTAAAAAAGCTCTATCTTACACGATCTCATACTTTAATCAGCGAAGCGCAAAATAGAGCAGAAATATCAGTACCCAGTCTCGCAAAGGCGACGATCAATATCTTTGTTTCGGCAAAAGATCCGGAACTGATAATTTTTGATGCACAAGGACGCAAGGTCTGGCAGATAAGACAAAAGGGGGATGTCAAGACCTCTTATCAATTAAAACTTCGGAAGGAAGGCGTGTACTTTTACCTCTTTAAGAGCGGAAATCATCAGCAAAGAGGGAAGATTTTGTACGTAGACTAATCTAAATAAAGAAGCGGATTAACCGCCTTTCCGTGATCGCGAATCTCAAAGTGCAGTCGTGAACCGAAATAGTGGTCAGAGGTTCCGACCGTTCCAATGATCTGACCCCTTTTAACTTTAGCACCGCTTGTTACATTAACCTTATGCAAATAGGAATATACGGAAAAGAATCCTCTATGATCAATGATAACGGTATTTCCATAACCTGTCACAGTTCCTACAAAAATCACAACCCCATCATCAATGGCCAGTACTGAACTCCCCGGCGCTGCTTCGATGTCAATGCCAGGATTAAATATCTTAGTCCCGTACTTAGGATTCACAATGGTACCATAATCCATTACTACCCTTCCTTTAACGGGCCAAGGATATTTTCCCGTTGGACTTTTCGCAACTATATGTTCTTCCATCCTCTTCTTTTCCTGTTCCTTCTCGAGCCTCGTTATCAAAGCCTGCATCTCCTTTATAGCTTTCTCAAGCTCAGCCAACCTTTGCTCTTCCGTTGTTTTCTTGGTCTTTAAGGACGCTAACAATTGTTCTTTCTTGCGCTTTAATGCTTCAAGTTCCTTCTGTTGCTCAACAACTTCACTCTTCATCGCCATTACAAATTCTAAGTTTTCATTTCTCAAATCCTTGTACGCTTTAAGTTCATTATAAATTTGCAGCGCCCTGTCCCTCTCCCTTTTCTCACTTTGTATCGCATAATCCACAAGATAAAGGGCCTCCTTTTCTTCTTCCTTAGAAGGTAAAAATTTCAAGATTTGATTTTCCTGAGGGGTCTGATAAAGCAAATTGAGGCTTAACTTTATTCTGTCGGCGCGTTTTAAAAGTTCTTCTTCTTTTTGGTTTATTTGTATCTCCAATTTTGCAATCTCATTTTGAATAGACGCTATATCTCTGTTAAGTTTATCAATGAACCTGAGAATTTCCTTTTCCTTGCTTTCAATTTTTGCAATCTCTTCCTCTGTAGTCTTCATCCTTGTTTCCATTTGGGAAATCCTTCTTCTCGTCTCTTCAAATTCCTTTTTAAGTCTTTCCAGTTGCTGTCTTGAAGACTCTATATCAGCTGTTTGTGCCAGTAGAATAAAAATTAAAAGGGCTCTCATTTCTCAAGCACATCAATACTAAAAATTACTTGCAATAAAAGGAAGAACAAAAGAATAAGGTAAATGGGAAACAAAGGAATATGAAGCACCCCCGAAACCAAATTAAAAACCACCAAGATAAATAGTGAAACTATAACAAGAGGCATTGAGGATGCTAATACGAAAGTAATCTCGAGTCCCTTCTTTTCGTAACCTAAATATTCCACGAGGTCGAAAAGCTTTCTTTCCCTGTTAAAAATACTCCTCATAAAGGAAAGATTTAGCGGGATGTAAAAGATAAGAAAGGTCACAAAGAGCCACAACCCTATCAAAAATAGGGACTTCCTTAGCTTGTAAATTTTTAGAGCCGAAGAGTAGTTATGCTGTACATTTGAAACAGCAGGAAATCGGGAGTAGAACTCCGTGAGTTCCTCGATCAAATCGTTTCCAAGGGCCTTTCTGTTAAATCTTATCTCTATATTTTGTGGAAATGGGCTCTCCTGGAAAATTGACAAAAGCCCAGAGTATTTTGGAAAACGCTCCGCAAACTCTACCTTAGCCATCTCCTTACTGACATAGACTACCTTATCAACGGCAGGAAGTGGCTCTGTGTAAGCCCTAATTGCCTCAATGACCTTTGGGTCTACATCATCTTCAAAAAATACCTTCATAAAGCTCACTTTGAAGGATTCACCCTGAAGCCTTGAGAGATACGCGTAAAACTGAATGAGACTTGAAAAGATTAAAAGTGTTAAAAAATAGACTACTGCAAGAAAAACAAAATCGCTAATCGACTTTTTAAATATGTAAGCCAGTTCTTCAAAGTAGAATTTAACTTTCAATTTTTATCCTCCCCTCCTCAATTCTGAAAATCCTGGCCTTTGGTACCTTTGCTAACACCTCCATATTATGGGTTGAAAGCAATATCGTAACTCCAAGCTCGTTATAAGCCTTCATCTTCTCTATCAGCCAGTCAATATCATTCATATGAAGATTACTGAAAGGCTCATCAGCAAGTAAAAGATCGGGTTCATTAATCATCGCTCTGGCTAAAGCAAGCCTCTGCTGTTCACCACGGGAAAGTGAAGAGGCTAAATCATTCGATTTATGAGTAAGCCCAACATCCTTAAGTGCTAAGACGACTTTTCTCATTAAATCATCATCACCCTTCAGTCTAACAGGTAATGCAAGATTCTCAAAGACCGTTCGGTCGTCAAGAAGCATGAGGTCCTGGAACACAATGCCCATGCCCCTTCTGAGCTCGAGAAGCTTGCTCTTACTTATCTTTTTAAGGGGAAACCCGTCGACCCTCACTTCTCCTTCAGAAGGGAATATATCACCGTAAATTAATCTCAATATCGTAGTTTTTCCCGCACCTGTAGGACCTACAAAAAAGACAAAATCACCCTTTTTCACAGAAAAAGAAACATTATTTAATGCATACCATCTTTCGTTAAATTTCACTGAGACATATTCAAATTCAACCTTGTCGGCCATAGAGCTCCTTATTTACTGCAGTGGGTGGAATTTCTCCATTAAAAAATGCCCTTAAATTTTCAACAACGAGTTCCGCCATTTTGGTCCTTGCCTCAACCGTTGCACTCCCTATGTGGGGAAGCATTACCACATTATCCAGTTCATAAAGTTCCTCAGAAATTTGTGGTTCAAACTCAAAGACATCAAGCCCCGCACCATAAATTCTCCTTTCTTTAAGGACCTTTACCAAAGCCTTTTCGTCCACAATTTTACCCCTTGCCGTATTAATAAAAATTGCATTGGGCTTCATCAGATTAAACTCCCTCTCCCCAATTAGGTTGTAAGTTTCGGGAGTAAGTGGAAGGTGAAGGGAAATAATATCAGAAACTTGTAACAATTCATCGAGATCAACCTTTCTGGCACCAAGCTGCTTTTCGAGTACCTCATTAGGCCTTCTATTGTAATAAACAACCTTCATCCCAAAACCTGTAGACTTGAGAGCAAAAGCCTGTCCTATACGACCCGCACCTAAAACTCCAAGAGTTTTACCCTTGAGTTCAATTCCCAAAAACAAAGTGGGAGACCATCCTCTCCATAGCCTTTTTTCCACATATTTGTGGGCTTCTACTATCCTTCTCGCCACAGCAAATACAAGGGCCCAGGCAAGCTCAGCAGTTGCATCTGTAAGAACATCAGGGGTATTTGTTACAACAATTCCCCGCCTTGTACATTCATCCACATCTATATTGTCATACCCAACAGCATAGTTTGCTACGATCTTCAATCTTGGAGCATTATCAAGAATCTCAGCATCAATCCTATCAGTAAGAAGCACTACCAAGCCATCCACATCTTTAATCTTTTCCTTTAACACTTCTCTCGGAATCGGCGGTTCACCCTCATATATTTGCACATCAAAATCTTTAAGGTACTTTTCCACATTTATAACCAGTTTGGAGGTAAAAAATATTTTCTTACGGGACATATTTCTCTACCCCCGCTGGATCCACATAAAGATTTGTTCCTCTATACCTCTCAAGCCTCTCTGATAGATTACTTACCACTCTTAGAATTCTGCCTTTTAAAGGCCTATCCTCCGTTACTTTTAAAAGCTCGTTTTTACACGCCTCTGCATAAAATAGTGCCCTTCTTTTTTCTCCCACAATATAACTGCAAATTGCAAGGTAATAGAGAGAGATAGCCACATTGTAGCTGTTCCAGGGTTGATCCCTCAAAGTTAAATAAAGTATGACCTCGTGATTCTTTAGCGCTTCTTTCCAGAGTCCCATACGTCTTTGTACATAAGAAAGGGTCCACCTAAAAGTACGAGAGGTTGGGTACATCTCTACAAGCCTTTCTGCAACTTTCAAAGCCGAATCATTCTGATTGTCATAAGCGAGAACCCACACATAGGCATTCATAGCAACAACTTGTATATACTTTGACTTTGTTGCCGAAAGCTCGATCTTTTTGAGAGCCTCTTCCTTAGAGTAATCTCCCGGCAAAAGCCATCTTAATGCAGAGGGAACCTTTGTCATTGCAAATTCAAAGACTCCAAGAGGTAAATAGGCATCGTAAATAGTCGAGTCGATCTCAATACACTTACGCAAAAGGTCTATGCTCTCAAGCCCGTATTGAATAGCGGGTATATATTCTTTGTTTCTGCCTTTTCTAATTGCCCTGTAGGCAAAGGCTGAACCCTCAGCGAAATAGCTCCAGGCGACCAGTTCAGAGTCTGAATTGGCACGGTCCCTTATCTTCCTTGACAACTCAACGGCTTTATCAAGAAGCTCATAAAAGGTTTTCTCATAAATATCGGTCTCAAAATCAATCATATAAAGGTCAAGAAGCCCCGCCTTGTAAAGGTACCCTATAGGACTTGAAGGGTAATTTTTAATGGCAAGGTCAAAATAAAAGGTAGCTTCTTGATACTTTTCAGAATAAGTATATTCAAGCCCTTTGGATATTAATGAATCCAGTGGCTCCCAGAAAAGGGAATCCACCTCCCCAAGAAGAGAGAATAATAGTAAAAATTTCATTTGGCAGCCAGTTCACTTACGAGCTTAGCCCCCTCTGCCATGCTTGAAACACCGTACAATGGAAGTCCAGATTTGTTAAGAATCTCCCTTGCCTTATCCTCATTCGTTCCCGTAAGCCTTATCACTATGGGTAAAGTTATATTTAGTTCCTTATAAGCCTGTACAAGACCTGTCGCAACATCGTCACACCTTGTGATGCCACCAAAAATGTTAATGAAAATAGCCTTTACCCTTTTATCTCTAAGTATAAGCTCCATTGCATTTTTAATCTTTTCAGGGCTTGAACTTCCGCCAACGTCAAGGAAATTAGCAGGTTCACCACCGTAGAGTTTAATTACATCCATCGTAGCCATTGCAAGACCTGCCCCATTAACGCAGCAACCAATGTTACCATCAAGTTTTACAAAGGAAAGCCCCTTTGCCTTTGCTTCTAACTCTTCAGGATTTTCATAATCCATATCCCTTAGTGCCTCAAGGTCTGGATGCCTGTATAAAGCGTTATCATCGATAATTATCTTTGCATCAAGAGCAATGACATTTCCGTCCTCCTCCACTACCAGTGGATTGATCTCTGCCAGCTGTGCATCGGTCTCCACATAAAGTTTGTATAGGGCTTTGATAAAGGATTGAATTCTTTTTACAATTTCTGGATCATCGGAGAGCCTATAGGCCAAATACCTTGCTTCGTAATCCCGAAGACCTAAATATGGATGAACAGGCAGTTTAACGATTGCCTCGGGGTTTGTCTTTGCAACCTCTTCAATTTCTACTCCACCCTCCTTTGATACCATGACTACGTTTCTTTTGCTCCCTCTATCGAGGACTATTCCAAGGTAAAGCTCTGTCTTTATTTTTGCCGCTTCTTCAACAAGAACTTTCTTAACAGGCAATCCTTTAATTTCCATACTTAGAATTTGTGACGCAATTCTAATAGCCTCTTCTTTGTCCTTTGCTACTTTGATTCCACCTGCTTTCCCCCTACCGCCAACGGGAACTTGAGCTTTAATTACCACAGGAAATTGAAATTCATCTAAAGCAGCCTTAACTTCATCCACGCTTTTACACAACTTATTCTTTTTAACGGGGACCCCATATTTAGAAAGCACTTCCTTAGAGGCGTACTCTAATAGCTTCATTTTAAAACCTCCTTTGAACCGAAAAACTTACCATTTATCTTCCTACCTGCAACAAAATCTTTGGCCAGCATGATTCTCCTACCTGCTGGCTGTAATTCGACGATTTCCAAAATACCATCACCTGTGCCTACAAAAAGCCTATTAGACAAAATTCTTATCTCACCTGGTGCCAGAGAGAAAAGAGGTTCTGCAACTTCTACTTTGAAAATCTTAACCAATTCCCCCTCCAAAAAGCTCCTCGCCCCCGGAATGGGAGATAGCGCTCTAACATGATTAAAAATTTTGACCGCTGATTGATTCCATACGATGAAAAGTTCATCCTTTGAGATCTTGGGTGCATAGGTGGGGATACCGCTTTGCGATCTCCTGGAAATAGTGTTCATCAAGTAGCCTTCAAAAACTTTTTTTAGCATCTCGGGCACAACCCTTGCGAGTTTCTCGAGTAACGTTCCCTTTGTGTCGTCCTTAGAAACTGGAACCTCCTTAGCCCACACAACTGGCCCTGCATCAACCTCCATTGTCATCTCAATGATCGTTACCCCTGTAACCTCTACACCATCCATTAAAGCCCTTTCGATAGGTGCAGGGCCTCTATAAAGAGGCAAAAGGGAAGGATGGATGTTTAAAGTGGGAAATCTGGCAACAGTCAAAAAGGGTTCTTTCAAAATCTTCCCAAAATCACATACCACAAAAAAGTCAAATCTTTTCCCCTTCAGAGTATTATATGTCTCAGCATCATTTATCTTTTCGACTTCCAGTAGGTCAATTCCGGTACTAAGTATGAAATCCTTCACCGGGTTGGGGGTGGCCTTCCTTCCTCTCCCCGCGGGTTTGTCAGGGGTTGTAACTACCAAATCCGGCACAAAA
This sequence comes from candidate division WOR-3 bacterium, assembly GCA_039803545.1. Classification (NCBI taxonomy): domain Bacteria; kingdom Pseudomonadati; phylum Caldifarciminota; species Caldifarciminota bacterium. Next base: position 227,741 of record JBDRYS010000001.1, on the reverse strand, counting down.
TCAGCATAATACAACTCTTCTAAAACTTCACGAGCAAAATAACCACTGCCGAGAAAGCACCATCTATAAGGAGAATCGATTGTATTCATTCCTCCACTTTGCCAGTAAAATCCTTCGCGTCTCTTCATCGAGATAATCGATGAAAAGCACACCGTCCAGATGGTCTATTTCATGCAGAAATACCCTGGCTAAGAAGCCTTCAACTTTCAATTTTACATCTTTTAACTTGCCATTCAATTTCAATTCCACTGCCTCAATCTCTGCATATGCTGGCCGGCCAATTTCTGCATATAAGCCAGGGATAGACAGGCAACCCTCCTCATCTACCACAAGCCCTTCGAGATAAATGATCTTAGGATTCAAAAATATTCTATAATCAGAGCCAAAATCCAGTTCCTTAGAGTTTACAACGAATATTCGCTTCGTTATTCCAATCTGGTTGGCCGCAAGCCCAAGTCCACCCTGGTTTTTAAGGGTTTCAATCAAATCGCCAGCAATTTCAAGGGCTTCTCCACTATTAATATCCTTTATCTCTTCGGCCCTTAGCCTCAGTACAGGGTCATCTAAGATCTTAATGGGCTTTACCAAATTATTCCTCCCCACCCTTTTCAAGGATTGCTCGCACGGCCTGCTTTTCAATCTTTATATTGACATTTTCTGCAACTTTCAAAGTAACAATTTCATCTTCTATTTTCTGAATTACGCCTATAATTCCACCTGTAGTAACAATTCTATCGCCCTTTCTCAAAGATGCCAGCATCTCCTTCCGCTTTTTCTCGTATTTTGACTGCGGTAAAATTAAAAGAAGGTAGAAAATGACAAAAATTAAAATCAGTGGAAGGAGCGAAACAAGAAAACTTCCTCCACTCGTAGCCTGCTGAGCAAACAAAAGCCCAGGGACCAAAATCGCTGCTATTGAAAAAATTCCCTTCATAAAATCCTCCTTTAAAACTGCTAAAATTATAAAGTCATATACTTTTAAACCAAAATGGGGCTTAAGAACACAACAATGTGCTCCCAATATCAAGCCTGCGAAGAACTTCGTATATTTTTTAGGGTTCCTGCACTATTTTCCGAAACTCTAAAGGGTATGCAATATTTTTGAGTACACTCTTGGTACCCCCAGATCCAGTAACCACAACGGTTCTGTAACCCAGAATCTTCCCTAAAATTCCCTGTTCAGCATGGATCCCTTCAACTTTTGTCAATAATATATCAAGGGAACGCCTGCTGACACACCCAACTTTAGCAAGAATCCGCTTGTTTGTAACCCCAAACTCTGACGCGGAATAATTTACTAATGAGCCAAGACCCAATATTAAGGCGATCAAAAGAAAAAACGCCCCTGCCTCTCCATTATCGCTTATGAGCCCAAAAACAAAAAGAACGCTGGCCAGAAAAAAACTGGAAACCAATGGAGTTTTGTTTTATAGATTACAACCTCTCCTTCAATTAGATTTTGCTCAATATATCCAATGCTACTCCTCCTTTTTGTGATCCTAAACTTTAAGCCCTGTTCAATCAATTAAATTTTTTAATAATCAAACCCAAGGGAAATGTTTATCTTGACGGGTTTGTAGAGTCTTTCAAAATCTGTGTTATAGGCAAAATCAACTTTCAATTTTGCGAAACCAAGCCACATCCTCAAACCATAACCAAAGTCCGCCTTTAAATCCTTTAATTTAGGGAAATGATCAAAAGGCTGAATTTCACTGTAATCTTTGTAGGTGCACAAACCTGCATCAAAAAACAGAACCCCACCAATTCCTGAAATATCAATGGGTAAGGGGAATCCAAGACTAAGCCTTTTGACAAAGGGAAAACGAAACTCTGTGTTAAACACTAAATATTTGTCACCTATGTAGTCTGCGAATTCAACCCCCCTCAAGTCCGTTATTCCATCAAAGGTAAAATAGTATCTGTCCCTTCCGAAAGAATTCATAAACTTGAGCCTGCTGGCGATCAAATAATCTTCTGAAAAGGCCAAATAGTGCCTGAAATCAGCAACAAAAATCCCGAGGTCCACATCGAAAGGTATTGTTCTAAACAATCCAACGTAATAACGCACACCCTTTATTGGGTCTTGAATGTAATTATAATAAACATTGTCAAAGACATGGGCGCCATAAAGACCAGTAAGTAATCTATTTTTCTGCAAATTGGTTAATTCAATAAAATTACCAAGAGGGGTCTCCCAGAAATAATAATTGGTCTCATTTTCAATACTCAAACCCAGCTCAAAGCGGCGATTCCTTGATAGGGGATGGATTTGCATTAACATGAGCCCAAGGGTTCTGGAAACCAAAACAGTATCGTAAGAAATATAACCGGCATCCCACAACTGATAGAAGGAGAATCCCCTGTCAGTCCTGCCTTTGAGGTTGAAATAATCCAGTTCAAAATTAGAGTTGAGAATGTCTCCAGAAAGATCCGTCGTGAATTGAATCTGATGGTCGCCCAGCTCGTCGGATATACCGAAGGCAACAGTTCCTTCAAATCCCGAAATCGTCGCATAGGACGCGCTTCCATAAATCCAGTCGAGGGAAAACTTTGGCGCGTATTTCTTCAATGCAACTTTCAGAGTATCTTCAAAACTCTCAAAGGCATAGGAAGTGGAATCTTCAATTTTCAACAGGTTCCTGACTTCATAAATATCGTAACCATTTCCAAAAAGAATTGAAGCAATTACCTTACCAGTTTTTGAAACAGTGTACCATTTTAATTCGGTCGGAAAATCCGTAATCCTGTAGACACTACCGTTTTTTAAATCCTCTACAAACAAATTTAAGGCAGAATAACGGTCGCGGGCTATGAAGTAAAGCAAGGTATCCCCCTGAGGTTGTGGTTGAGAAAGTTCGCTATAGTAATCGGTAACCCTTACAATTTCTTTTGAATCTAAGTTAAGCTTAAATACCGCATAAGCGCCGTACTTAATAGCATCGGTTGTGTCATCAGGCACCCTGTCAGAAACGAAGACAATATTCCCCTTATCATCAAAAACGGGGTCTCTATCATCCCACGGGTCATCAGTGAGCTTAAACATCTCATTATTCCGCCATTCATATAAATAGATATCTGAATGACCTTCTTTGAGCCCTACAAAAACAATTCTTCGCCCATCGGATGATATGGCAGGGGTATAAATAGCATCTACATCAAAGCCAATCCTTTTAATTACTCTGTTCCTACGGGTGTCAAAAAGGTAGATCTGATCACCCTCACCCGATTGGGCTGAGAAAACGATGTATCTGCCGTCCCCACTTATGGAAAGAGAAGGCCTTAAAATATGTATGTTCTCAAAATCGGGTATTTTCGAACTCTTAAACACAACGCCCAATCTCTCTGCAGTTGCAACGGAATACTTTACGATGTAAAAATCACCCATCCTTTCCTGAATGAAATAGAGGGCTCCCCCGTCAGGGCTTAAGAGAGGTGCAACGTTATAAAAATTTCCCATTTTCTCATGGTCAGAGTACCTCTTTAAATTAATAGGTGTGGTAGTGACTCCAAATATGGGATAAAAATTCCTGCGGATATAATCCTTAAATCGGAGATCAAACTCTTTCTGGGATATGCCAAAGGACTTCTTAAAGGCCCGATCTACGGAATTTGTATAAACAAGGAGGGAATAGAATTCGGCGATCTTTTCCTTTCCATAAGTATCCTGCAAATACTTATAGAAGAGCTGGCCCAGCTTGTAAACGATGTATCCTCCATAGTAGTTAAGTTCAACGAGGGTTGGCAATTTATCGGAGAGAATCAGATCCCTCACGTATCTCTCGGCATCGGGAGACCATCCTATGGAAAGGAACTCAGCCATTCCTTCGGTAGCCCAGAGGGGGACTTGAGAAGTTAGAACTCCCTCTAAGGTAGAACGCTTTCCTTTTCTCATCATAGCGTATTGAAAAACATGCACTAATTCATGTCTCAAAACATGCTTGAAATCAGCGTAAGAGCCATTAAAGGGAACGACAACACGGGTTTTGAATATCTCGGTGAATCCACCGATTCCCTCTTCAATGACATCTGGAATAACATTGGTTTCCGAAAAATGCTTTGGTGAGTTATAAATAATCACAGGAATCTTTGATTCAATGGAAATCCCGAGGGTGGATACATATTCATTATAAGCCTTTTCCAGCACTGTCCCAGCAAATTTAACCATAAAATCGTCCTTCGAATAAGAAAAGATCCTGAAGTTTTGAGTCTCATAAATTCGGAAATCGTAAGCCCTCGTCTGAAACTTGTTCTTGCCAAAGGAATAGGCAAATAAATTACCCCACAATAAAGATAAACAAATAAAAATATTTCTCATATGATAATTCTAAACCAACCCCATGGGATTGTAAAAATGGACTTTCAAAAAATTTTAGTCGTAATAAGTACCTGCAGGTATGATGTAGTTTACGGGATTTACAGGCTTATCGTTAATTCTAACTTCGTAGTGCAGGTGAGGGGCAGTGGATCTTCCGCTATTGCCTATGTAAGCAATGATATCGCCCCTCTTAACATATTGGCCCGGCGAAACCCTTGCACGGAGCAGGTGTGCATACCGCGTTTTTATCCCGAGTCCGTGATCGATCTCTACCATAAGGCCATAACCCTGCTCCCACTTCACAGAGGTAACTACCCCTGAGGCGGGTGCAATAACTGGGGTCCCCGGTGGGGCTGAAATATCTATACCTTCATGAAAAGCAGGAAGGCCGGTAAAAGGATCCCTTCTCATACCAAATCCGGAAGTGAAATACCCAGCCGCCGGAACTATTGAAGGGGTATGATCCCTTATTTTCTGATCTTCCTCAAACTTCTTAGCGATCTCAGAATAGCTTTGGAGCTGAAAGTTCGCCAAATTTAGCAGCCTTTCAATTTCCTGCTTAACATATTCCTTCTCATCCTTTTCTGGATTCGGCAACTCTTCAAGATTTCCACCCATACCCATAAGGGCAATCTCCTTGGGAACAGGATCAAGCCCCACGGCAGTTCTAAGTCTGTTATTTTCCTGGAAAAGTCCAGTTATTAATTCGTTGAGCTTTTCTGCCTTGCTTTTCAATGCCTTAAGCTCTCTCTTTAGCGTTGTATTTTCTTTTTCCAGGGACGAAACCCTTTGGTAATCTATTTCAAAGCTTAAATATCGGTAAAGAGCAAAGCCAAAAACACTAAATAACGAGATTAAAAAGGCTAAAAACAATTTAAGCACCCATGGACGAATTGTAATTTCCAGTTCTTTACGCTTAGTCGTTGGGAAAAGAACTTTTAATTTAAAGGACCACCTCTGCATTTTTTAAATATAAAATAACCCTTTTGGAATGTCAAGTCCTCGGCGTTCCTCAAAATTAATCTGCTCAAAATAGGGCTGTTTCATCAAAAATATCAAAACAATAAAAGGCGACCATGCTGCATTTTCTATTCTGTAAGCGAGGAGCAATACAGTGTGGTCTCAGCAAATGAAAGTGGTTGTGGAAAACAGAAAAAGGTAAAAGAGCAAAGAGATGTTAGATAAACGCGCCTCTAAACAGGGTTTTAAGAGCAGAAGGTTTAAGTGAAGAAGTAAAAAGGAGGTTTGTGAGTTTGAGGAATAACATAAAGATAGTGAAATTAGCACAAACGATAATCAAATTACAAATGGAGCTTGACAGAGCTTACAACAAAAAAAGTGGGCCCGAATGGGCATCAGAACTACAATAGAAAATAGGTCAAGTAGGTCTAATTTTGAGGAAGTACGTCCCTTAATTTTTCTCTTTCATCCACTCATTTTTAAATTATACAATTAAAGTTCCTGAATTTTTCTTTTATTGTTTTCCACAAAACTAAACAATCAATTCCAAAATATCGGAGACTAATTTATTTCTCATTCCTATAATATTTTCCATTTAATTTTAGGTAGCATATAATGCCTCTACATGCTCATAAATCTCTTTTGCAACACTTTCAATCTTTTCATATTCTACCCTTTCATCAACAACATTTATCAATATCTCCTTTATAGCCCATCGAATTTTTGCACGCAAACTTTCTTTTTTGTTCCAATCAACAACTTTAATAAAATTGCCCAACTTCTTTATTACCTCTTTAGCAATAAATTTGATTTCATCCTCATTTTCAAAAATATCCTTTCCCAACAGCATATCATAAAAAGCGAGTTCTTCCTCGGTTAAATTCAATTTCTTACCCTCATCCATTTTTTCCTTCACTTCTTTGGCGATTTCAATCAATTCATCTATCACATCCACGGTATTGATCAATTTTACATTATACCTTTCAATTAAATTTTTCAGCATCTCGTAGAGGGATTTATATCTGAAGGGATTTTTTCTCATTTTAATTTTAATTTCATCATTTAACAATTTAATGAGGAGGTCAACTGCGTAATTTTTTTGACGCATTTCTTTGAACTGTGCGAGGAAATTTTCGTCAAGGACAGATAAATCTGGTTTTTCCTTTTGAATTAAGGAGAAAACATCAACCGGTTCTTCGGCTGAAATACTTTTTGAAATCAGTTGGTTTATTTCATATTCAAGTTCCCTTGATATTTCCACCTTTTTAGTTGTAGTGTATCTGATTATCATTTTTTTAATCATCTCAAAAAATTTTATGTCATCTTTAATCTTTATGGTTTCGGGGTGTGGGCTTGCGAGGGCATAAATTTTCTTCAGGAGGAGGTAATTTTTAATAAACTTTTCCTCTAATCCCTCTTGAATCATATGATTGTATGCAGAAACAGTAAGTTGGACGAGTTCCTCTGGTTTTAGGGAAACCCATTTTTTATAATCCAGTCCATAAAACATAGAAGAGACGATATCGTATTTTTCCCTCAAGATATTTATAACTTCGTTTATATCAGTGAGGACGCTTTTTATACTTTCAATAGTATATTGGCTTAGTGATTTTCTCAAATCGTCGGCAATTCCTATATAATCAACGATAAGTCCGGAGGGTTTATCTTTAAATACCCTATTTACTCTTGCTATTGCTTGGATGAGGTTATGGTTTTTCATCGGTTTATCAAAATACATCGTATGGAGGCATGGGACATCAAAGCCGGTCAGGAGCATATCAACAACTATGACCATTTTGGGGTCTTTTTCCGGGTTTTTGAAATTGTTGAGGACTTCTTCCATTTCTGTTTTATTTCTTATGTGTGGATGGAACTCCACCGGGTCTCTTTGTTTATTTCCTGATATAATCACTTCAATTGATGGGGCGTTTGGGATTTTTTTGATGGCATTATATAGTTCAACAGCAACCTTTCTTGACAGGACGACAATCATCCCTTTACCTTCAAGTTCTTGGGTTCTTTTATTGAAGTGTTCAACGATATCATTTGCTATTTTCTGAATTCTTTCGGGGTTAAGGATTAATCTCTCAAGTTTTGCGTATTTTCTTTTCAATTCCTCTTTCAAATCGGGTTCAAGTGATTCCGAAATTTCCTCAAATTCATCGTCTATGAATTCATTTGTCAGATGTAGTTCAACGAGTCGTGCTTCGTAGTATATTGGGACTATTATTTTATGACGGAGTGCCTTATCCATTGAGTAGACGCTTATCGGTTCGCCGAAGACAAGGTATGTATCTCTATCTTGAAGTTCAATTGGTGTTGCGGTAAAGCCCATAAATGAGGCGTTTGGGATCGCTTTTCTCAAATTCCTTGCGAGTTCTCTATACTGGCTTCTATGGGCTTCGTCGGCGATCACAATTACATTTTTTCTCTCGGTGAGAAGTGGGTATTCTTCTGATTTTACCTTTCCAAATTTTTGAATAGTTGTAAATATAATTCCTCCCGTTGTCTTTTTTATCGTCTCTTGTAAATCTTCTATATCTTCCGCTTGCTTTGCTATAGGAAATTGGGAGAACAGCTTGTAAAGTTGTTCATCAAGATTATTTCTATCGGTTACAAAGATCAAGAGGGGATTTTCAAGTTCTTTTATTTTTAATATCTTTTTTGCGTAGAACAGCATCGTCAAAGATTTTCCTGCGCCCTGTGTGTGCCATACAACGCCTATCCTTCTATTTTCTGGTGTTTTACCTTCTAAAACGCATTTGATAGTTCTTTCAACTGCTTTTTTAACGGTATAAAATTGGTGATATGCGGATATTTTCTTCTCGTAACTTTCGCCTGTTTTCTCATAAAAGACGAAGTCGTTTATAAATTCCAGGAGGCGTTTTTTATCAAAAAGTCCTTTAATTAAGACCTCAAGTGAAGTTAATTCTTTTCCGTTGTGAAGATATCTATAATAACCGCTTGTGATTTCTTTAACTTCAAGGTCGTCATCGGTTGAAATTCCCTCCCATACAAAAAATCTCTCCCAGTCACTTGTTGGTGAGCCATATTTTGTCTCGTAGCCATCTGAGGCGACGATGATTTGAGAATAAACATAGAGTTGGGGTATATCTTTCATTTTCGTTTTATGGTCTAAAAAGGCATCTCTTGCGGTTTCGTTAGCGTTAAAGCTTTTGAGTTCAAAGACAGCTATTGGGATGCCATTTATAAACACGACGAGGTCGGGTTTTCTGTACATGTCTTTTTCAAATTGATACTCAACTTTAAACTGATTTGCTATGAGGAATTCGTTGTTTTCTAAATTTTCAAAGTCCAATAATTTTATGATTTTCGTCTTTTCTTCCCTTCCCTCTTTAAAGGTAAGTTTTACCCCATTGGTCAGAAGATCATAAAAAATTTTGCTTTTCATGATGAAGTCGGGGTGGTCAAATTCAATAACTTTTTTATAGACCTGTTCGGTCAGTTCATCGGTAAGGTGGGGGTTTATCCTTTTGATCGCTCTAATAAATCTTCTTTTCAGGACGCAATGTCTATAGGATTCTCTTTCTTTGTTATCGGGTATAAGTTCCGAGCCGTGGATGTATGAATAGCCAATTTCTTTAAACCAATTTATTGCAGGTTGTTCTACGAGTTCATTTTCGGTCAAGTATGCCATTTTACAACTCCTCCACCCTTAATTTACCAAAAACGAGCAAAGGAAGAAGTGTATCTCTAATTCTCCTTATGGTCATTATTTGCTTTTGGTTGAGGATGATTTTTTGAAATAGGGGCTCAACGAGTGAGTGGAAGGATTGGAGGATGTGGGGAGGGGGGAGAAGGATATAGTAATTTGTTTTAAAGTTTTGAAGGTCGAACCCCCATACGCCTGTTCCGGTGTGAAATGATTGAGCAAATTCTTGCTGATACAATCTAAAAAGTAAATAAAAAAAGTATTTCATTCTAAAGTCTTTTGGGTTAATTTTAGTTAAATGATGTGAAAACACCCCTACTGATTTTGAATATTGTGTTGGGAAAATAACAAAAGCCGGTGATCCTAAAAGTCTCCCCGTTTTTGTCTGCTCAGTATTTGCAAATATTATATCGCCTTCTTTTAATAGGTGCTGGTTCTTTATTCTTTCGCTTTTGATCCAAGTATATTCAGTTTTAAACCCACCGCCTTCAATTATATTGTTCAAAGTTATAAAAATATAACTTCTATGTGTTTGTTCGTTAAACTTTTCGCTACCTTTATATGATAGCCCATTTTTTAAATCAGCTACTTCTCCTATTTTCTTAACCTCCCACCCCTTCGGTATTTCTTTTCCCAATTCTTCATTATACACAAACTCGTAGTTCCCTCGCTCTTGCTCGGGACAAGCCCTAAACGGCTCAAAATCAATAAACCAGCTTTTGAAAATTGCTATCGCCGTCTTTTCCAAAATCTCATTCTGCCTTTTCTTAACTTCTATTAAATCATCAAAATAAGATAGGACAGTAGCAATGCGTGATTGTTCGGATAAAGGAGGAAGAAATATCTTTAAATACGGAATACTATCACTTGCATGTGCCAGTGTTGTCTTTTCGTCAGAAAACCCAAAAATTTGATACTTTAAAGTTGATTTAAAGAACCAGTACAAAAATTCATAATTCAATTCTTGCATTTTTTCTTGTTTTATTTTAATTTTTCTTATTCCTGAAGAAAAAATGCCTTCTAGCCCTTTTCTTACAATTCCAACTGTTCCATCAAATGAAATTAAAATATCGTTTTTGTTCGCAATTTTTTCATTATTGACTTCAATATCTATAAAGACTTCGTCTTCTCTTTCCCCGCTCAAATTACCTACTCTTATAAACCTATACTTCCCAAAATTTTTGTATGATTTGCTTCCTGGTTCTATACCTCTGATAAAATAAACATATTCAGTTGCTTTTTTAATTTCCCAATCCCTCGGTATCTCCCCAATCTCCGTTTCTTTAAACTCAGTCTCCCAGCGGAATTTCATATATTACCTATTATCTTGTTTTTAAGATCTAAATAAATTTGAGGGAGTTCATTTTCCTGAATATTCTGGAAATAAAAAGGTAAAAGTCTTAAAGATTTTTCTTTATTAAGCTTCTCATTAGCGTTTAACCCTATCTTATCTCGACCTAACATTCCTTCTAAATCTGGCTTTTGAACAAAAACATTATCTTCTCCTAATAACTCTTGCAATTTTAAAATTTCGGTTTCTGCGTCAGCATCTAATAAAGCATAAGTTTTAATATTAAAATGCTTTAGAATCTGAGCAATGGGTTCTATTGCAGTTTTGCTTCCGCATTCAATAATTGAAATATTTTTTAAATCTATATCTATTCCTAATTTTTCTAATGCTAATTGGCAAGCTATTTTATCAGAAAATCCTTCTACTAAAATGACTTTGTCAGCGAAAAATACTTCATTGATATATTCATTAAATTTTGAAGCAAGCTTAACTTGTTCAAGTTGAGAGGGCACTGAAAAAGATATAGAAAAAGATATACCAGAATATACTTTAGTTTCGTCTCCTTCTTTTTTAACAATATGAATGCTTTCAAAATTGCTAATATCTATAAAAGACCTTTCATGGGTTGTATATATAACTTGTAAGCCATCATTTGCTAAGTTCTTTAATAATTTATAAAAATGACGGCAACCATGAGGATGAAGGTAAAGCTCTGGTTCTTCAATAGCAATAATTACAGGCTTCCGGACTATGTCTGCATAAACCCGTGCAATTGCAATAGCTAAGGCGCTTTGGGTGCCTGCTCCCATATCTTCTGCGTCATATTCTATGTCCCCCTCTTTGAAATATGGACGCAGATTTTTAAAAACCTCCATGGGATCCATAAGAGAGAGTTTAAGAAAAATATCTAACCCAGTTTGATTTTGAACATGAGACCTTAGAATTTTTTCAAAATCTTCAACAACTGATGAATAAAGATTATCTCTATAGCTATTTTCAAGCAATTTCTTGAATTCCTCTTTTTTTGGGTGCTCAATTTGGGCATTTAAATATTTTAACACTTTTCCATATAGTGTCCATTGTGAGGGCCTAACCTGTTGAGAAGCTTGCCGATCGAGGGATAAATACATTAAAGCAACTTCTTCCTTCATTTGATTTGAAACCCTCATTACCTTTTCAGAATTCTGATCAATAGCTACATATTCACAATTATTACCATCATAAGTTAATTTAAATCCATGAATTCTGCTATCGCGATTTAATGGCGGGTCAAAAGATACTTGAATTAGAATAGGATTCTTTTTGTTATATTTATAAAAATCCTTATCATCAAATGATTTTATGGTTGGATATGTTTCACCAAGAATTAAATCTAATGCCTTCATAATATTTGATTTTCCAGCATTGTTTGGACCTATAAAAGCATTAATTTTGCCAAGTTGTATTTCTAAATTTTTAATTGAACGAAAGTTTTGTATCTTTATTTTCTTAATCATAACATCCCCCCAATCTCCGTTTCCTTAAACGCCGTCTCCCAGCGAAACTTTAGCATAATTTAAACCTCTAAATTTTTAATTTTAAACCTATGTCTTTAAAAAAATCCATTAGATTTAAAGTGTTAATTCCAATATGATTTGCAATATAAGGTATTCTATCTGGAGAATTCTTTTCATCTGAAACTATTATTGCGCCTTCACAAATGGCTAAAGCAATAATCCAAGGGTCAGCCCATTCTTGTCCTTTTCTACTTATCTCTCTTTCCCAGCCATCTTTTGTATACTTTTTTTGAATCTCATTTATCATTTTTATTTGACAATAATCTATATCTCTAAAAATCCTCTTATATTTTTCACACCATCTTTTAGCGTCATCATCTCTTTCAGAAATTTCTTTCAAGACCGTGATATGGGATATAAGATTTCCATTTTTGATAATTTGGTCAAGTTTTGTCCATAATCCCTCAAAAATATCGGCATGATAAGGAGGATAAGGTAATCCAGAATGACGAAAAAGGTTGATAATAGAACTTGTATCAATACAATAAATTTTAAAATTAAATAAACTTGGCTGTTTTGTTTTACTCATATAAAAACCTTTCTGCGTATTTAGTTTTTACATCAAGGATATTGAGTGCTTCATAAAAGGATATCTTATTTTGTTGAAGAGCTTTTTTAACTTCTCTTATTGTCAAATTACCTGTGCGGTTTTTAAACACCTCTTCCCAGTTTCTACGACCAAATTGCTTTTTTTCTTTTTCTTCCAATTGCATCCTTAATAAAAAATATTGTTCACTTGTTAAAAAACCAAGATATAAAAGGCGAAGAAGGACTACTTGTTTGCTTACACCATAAATTTTAGATAAAGCACCAATACTTTCTAAAGTAGTTTCTTCACATAATGTATAATTTTGTATTTCTTTTTTTATATCATCTGAGGGAACGAGAAATTCAGCAGAAAATTTATTACAGAAACTTTCTTCTTCATACTCATTTTCTACCTCATATTCTAACGAGCATATTCCTGAATTTCTTTTTAAAAGATGACATACTTCATGAAAAAGAGAAAATAACTTAACAGATGGATGATCTGTTTCATTTAAAACTATACCACCTAAATCAGAATAATAAATACTAAAAGCACGAACATCATCTGATACTTCTGATCTTACAGGTTTTAATGGATATTCTATAATTAAAAATTTCATCTTATCCTCAATAATTTCTTTATATTTGTTCAATATAATGTTTGGTTTTTGATTTTTTATCAGTTCAATTCCTAAATATTTTCTAAATTCCTTAGCTAACTGAAAAGGGGATATATTTGATTTAAAGGTTGGTATAATCGATTTTTCAATTCCTAAATCTTTCAATTTTTTTAATAAATAAGTTAATTTTCTTTGAGCCAAAAAGACCTCCGGATTAATTCTTTTATTTCTGTTTAATCTATAATCTGGAGTTTTTGGCAAGGATGGAATCTCATCTGAAAAAAAGGCGGCAATTGGTCTTTTTAAAACATTAGCAAGTTTTTTTAATTGAGGGATAGTAAGTTTACCTTCTTTTAAGGATTTTAAAGAAATTTTTGATTTTTTCGCAACTTCTTCTTCATTAAATCCTGAATTATCTATTAATCCCTTTATAATTTCTGGTTTTAAATTTATTTCTTTAACCATAAATTCCCCCTATACCTCCCATCCTAAGTTTTTAAACACCTCTCTTATTTTTTCAGTTAGTTCTGCCTCTTTTCTTAGCAATTCTGAAAGCTCTTTTGAATATTGGCTCATTTTCTCTTCAAAAGATATATCCTCTTCATCAAGCTTTATTCCTACATACCTTCCCGGAGTTAAAACATAACCATTTTTAGCAACCTCTTCAATCGAGGCAACCTTTGCAAAGCCTATTTCATTTATCTTTTCCTCTGGCTCGCTCCGTTCAAACATCCTAAACTTTTCTACAATTTTAGCTATGTGCTCTTCGGTAAAGATGTTTTGCTTTCTTGAAATAGGCTTATACATCTTTTTAGCATAAATAAACAAGATTTTACCCTTCATATGTTCAGGCTTTGTTTTTCTAATAAACCATAAAGAAGCAGGTAAAGGAACGGTATAAAACATCTTGGGTGGTATAGCTATTATTCCGTATATTAAATCATCCTGAATGATCTTTCTTCTGATTTCACCTTCTACTCCTCCTACGGACAAGGCTCCATTTCCCATAACAAAGCCAGCCTTGCCGTTTGGGGCAAGATGATAGATATAATGCTGGATCCAAACATAATTTGCGTTGTTTTCGGGAGGGAGACCGTATTTAAACCTCGGGTCGTTTGGTTTCACTCTATCTCTTCCCCATTCGCTATCGTTAAATGGTGGGTTAGAGACCACATAGTCAGCTCTTAAGTCAAAGAATTTATCATCGTGGTAGGAGTCGCCCCATCTTATATCTCCTTCGGTATTTCTGATTGCGAGGTTCATTTTGCAGACCTTCCACACGAACTCTTTAGATTCTTGGCCGTAGATAGATAACCTTTCTTTTTCAATGTTTTCTTTTTGTAATTTTTCAAGTGCTGAAACGAAAAAACCTCCGGAGCCACAGGCAGGGTCAAATATTTTCCCTTCTTTGACATCTAAAATTTCAACGATAAGTTTTGTCAATGAGCGTGGGGTATAGAACTCACCTCCCTTTTTACCTTCCGCTTCGGTAAATTTACCGAGGAAATACTCATAAATTCTTCCGAAAATATCTTTTCCTAAATGTTCTTCGTCAAATTCAATTTCAGAGAAGAGGTTTATAAGATAAGCAAGGTCAAACTGGTCAAGGTTTACCTTTGAATAAATTCTTGGGATAACATCTTTCAATTGTTTTGGGTATTCATTTTCCAATGTTTCAATTGCTTTATCAATTATTTCCCCGATATTAGGTTGGTTAGCGTTTTTCTTTATATAATCCCATCCTGCGTTTTCTGGGATATAAAGTATTCCATTAGATTGATAAATATCTCTATCTTCAGAAACTTTAGCTCTTATTTTCTGTGGAAATTTTTTTATTTCTCTTTGAATTTCCTTCTTTTTTTCCTCAAATGCAAATGAAATATACCTCAAAAATATAAGCCCTAAAACAACATATTTATACTCATGAACTTCTATTTTTTTTCTTAATTTATCCGCTGCTTTCCAAAGTTTGTCTTCAAAATTTAAATCCTTTTCTTTCATAAATACCGCCTCCCCTTAGTTATAAACCTTTATATTATAAAGTTAATTTTTTGCAATTTCGCGGCGTTTCTCAAATTAATCGGCTCAAAATAGGGCTGTTTCATCAAAAATATCAAAACAATAAAACGGCGATCATACTGCATTTTCTATTCTGTAAGCGAGAAGCAATACAGTGTGGTCTTAGCAAAGGAAAATGGTTGTGGAAAACAGAAAAAGGTAGAAGAGCAAAGAGATATTAGAAAGACACGCCTCTAAACAGGGTTTTAAGATAAGAGCAGAAGGGGTAAGTGAAGAAGTAAAAAGGAAGTTAATGAGCTTGAAGGATAACATAAAGATAGTAAAATCAACACAAACGATAATCAAATTACAAATGGAGCTTAACAGGGCTTACAACAAGAAAAGGAGGCTCGAATAGGCATCAGAATTACAGCAGAAAATAGGTCAAATAGAACCAAATTGTGATCAATATGATTTTTCATTTGCGCTGCCAATTTTTAAAATTTTAGATTTGTGTTTCATGTTTTGGGCGGGTCCCCCGAAGGGGGACCCGCCTACCTTGCTCACTTTGCTTCCAGTACCTCGCTTATCCGGTTTACTCTCTCATTAAGCGGCCTTTCTTTATCAAAGACCGTGAAAGTTTTCTGGACAACATCGGTGGTAATCTCTTGCCTCAGAAGAAGCCCCGTTTCTTCATCGTAGTAATCCTTCTTGGTAGAGTTAACAACGGTTCTCATGACCAGATGGCCCTTGGTATCCTCTTGGGAATGTTCTCTAACAGAAGTAACCACCAATGCGCCTTTACCCTTATAGCTTACAGGTTTCTTCTCAACCACCTTGTATTCCGGCATCGTGCCTTTAACTTCGAGATTGACACCTTCAAAAACCTTGCCCTGGAATTCCTGCTTCACGACCTTCCCCTGATTATCATAGTAGATAGTACCAAGCGGTTTATCTCCTTCAGAGATCGTCAGAGACACGGGATTACCCATAGTATAGACAGCTTTCAAGTCCCTTTCCTCAGAACCGTATTTAGAGCTTCTGCTATAGTGGTAATTAACCTCGATGGTAGCATTCTTCGTCTTCGGCACAACTAACAGCGACTGGAGATCAAATCCGTACGCTATACCCAGGAGAAGGAAAATTGATATTAAAGCAAACCTTTTCATGGCTTACCTCCTTATCTTACCTTTAAAAACTTCTTAGCTACAATCTCATTGCCGTTTTCATCGTACACCCTGACAAAGAAGACTCCAGCAGGCAAATCGGAAATGTTCACGTCGAGCGAACTGGTCTCTCTACTTACATAGTAAGAACTGGAGGTCACAGAACGGCCAAGAACATCATAGATTACCGCCTTTACATTGCCACCTACTGAGGAAATGGAAAGTTTTAGGATATCTCCTTTTACAATCTCACCCTCTGCTGGTTTGAAGGTGACAGTCCTATCATTTACACCAGTATAGTCATTGGTAATGTAGGAAACATATGGCACTCTGAATCCTTGAGACTGCACAACATTATCGGTTTTCACCCTTATATTGACTGTGTTGCCAGGAATAGCAATTGCGAAGAATGTACCAAGGTTACCAGTATATGCACCATACCTATTTCCGTTTCCATCAAAAAGGATGACTGAATCGGCACTTATAGAATCCGTTATACTCATATTGAAGTTGCTGAAGCAGATTTTGATTGCTTTAGCATCAGGAATGTTTATCATGTAAGTTTGTTCCCAGTTATTTGGAATGGGAGAAGGCGTCGCAATGTACCAGGGTGTGCTATAGAAGTAAGGTACATCCTTTCTGGACCTTACATAATCAACCTTAAAGCCATAGTCTCTAACGGAAGCATCGGAATGGAATTCAATAATTACCTTCTTAGAAGGAATTGGAGGTGTGGAGAAGCTACCTAAGTTAGGACCATTATAAGTATACCAGACTCTGCCATACTGATCTTTTACGTAGAGGCTATCCCAGTAGTCGGTGCTAAAGTTCTCGAAGTGGAGCCTGATAAAGGAAGCCGAAGTGTCTTCAATAGTCCATGTTAATCTCGCATTGTTGGGATATGGATGGGGTGTCTCAATATTCAACATCGTAGTTTGCCAATCATGTCTGACCACGTAATTGTCAAGATAGAGTACATTGTCATTACCTCCAACACTGGCGTAAAAGGCGGGATTCCAGTCACCATCAAGTTTGAAGGAGAACAACGGTCTTATAGGTCTCGACCTGCTAAATTCATAGGTATAGAGGTAGAGTGATTCGGGCTCAAAGACAAACTCAAGAGTGTACCATCTACCCACATAGAAGCTTGTCTTAACACCAGTCTTTTCACCGGCGCCCAAAATCTCACCTACCACTTCATCACCCTTGGAAGGATAGTAGAAGAGGACACCGTAATATCTCTGTAAAGTAGAATCACTCATAAGGATTAAAGTAGAATCGTTTCTGGCTACTCCGTTTAGCATGAAATTGACCTTGAAAGACGGGAAGTCAATCCTTGGATAATGGGTCTTATCCTTCATGTAGGTTTGTCTAAGTGGCCTACCTTCTGCCCTGAGTACGAACTTTCCGCCCTCTACACTTACATTATTCTGCCTATCAAATCTGTAGAAGTCCCAGGAAAGGCCCCTGTCATGATAAACTACAACCTGTTCGGGTCTGTTGGGCTGATAAGAGACTCCATCAATGATATTACCATTGGAATCCGTGACCCGGAGATATAGACCCCACTGGTCGTACAACTTCCTGATCTTGAACATTACATATTTCCAACCAGGCTGGCTAAAGTTCAAAGCGTAACTATATTGATCAGGTTGTGCATAGCCATTGTTTCCATATACCGCAACATTTCCATCCTCAAATAACTTGAATTCGCCAGCAATTCCATACCTGAGATAGACAGTCTGGGCGGCGGTAGAATTTATGTAGAGGCCAAGGTAAACTATGCCGGAATTACCAAAGTAGTTGAAGTCAAAGTAACCACTGTTATCGGCGCCGAGGTTAACCCAGGTGTATCCACCAGGTACCTCGTAGGTATCATAAGGTCTGATGTACGGTTCGCCACCTATGTAATCATAATCCAGCCCCATATCAGGGTACGGGCCAACGAAGACCATATCACTGACAAAGGGTGCATTACCAGGGTTCTGCTGGTCCACAGGGCCCCACCATACATCATAATCGAAACGATGCCTTGCTGGATTCCAAGTCACATTTATACCAGCAAGATAATCAAAGGCAAGCCCCGAAGCACCGATACCGCTGTTGTAAAGTCTCTGTCTCCAGTAAGGACCGTAAACAAAGGGCCATGTGGAGAGATCATAAGCAAAACCAAACCAGGCATCGAGACTTACAAACCAAACACTTATACTCAAATTGCCTTTGCCCCAGGCATCCACATTAATCCAGTTGTAATAAACCGAATCTTGACCACGGATATAGCAACCCCAGAAGGAGATACCTTCCGTTGGATCCTCACCCAACCATCCATAGGCATCTAAGTATCCAAGTCTCGTATAGACATCAAACCCTGCTGAAGCCCATGTATACTGAGCAACCATTAGATGGCCCAATCCAGACACTCGACCATCGGTAGTAATCTCAATCGTAGCATCAAGGGCAAGGACCCTTACAGGATCAGATACAAGTCCCCACAAAGTAAACATCCAGTATTCATAAGGGGTAGTGAAATGGTAAACTCCACCACCCATCCCGTTTATAAAGAGACCTGTGGAGCCAATGGGGATGTTCATCCCTGTAGCAGCAAGATAAGCATAATTGAAGGTACCGTCCCAGTTAAAGGACAGTCTTAATTCAACTTCGCATACCTCAGGAACACTAATCCTTGCCCTACCCGCAACACCCACAGAGTCAAAGGCAAAGGAACCACCGAGGAAGTGGTAACCGCCCATCATGAAATCAGGAATTGAGAGAGAACCCGCAAGAACATTATAACCTGTTCCAAGGACACCTCCCTGACCATCGGGTGTCCTCTCAAGAAGTATAGAGCCCGTCGCATCACCGCTTATAAAGACTGGAAGATGTACACTACCTTCAAAGTAGATTCTGTTATTAGCAGGGAAGGTTAAAATTCCGGTAAAGCCATACCCACCGAGGGTGAAACTACAACCTGCCTCAGTCAGACCGAGAATGTTTCCATGGCTATCGAGCAGTAACTCTTTCACATAAGCATAACCAATGTTATCCAGTTCTACTCTACCCGTTAGGCTAACACCACTGTTCACAAAGTAAAGCCAACCCGAAGCGTGGAATGCACCCACATTCAGGTATTCAAGACCTATAGCTGAGGCATATACTATGTGACCATCGTAAGAAATCGCAATGTTCTCAAACCTTACCCTACCATTTACATTAGAAAGATTAGAGAAATCTATCTGGGCATAGTATATTACCATGTAGTTCTCAAAGAAGCCAAACTCGCCTGAGAAGGCAAAGAAGTCGCCAATGTGGAAATTCTGGACCCCTACCAATTCACAACCAAGGAATCTACCATCGGAGGAAATCATAAGATTGTTAAAGTAGATATTATTAACCCCTATATATCCAGACAGGTTCGACAAATCGAAGTTTCCGCTGAGAATAATCCTTCCTGGATTAGAAGCAAACCGTCCATTGGCATAAACGATGTGGAAACCGTTGATGTATATATTCCTTAGAGTGATTGAACAACTGTCTATACCATGGGAAGTAGCGTAGAGATAATCAACACTGCCTGCACCACCACCCGGTATCTCAACACCACCCTGGAAGAATAGGGAACCAGATACATACTGGAAGTTACCGTAAATGTGGAAACCATTTACATAAAAGTCAAATCCGGGAACGTAAAGGCTCAGTCCACCATTGCCATTGGCCTTTAGAACCACGTAGATGCCGCCCTGGAATTCTGGAATGTAAACAAAACCAGAGGCGGTGAAGGGATAAAGGTGGATGTTGATCTCTTTGATTACAATGTTTCCGAGATTAATGTAGCCATCCCTTACGGTGGCATCGATATAACCGTTGTAGAGAGCAGTAAATTCAACGTAGAAACTTATATTCTCAAGATTTACCTGGCCATAACCTGTAATTCCATCTTCTGTTATCGTAACATTGATACCGTAGATATTCACCGTTATACCTTGACCATCGGGCAGGGAAAGATAATTTGGAAGCACTCCATAAAGCTTTCCATTAGGATTAGATCTAAACTGAATGGGGATCTCCACATAATTGTTCTGGTCACCGATCCTCACATAACCCTGGCCAATGAAGCCGGAATCAGCATAGATGGTACCTGTCAAGTTATAGACCATTACATTACCGTACATAAAGGTACCAGGATAGACCACACGGGCGAACCTCTGAGCCCAGTTGATCTCAAAGTAGAGGGAGTCATCCGGTGAAATAATCCACCAGGCATAGGCCCTTCCATCAGAACCCACATAGTAGTGTCTGAGGAGTATGTTACCAAACACGATGGCATCTCCGTAGATCTGCCAGCTTACAGTGCCATTAGATGACTTGAAGACGACGGTAACATCACTATTACCCTGTCTATAGGTTCCGTAGCCCAAAAATCCACTATTAGAAATATAGGCAGTGAGATTGCTAATGGTGGCTCCGTTATTCAACACTACGTAACCATTCTCAATTCCTACAAAGATGTTACCACTCCAATCGGTGGAGAAGGTAACTTTAACCTTACCATTGGCAGGATAACTTATGTTATTGAAGTAAACGTAACCAGATCCATAAAGACCGGCAGTCTTGGAAATAAATAAGGTGAGGTCATAAATTCTAACGGATCCGACCACAACCTCTGAAGATACAACCGATAGTCTTAATTCAGGCTCAGGAAGGTTTGTGTCGTAGTAAACAGCAACATTAAGCTCAGAACCGTAGAGATTTATCCTTCCCCTGATTTGGTAAGTGCCGTTACCGATGTAACCATAAAAGTCATTAATCTCGATCCCACGGATTACAAAATGACCATCACTAACCTGGATGTAAGAATTTGAGGATATGTTGAGTTCAACATCTGCATAGGAGTCGTATAAAGCAATTTTACCCTTTCCGTAGAAACCAGAAGAGGAAGAGACTAACAGATAGAAATCGGAGATGGTGAGTTCCCTATAGATAAAGGTATTTCCATAACTTTCTGCATAGAGCTCATTGCCGTCAAATCCAATATTGAGATGGAAGGTATTCCCCAAAAGATTTACATCGGCACCGCCTGTGATCATCCCGTTCTCGATGTGGAGGAACAAATTGGTCAATGTTACGTTATAAACGGTAATCTGGGAATAGGTAGCATGAGCGACGAGATTATTTAGGGAATCGATCTGCAACAACAGGGTTAAGGTCCTATCACCAAAGGCTACATCTCCGTATCCGTAGAAGCCGCTCTGATTAAAGGTAATGCGAACGTTTCTTATGATAACACCGTTGAGATTAATATTACCGCCATCGGCATATACATTACCGAAACTGTAAACAGTGATTCTGCCCTGGGTGAAAGCAGAAAGGCTTATCTTCATGTCGTCGATGCGGATGTTGAGGACATTATTCGTGACTATGATTCCGTCAACGGTGATGGTATCCCCGACGATTGATTGAATTACTGCAGATATCTGGACATCGCCGATACTAAACCGGATAGTGTCTCCTATAAAGGCTTTTGTAGTCACCTCAATGGCGGTTTCCGGTGACGAACTTTTTACACCGCCAGAGAGGTGGGCTTTATCGCCCTTATAGGAGACATTTTGCACTGCACCCAGCAGTGTTAACACCAACAACCACTGCATAAGATTACCTCCAGTAAATTACTTTCTTGACTTTACTATTAGCACCCTTTTGCCTCAAGAAGTAAATCCCTGAAGGGAGCCTCAAACCCTTAAGCTCTGACGGGGAGTTGATCCTCCCCACAAACCTACCAGTTACATCAAAAACTTCATAATTACCAAGTTGGGCAATACTTTCCCCAACTCCGCTTTGAAGGACTATTGGCCCATCTAATGCATCAACATCAGGATACCTAAATTCTCCTTTGTAGGTGTAAGCTACGTAATAATGTTTGTAATGTCCCACACCTAAGGGAAGGACCTTCTCATAGGAACCCTGTAAAGTATTTCCAGTAACAAGGTCCATTAGAACACCCACAGTATCCTGCTTTACCGTATCGAAAGGCTCGTAGAGGAAATAAAACAGTTTTACGCTATCACAATGGGTAAAGCGAGAGTAATAATCTACATGGAAAGTGAAGGGTACAGAGGTTGTTCCCGTGTCTGCACTAATTGTGGGGTTATATAAATAAATTGTATCTCTCATTACATAAGGACCAGAGGTATAGCCACTGGAAGGGTATCTACAATAAACTCCTTGGGAATTAACGAAGTAGAAGTAAACATTATACTGCCCTTCAATATAAAGCGGATACCTGAGACCGTAGATTCCATCGTATGCCTGTCCCTGGAGAAGGGAAAGACCGAGGGTATCTTCAATACCATCGGGTCTCAATAAAACCAAATTGGCTTCATAAGGCGGATAACTGTAATTATCGTAGTAACGAATTAAAAAGGTAAATTGGGAACCAAACTCACCCGTATCTGGGTATATCTGAGGATCGTATAGAACAGGTTGATTAGGCATTCTATAGGATACATAGAGATAGGTCTTTTCACCAAAAAAGTTCACACCTGCATCAGAGCCCTCTTCGTCATACTTTACAATGCCGAGACCAACCCATTTAATCCCTTGACTTAAGCGACTGTTCAGATAATCAACGAAGGTTTGATTGAGGGGCAAAAAGGTGCTATCGGAGGGATAATAGAGGTTATATTGGGGATCCATCTGCACATAAAATGGGTTATCAACGAACAAATAGCCGTCATAAGCATCATTGAAGAGGGTTGAGCTTTCGCCGCCGCTGTATGGATACCAATCAGCGAGGTTGTTTTCCATACTAAGTAGCCATAGGTAACTCCAGCTACCATTCCACTCGTCAGACCACTGACCGTCATATGCCACATAAAGTCTTAATCCAGCACTCTGGATAGTTGCGCCATCGGGGATGAAAGAAAGGTCAAATTGAACATAACCTCTCGCCCACTCGTCAAGCCAGTCTTCATCGTATCCGACCATTATGGGATAGCTTAATGGGTCATCATCTCTTATGTATACGTAAAAATTAGTCGTGCTGCCACCGTACCAGTTGTTGGTCCTGTAGGAGTAGCCATAATACTGAACCTGGACTGTAGAGTCCCTTATCTGACCTATCAAACTTAGAAATACTAACAAGCTACGCATAGTTTAAATATTATATAAAGTGTGATTAAGAATGTCAAGTATTAGGGTGTCAAATTTCTTAACAGTTTTGTTTCAGCAATCTGTATTAAGGGATTTAAGATTGTTAGACTCGCTAACCGAGCTATTTTAGGGGACTAAAATTCGGCCGGATTCTGTATAAATATTGCATTTTTTCCCTCTAAGGAATCCAACGAGGGTAATACCCGCTGCCTGGGCTAAATCTATTGCAAAAGTAGTCGGAGCAGAGTGAGAAACAATGATTGGAATTTTGGCCACTAATGACTTTCTTACGATCTCACTTGATATTCTTCCACTGGTCAAGAGAAAGGTTTTTGAAAGCTCTCTGCCCTCAATTAATGCCTTCCCTATGACCTTATCTACCGAGTTGTGACGTGCAATATCCTCTGAAAAATAGAGAATCCCGGACTCATCACAGACCGCCGATGAATGCAAAGAACCTGCTAATTTAAAGTTGATTGACTTCTGATTAAACTCTTCAAAAATTTCAAAGATTCTGGAAATTGGAAAATGGACCTGCACATCTTTAAGATTTGGCAAGTCAGCCATGCAAAGGTTTTGAACGGAAGATCCACACCCTGAAGTGCCAGTCCAGAAAGTTCCAATATCAAAATAGATTTCCCCGTCAACCAAAACTTTTCCGTTCTCTTCTCGGATTTTTACCTTTGCAAGGTCCTTTATCATTAGGTTGGTATATAAATAACCCACCGCCCACTCGACAAGTTCGGAAGGAGAAAGGGCATGCCTTGTAAGGACTTTACCCTCGTGAACAACTTCTACAAACTCTTCCTGTGCAATGTAATCTTCTAAGGATTCTACCCTATCACCGGAAATGCGAAGGATTTTTCTTATCTCAATCACGGAAATAGGCTCTCAAATCTTCCTTTGTATTTATATTGACAAAACTCTGTAACTCAGGGTCAAAGGTTTTTATCTCTTCTTCGGGAACAGCTTCTAATTTAATATATGGGTAAAACCCTGTAGTTTTTAAGTTTCCAACCTTTATTTGCTCCTCTATCGCCTCGATACAGGATTTCTTGTAAATTGCCAAAAGAGGTTCATAATACCCATTGACTACAGGGACCAGTGCATCTGCATCACTCTTTTCAGCCTTTTCTAATAAAAAATGCACCAGTTCCCTTTTCACAAAGGGCATATCACACGCCAGGAAAAGATTAATAAAACTCTTTGAGGCCTTTAAACCAGAATAAAGGCCAAAAATGGGAGCATACTCAGAAAAATTATCATAAACACAGATATACGGCTCGATACATTGACTATTTTCTTTTACAACCACAAGGACATCGTCGAAGAGGTCCTTAATCCTCTCAATTGAATAATCAATCAACCTCTTATGGTTTACCAGGAGGATGGGCTTTGGAACACCCATCCTCCTGGACTTACCACCAGCCAGAATTATAAGGCTCTTACTTTTGTTCCTTTGGTTTTCTGACATAAACAAGCCAGTAGAGAGTAGCAACAAAGCCGGCACCACCGATAATGTTCCCAAGGGTAACAGGAATAAGGTTCTTCACGAAGAAGCCGTACCAGGTAAGATTGGTGAGGTTCGGCATCCCCGTCTCTTCAACAACCTTAACGAGGCCAGCATTAACAGCAGCATTCACCACATCGGGAACATTCTTTAAGAAAATACCCATAGGGATGAAGTACATATTGGCTATGGAGTGTTCAAAGCCTGAAGCGACGAAGGCCATGATGGGGAAGAATATGGCAAAGATTTTACCGATCACATCCCGGGATGCGAGGGCCATCCAAACTGCAAGACACACAAGCCAGTTACACAAAATACCACGAGCAAAGGCGGGAAGGAATCCAAGACTGACCTTTGAATTCGCTATGGAAAGAGCATAAGCACCAACCAGATTTCCATTCATCTTCCACAATTCTGTCCAGTACATAAGAACTACAAGGAGAAGAGAACCTATAAAGTTCGCGATATAGACAACTACCCAGTTGTAAAGCAGTCTACCAACGGAGGTTTTGCCGTCAAGGACGGAGAGCATGATGAGATTATTTCCTGTGAAGAGTTCAGCACCTGCAATAACCACCAGCATTAGTCCTACGGAGAATACCGCTCCCTGGAGAAATCTTGCAAATCCGACGCCCAGATATTTAGCCAGGTCGTGACCGACCATGGTAGAAAGCTCGGCTCCAAAGCCGATATAGACACCTGCAAGAATACCAAGCACCAAGAGCTTGGTAAAGCTTGCAGTCACCTTTTTAATACACACATCATTGGTAAGTTGATCTGCCACATTGGCTGGGGCTCTGCATTCAAACTCCATACGTACACCTCCTGTTTAATTTAACTTTTCAATCTTACATGCACAAACTTTATATTCTGGAATTTTTGCAATTGGGTCTAAAGCATCATTTGTTAAAATGTTAGCTGCAGCCTCCCTAAAGTGGAATGGTATGAAAACAAGGCCTGGGAATACCCTTTCGCTGGCTATGGCTTTAATCTCTATAGAACCACGGCGAGAAGAGACCTTAACCTTTTCTCCATCCTTTATGCCGAGTCTTTCCATGTCATCAGGATTCATTTCCATATAGGGTTCATTGATATATTTAACCAGCGAGTTACTTCTTCTTGTCATTGTGGCAGTGTGATAGTGGTAAAGCATTCTGCCAGTAGATAGAATGAATGGGTAATTTTCATCGGGGAGTTCTGCTGGAGGAATAAAGTCTACAGGGTGGAATTTACCAAGACCACGAGAGAATTTCTCTTTGTGAAGATATGGTGTTCCAGGATGTTCAGGCGTTGGACAAGGCCACTGTAATTTTTCACCCTTATTTACTCTCTCCGGTGTTATTCCACCGTAAATTGGGGTAAGTCTGTTGATTTCTCTTAAAATATCTTCCCAGGAGTTGTAATTCATTTCATATCCCATTCTCCTCGCTACCTCCTGAACTATTTCCCAGTCTGCTCTGATCCCTGGAAGCGGTTCAATCGCTTTGTTAACTTTCAAAACTCGCCTTTCAGTATTGGTAAAGGTCCCTTCTTTTTCGGCAAAAGAGGCAACAGGGAGGACAACATCAGCGTACTGGGTTGTTTCTGTCATGAAGATGTCCTGGCATACAATGAATTCAGCCTTTTCCAGTGCCTCTTTTACATGGGGAATGTTGGGATCAGACATCATGGGGTTCTCACCCATCATATAGAAGGCCTTAATTTTCCCTTCCACAGCCGCATTCATCATCTCCACAACGGTAAGACCGGGTTTATCGGGCAATTTCACTCCCCATGCCTCCTCAAATTTCTTTCTTGCCTGTTCGTCTACAACCTTTTGATATCCAGAATAGACATCAGGGAGAGCACCCATATCGCAAGCACCTTGAACATTATTTTGGCCCCTCAATGGATTCACACCGGTAGATTCCCTACCAATTTGACCGGTCATCATCGCCAGATTTGCCAGAGAGAGAACATTATCAACACCGGTAGTATGCTGGGTAATTCCCATGGAGTAAACGATCGATGCCTTCTTTGCAGTAGCATATAACCTTGCCGCTTCAATAAGTTTTTCCTTTGGAATGCCGGTTATTTCTTCTACTTTTTCCGGTGTGTACTTTTCAATTATCGGAATAATCGATTCGAAGTCTTCGGTCCTATTTTTGATAAATTCTTCATTGTAAAGTTTTTCTTTCCATATCACATGGAGCATTCCATTTATCCATGCCACATCGGTACCGTTTCTCTGCTGGAGATGGAGGGTTGCATACTTTACAAGGTCGATTCTCCTCGGGTCTACAACGATCAATTTTGCACCATGGAAAACAACGGCCCTCTTTATATAAGTGGCTATAACAGGATGTGTTTCGGTAGTATTGGATCCAGTCACGAGAATCACATCTGCAAATTCCAGTTCTTTAATAGTATTAGTCATTGCCCCCGATCCGAAGGCTCTGGCAAGGCCAGCCACAGTAGAAGCGTGGCAAAGTCTTGCACAGTGGTCAACATTGTTGGTTCCGATTACAGCCCTCATGAATTTCTGAAAGACATAATTCTCCTCATTGGTGCATTTAGCAGAGGCCAGTCCAGCAATAGCGTCGGGCCCATACTTTTCCTTAATCTCAGTTAGTTTCTTTGCAACGTAATCAAGGGCTTCATCCCACTCAACCTCTTCAAATTTGCCATTTTTCTTAATTAATGGCTTCGTCAACCTATCGGGTTTGTGAACAAAGTCGAGTCCGAAACGCCCTTTCACGCAGGTCTTCCCTTCGTTGGGGATTTCATTAGCTCCTAAAACCTTTACAATCCTGTTATCCTTTATCCACAATTCTAACTGGCATCCCACTCCGCAGTAAGGACAGGTAGTAACAACCTTTTTATCTACATCCTTTGCCCTGACCTTTACACCGTAATTTTCCCATTTTTCCACTAACGCTCCCGTTGGACAGGCTTGCACACACTGACCACAACCATCACACTCGGATTCGGACCACTTTCCAAGTCCTGCAACAACATAGGTATCAATACCCCTCTCGGCAAAGCTTAACACATTCTTCACCTGAAGCTCGGCACATGCCTTGATGCAGCGCATACACTTTATACATTTCGAAGAGTCATACATCAAAACTGGTGACGAGTCGTCGATCTTTCTCTCAATTTGCTGCCACAAAGGAGCAAACATCCTTTTATCCCTTCCGAGTCCATACCTGTAGGCTAAATCCTGCAATTCACAGTTGCCGTCCTTATCACAATTTATACAGTCATCATTATGCTCTGAAAGAATGTTATCTAGTAAAATTTTCCGTGTATTTTCGAGTTCTTCATCAAAGGCGGTAATTTTCATCCCTTCCTGGACAGTCAAAAGGCAGGATGGCACCATACCAGGTCTTCCCTCAACCTTCACTATACAGAGTCTGCACAATCCACTGGGTGTAAGACCTTCTAAAAAGCATAACGATGGGATTGGGATTCCATTTTCTTTAGCAACCTTAAGAACGGGCTCCCCTTCGGGCGCCATTATCTCTCTACCATCAATGGTTATTTTAACCAACCTACTCATCAAAGACCTCCTTTTTCAAAAGGTTCCAAAACTCTCTCCAATACACCCTGCACCTTACAAATGGTTACCCCATAGTTTGTTATAGGAACGCCCCTCCTCAAGCTTTCTATCATTCTACGTCTCATCTCCGTTGGAGTCAACATGCAGGCACCGCAATGGATAACCAGCTTATAGTCTTCGAGATTCTCAGGAAAATCGCCCCCCGATATCACGTCAAATTTGATGTCTTTGCCCGTGTATTGAGAGATCCACCTCGGTATCTTAACCCGGCCAATGTCATCAGCCTGAACATGGTGAGAGCATGCCTCAGAAATCAAAACCTTATCGCCGTCCTTCAATTTATCTATTTGCTTAAGCCCTTCCACTAAGGTTCTAAGAGCTCCACTCTTATACCTCGCAAAGAGGATAGAAAAAGTAGTTAGAGGAATATCCTTAGGGACATCTCCCGCTACTTTTAAAATCACCTGAGAATCCGTAATAACAAGGGCCGGCTTTTTGTTAAGTGATTGTAAGGCTTCTTCCAGTTCCCTTTCCTTTACGATAATGCCAATTGCGTCGTTATCAAGAATGTCTCTCAAAACCTGGACCTGTGGGAGGATGAGCCTCCCCTTTGGAGCTGCAAGGTCAATGGGAACCACTAAGAGGACAATATCTCCGCCTTTAATTAGATCTCCAACCAGCACCTGTTCCCTTTTTAAATAATCAGGGGCCACTTTAATTATCAAATCCTTGAGTCTATCAATACCATCTCCCCTATTTGCTGAAACTAATGCAAAGGGAATGCCTTTTGAAGTGCAAAAGTTAATATCTTCCTCCCGTGGAGCACCCAAATCAATTTTGTTGAAGACCACAATAAAGGGTATCTTCTTTTCCTCAAGCTCACCAATGATTTTAAATTCTTCTTCGCCAAGCCCTTTTTCGTCTGTGACAAGAAGAGCCAGATCCGCCTTCATTAAAACTCTCTTTGTTGCTTTAATCCTCATTTCCCCCAATTCGCCGACGTCATCAAGCCCCGCGGTATCATAAAAAGTAACGGGGCCAAGGGGCAGGAGTTCATAATGTTTATCAACAGGGTCAGTGGTAGTACCCGGGATATCAGATACTAAGGCAATTTCTTGACCTACAAGGGCATTGATCAAACTCGATTTACCCACATTCCTCCTGCCCAACAAGACAATGATAATCCTCTCTCCCTTAGGAGCCTTTTGCATAAAACCTCCTGGGCGAGTAACCTTTAGAAATTTCTACTTTAAGTCTAACACCTTCCACAAGATTACGTAAATAGTTAACTTCCTCAATGGAACAATGGCACTTCACATTTTTGCCCGGATATATATTGTACAGCAC
The DNA here is from genome assembly GCA_039803545.1 of candidate division WOR-3 bacterium. Lineage (NCBI taxonomy): Bacteria > Pseudomonadati > Caldifarciminota > Caldifarciminota bacterium. The sequence continues at coordinate 198,090 of JBDRYS010000001.1, read as the reverse complement.
CCTCACATCGGAAGGGGTTATTGATGGCATCAAAACGTTAGCACCTGCGATAAGACCCGCAGCCCTCCAATCTAAAAATTTCAAGTCCATTTGTTCCTTTAAAAACTCGGGAAAATCACTGTAATCAGTAATCGAAGCAAGGGCACTGGTAGAGGGTATGTTGGCATATGGATTTAAAATTCTAAGAATAGCTATACACCTTACTGTGAGAAGGGCGCTACCATGAGGATGTGACCCTAAAGGGGTGTCCGGGTGTGGGATAAAGGGACCTACAGCAATCATCTCCAACTCCAGTTCCGTTAATTTAACCAAATCTTTAGCCAATTTTTCAATAGTATAACCTGGTAATCCTACAATTATACCGGACCCAGCCTCGTAACCCAGTTCCTTCAACCATTTTATCATAGTTAGCCTTTCATCTAAACTTCGTCCCGGACGGTACTTTTCATAAATCTCAGAGTCAAAGGTCTCCACCTTAATAAGATATCTCTCTGCCCCCGCTTCTCGCCACTCCGCCAGCTCCTCAAATCTGCGTTCGCCGAGAGAGAGAGTAATTACCACATCAATGCGACTTAGAATTTCCCTTATCAATTTTGAGACCTCGTGGCTTTTATAAAAATAATCATTTCCCGATTGCAATACTATGGTCCTAAGTCCCTCTAAGTACCCAACCTCAGCCGTTTCTATAATTTGATCAAAGGGAACCCTGTATCTTCTTAACTTCCTGTTTTCCCATCTCAATCCACAGTAGAGGCAATTGTCGTGACAGTAATTTGAAAATTCGATAACCCCCCTTAAGAAAACGGACTTGCCAAAAACTTCATCCCTGATACGCCCTGCTTCTGAGAAGAGCCATTGGTCGTCTTTCCCCAGAAGGAGTTCTTCAATCTCCTTGAGGCTTAAATTCATTCAGATCCTCCTCTGTGAAGCCCAGTTTGTACATTCTTTTAGGACTCAAAAGCTCCTTGACCTTCTCTTCCTCCATAATTTTGTCGTGGATCAAAAGGTCGATTACTGTACATCCCCTCCTTTTTGCCTCCTCCACAATTTCCTTTACCTTTTCATAACCGAGAATGGGAACAAGAACGGTTGCAATAGTCTTACTTTTTTCTACCAACTCTTTACATCTCGTTTCATTTGAAGTAATACCTTTCACACATTTCTCAGCAAAAACCCTTGTAACACTTTTAAGGAGTTGCAAACTCTCAAGGAGGGCATAGGTTAAAAGGGGGTGGAACTGATTTAGTTCCAGCTGTCCAAGTCCCGCTGCATAACTCACAATCTCGTCATTGGCCATCACCCTTAGAGAAACCTGCCCAACAGCTTCTGCAATTACAGGGTTTACCTTACCTGGCATAATTGTAGAGCCAGGTTGAACCGCAGGAAGTTTTATCTCTGCAATGCCGCCATCAGGTCCACTGCTTAAAAGCCTTAAATCATTGGATATTTTTAATAGATTCACTGCGTAGGTCTTTAAAAGTCCAGAAACCTCCACAATGGAATCAAGGTTCTGAGTAGCATCGACTAAGTTTTCAGAACGTGCAATATTAAGTCCCGTAAGGTCCCTTAAAACGTCTGTAACCCTGAAGATATACTCCCTCGGTGCCCCAAGTCCCGTTCCTACAGCCGTTCCTCCCAGATTAACAACCTTTATGCGCTCCCTTGCCTTAAAAATCCTCCACCTGTCTCTGGCAACAGCTTCAGCATAGGCACTAAACTCCATTCCCAAGGTTATGGGAACTGCATCCTGCAGTTCAGTCCTCCCCAGCTTCACCACCGATCTGAACTCCCTTTCCTTTTCCTGAAAGGCTTCCTGCAAACGTGCTATCTCTGTTTCCAGCTCCCTTAGTTCGAAAAGAATTGCAACTTTGGAAGCAGTGGGGAAGACATCATTAGTAGACTGGTGCATATTTACATGTTCAAGGGGGTGGATATAGTCATATTCTCCCTTCTTCTTTCCAAGAAGCTCAAGGGCTCTATTAGCAATCACCTCATTAAAATTCATATTTGTGGAGGTCCCAGCACCACCTTGAAAGGGATCTACCAATATCTGGTCGTGTAATTTGCCCTCAATCAACTCATCACAGGCTTTAACAATCGCATCCCCTTTAACCTTTTCTAAATAACCAAGTTCCATATTAACAAGGGCACAAGCCTTCTTAACAAGGGCAAAACTTTTAATGAAAACGGGAGGCCATCGCAATCCAGAAAGAGGAAAATTCTCCAGCGCCCTTAAAGTCTGAATACCATAATAGACATCATCGGGCAAAAACCTCTCACCAAGAAGGTCACGTTCTATCCGCATAAAGTATCTCCTGCAGTTTTGCTTTTACGGTATCCCAATCCCTCTTTAACAATTCTCCATCTTCACAAAAAAGGGCAAAATCATCGTTTATCTCAAGAAAACAGGGTGGAGAAGTCCCCTCAGGTTCAATCCCCACAAGGAAAGACCAGCGTTTCCCCAATTTCCTCGAAATCCAGACACCCCCAGTCTCGTATTTCGACTTAATCTCCCTTAAAAAGTCCATTATCTTCTCAGAAGAAAAGGTCCCTCTCTCCATTTTCCAATCTCTTCAAATATTCAAGGACCTTATCGTAAGTCCTCGGTAATTTCTCTTTTATTTCCAAAAGTTCCTTTTCGATCAACTTCTCGCCAATTGCACGGGTTTCATCACTGGCAAAGTCAAGCAGCCACTCTTTAAAGGTGAGTACTGCATTTAACTTGCAGAACTGACCTTCCTTTCCTGTTTTTAAAAGTTTCATAATCAGATCACCAGTCCTTCCGCACCTGTAGCCTGCCGTACAGAAAGAGGTAATATACCCAAATTTAGCAAGGTCTCTTATGAGCTCGTCAAGGCTTCTTGTGTCCCCTATTAAGAATTGCTGTCTTTCCAGCTCTTGCTCACTGTAACGATCACTATAAGCACCTATGCCAATTTTCGTGGAAGCATCCATCTGCGTAATTCCGTAGTGTACGAGCCTATCCCTTATCTCCTTCGGTTCCCTCGCTGTTAAAATCATCCCAGCGTAGGGTATTGAGAGTCTTAAAATCAGAACCACTCTTTCAAAATCTTTGTCTCTCACCTTGTATTTAGTCTCTTGGACAAAAGGCGTATTTGCAGCAGGCTCAAGGCGTGGGAAAGAAACGGTATGGGGTCCAATTCCAAACCTCTTCTCCAATTCTCGAGCATGATAGAGAAGCCCCATAACCTCAAATCTCCAATCATAAAGTCCAAAAAGGGCACCGATACCAACGTCATCCACTCCAGCCTCTAAAGCCCTGTGCATTGAGTAAAGCCTCCAGCGGTAATTTCCCTTAATCGTATCCTTAGGGTGCAACATCTCATAGGTCTCGTGATGGTAAGTCTCCTGGAAGACCTGATAAGTTCCTATACCTACCTCTACCAATCGCTTCAATTCTTCTATTTGAAGAGGTGGAGCATTCACATTACACCTTCTAATTTGACCATACCCGTTTCGGACTTTTACCTTCACATCGTATATAAGCCTAAGGCTCCTTTCGATATAGTCAACGCCCATGGTAGGATGTTCACCGTAAACAGTAATCAGTCGTTTGTGCCCAATTTCACCGGCAAGGACCTCGACCTCCTTAACAATCTCCTCTTCGGTGAGGACTTTTCTTTTTATGACTCTATTGTCTCTTCTAAAACCACAATAAAGGCAGTTGTTAACACAATAGTTGCCGAGGTAAAGCGGTGCAAAGGTAACTATCCTGTTGTCATACACCTTTTTCTTTATTTTATTGGCAACTTGCTTCATCTCTTCGATAAGATCTTCATCTTCTATATTAATGAGAGCGGCGGTTTCATCGGGCGTCAATGTCTCGATGCGGAGAGCCTTATCAAAAATTTCCCTGACCCAGTTTTTGTCAGGATTTTTGTAACGATTTATTTTTTCCCAGATCTCTTCATCGTTGATGAAATCGCGTCCATCTTCAAGATACTTGTCAATTTCATCCTCTTTTATTCTACCCTTGATCCAGCTTTCAATTTGCACCATTATATCACCCCCTAAGTTCCTTCTTTAAAAGGGTTTTTACCTGAATCCCCTTTATTTTGCCAATTTTTCCTGTAAAAGCGCCAAGATCATCGGTACTCCCTTTGAAGAGAAGAACAATGACAGTGGACTCGGGAACGTTAAAGCCAGCCCTCCCGAGGATTTTCGACGAATAAGCGGATATAATTTCCTGAAGAGGCTTTACAGCCTCTTTATCATTTACAAAAATTCCTATTAAACCTAATCTATCGGAATCGCTACTTAAGTTTTTCATTTCCCCTCCTTGGTTCAGGTGTTCCCCTCCCCTCAGAGCGGGGAAAGCGGCCTTTTACAGACTGCTAATTCCCACTCTGACTTCCGGGACTTCCTTTCTTAAAGCTTCAGCAAGTTCTAATGCCTTTTCTTCTTCTCCAAGGAAAACCACCGTTATAATGAAAAATCTCGCACATTTCGATGGCAATCCAAGCCGTCCATAAATGAAATTGGCATATCGGTGAAGGATATCCTGAACCTTCATAGCATAGGAATTGTCAGTCATTGCTATCGTTATTGTATGTATTCCCCACTTTTCATTCATAATCTACCTCCTCAGTGATGTTCAACATGTTTATGCGTAACGGCCTCAATGGTGCAACCTGTGTAATCGCAGCGCTTATAATAATAGGTATGTAATAATTTGTGTGCAATCTCAGAACCTGGTTTTCCAAGGAACCTCTCATAGACTCTCTTGATTGCAGGGTTTTCATGAGACCTACGAATAGGTAAAGACTTATCCTCTTTATACAATCCTTCACCCCTTCTGGCTCTCATTGCAAAGGTGCTACCCTTAGGCTGTCCACCGCCACCTACACATCCACCAGGGCAGGCCATAATTTCTATAAAAGCATATTCGCTCTTTCCTGTTTCTTCTATCTGCTTTCTAACCTTCGTCAGGAGTTCCCTTGCATTACCAAGCCCGTGAGCTACCGCTACCTTCACCTTAAGCCCGTTAATCTCAAGTTCAGCCTCTTTAATTCCTGCCATCCCTCTTACAGCGGTAATGTCAAGGTTTTCCAGCTCTTTGCCCGTTAACATCCAGTAGGCAGTTCTAACTGCTGCCTCCATAACTCCGCCAGTGACCCCAAAGATAGTTCCAGCACCGGAATACATTCCCATTAGCTCATCAGGTTTTTCCTCAGGTAGTTCCTTAAGATCAATACCAGCCGATTTCAACATCCTCACAAACTCCCTTGTCGTCAGAACATAATCCACATCCTGATAGCCCGAATCCCTCATCTCGGGTCTTCTTGCCTCAAACTTTTTAGCAGTGCAAGGCATTATTGAAACGCTGACAATCTTTGAGGGGTCAATTCCCGATTCCTTAGCAAAATACGTTTTCGCGAGGGGTCCAAACATTTGTTGAGGTGATTTACAAGTGGAAACATGCTCAGCAAGATCGGGGAAGAAGGTCTCCATAAATTTAATCCATCCTGGAGAACAAGAGGTGATAAGAGGCAATGGTTTCCCATTCTTAATCCTATCCACAAGCTCATTTGCCTCTTCCATAATTGTCAAATCTGCCGCAAAGTTGGTATCGAAAATCACATCAAAACCGAGTTTTCTAAGAGCAGCATACATCTTTCCAACGGTGACGGTTCCAACTTCCATTCCAAATTCCTCTCCAAGGGTAACCCTGATAGAAGGTGCTTCCTGCACCACTACCACTTTGTTGGGATCCGTGAGTGCATCCCATACAAGGTCAATTTCGCTCCTCTCACTAAGAGCTCCAGTCGGGCAGAAAACTGTGCACTGTCCGCAGTTTACACACGGGCTATTCCCGAGTCCCTGAGAAAAGAAAGTATCCACTTCTGCTTCAAATCCCCTATTTGCAATAGTTATCGCCGACACAGTTTGTAATTCGTTACATACAATTACACACCTTCCACATAAAATGCACTTATTGGGATCCTTAATAATTGCTATACTCGTATCATCAACGGGTTTTCTCTCAAGAATTTTGGGAAGCCCATTCATGTCCACCCCGAGGTAGTTTGCTAAAGACTGAAGTTCACATTTTTCATTGGCAGGACAAGTGGGGCATGTTACATCGTGATCAGAGAGTAAAAGCTGAAGAATAGTTTTCCTAACTTCCCTGAGAGCCTTCGTATTTGTCGTAACTTTCATATTGGGTGAAACAGGGGTACAACAGGCCCTCTTGGGGGTTGGAGAGCCCTCCACTTCCACAACACACACTCCACAAGCCCCTGTGGGAGGTAGATCAGGATGATAACACAATGTAGGAATATGAATTCCAGCCTTTTTTGCAGCATCCAAAATGGTTTTACCTTGTTCAATCTCTACTTCTTTACCGTCTATATACAATTTAATCATTTCAGCCATAAAAGGTTACCTCCTGCATTTTTCACACTTATAGTTTTTATCAAGATGGGCAACAAATTCTTCCCTGAAGTTCTCAATTGCACTTTTTACAGGCATGATTAAAGACTGCCCAAGGGGGCAGAAAGAAGATTTATACATAGCTTCTGAGAGGCTAACCATTTTATCAAGGTCGCCTACTTCTGCCTCCCCTGTCCTAACTTTGTTAATTAAAGCATAAAGTTCATAAGTACCGATTCTGCAAGGAGAACATTGCCCACAAGATTCATGCTTGAAGAATCTTATAATAGAGAAGAGCATATCAACCATACAGGTGTCTTCGTTCATAACAAGAATGGCACCAGATCCAAGGACTGCTTTATATTCTCTGAGATTATCAAAATCCATCTTCACCGAAAGGAGACTTTCGGGCAAGAAAACTCCAGCCGCACCACCCACAAGGGCTGCCTTAAACTTCTTCCCGTCTTTTATTCCGCCACCGTAATTGAAGATTATATCCCTTAGAGGAGTACCCATTTCTACTTCCACAAGACCAGGATATACTACATGTCCAAGGATGGTAAAGACCTTCGTGCCAGGGCATTTTTCTGTACCCATAGTTCTGTACCAATCTGCACCGTTTTTAATTATGGGAGGTACATTGGCAAGGGTCTCAACATTGTTTACGACTGTTGGTTTCATCCATAAACCGTGAGTTACTGGATAAGGCGGTTTATTGCGAGGTTGGCCTCTCTTCCCCTCGAGAGATTCAATAAGAGCAGTTTCTTCACCACACACGTAAGCACCTGCACCTTTTTTGATCTCCAAATCAAAATTTACATTGGTTCCCAGGATGTTTTTACCAAGGATGTTGTAATTGTAAGCATCCTGAATAGCCTTTTGCAGTCTTCTAATGGAGAGTTCGTATTCACCTCTAACATATATGTAACCTTTCTCGGCTCCAATGGCATAACCTGCAATGATCATTCCCTCTATCAATTTGTGAGGGTCACCCTCAAGGATCAATCTATCCTTAAAGGTCCCAGGTTCGCCTTCATCGGCGTTACAAATTACAAATTTTTCATCTCCAGGGGCCTTTCTGGCTGACTCCCACTTAATTCCCGTTGGGAAACCCGCGCCTCCTCTTCCCCTCAAACCCGACTTCTTAATCTCCTCGATCACATCCTCAGGCTTCATTGAGGTAAGAACCTTCTCCAGTGCCTCATAGCCACCTGCCGCGATGTAGTCATCAATATTCTCAGGGTCTATAACTCCTACATTCTCAAGAACAACCCTTTTCTGTTCCCTTGTGAGTCCAACCTTTTCCTTTTTAACAAACCTTGCGGGAACTTCGCCCAGTAATAACTCCTTAACTGGCCTTCCCTTTAAAAAGTGCTCTTCCACAATCTTAGGAATATCACTGATTTTCAAGTTGGCATAATAGACACCCTCAGGGTAAACCACCATTAGAATGCCTTTGCCGGTAACCCCAATGGACCCCGTCTCCAAAACCTTAATTTCATCTTCCAGATTCCTCTTCTTAAGCTCATCCAGGAGGGTCTTCTGAAACTCCATAACACCCGCAAGAACCGTATCTGGATCTACGGGTAAAAGGACATGCATTCTCGCTATCTTCATTTCGACTCCCTCCTTTTCTCCTCAATTATCTGCCGCACCCTTTCTGGTGTTAGATTCCCAAAAACCTCTTCGTTAATCATCATAGCAGGCGCAACACCGCAAACTCCAATGCAAGAAGTCAACTCTAAGGTAAAGAGTCCATCCTTAGTAGTCTCGCCGATACCCACACCGAGGGTTTTGGCAAGCTCGATAATTACATCGCTGGAACCCATAAGGTGACATGTGGGTGATTCACAAACTCTGATAATATACTTTCCCCGCGGCTTCAAGCTGAACATACTGTAGAAAGTTGCAACCCCATGTACATAACTATATGGCAAGTTCAACCACTTAGCGACCGCCTTAAGGTCCTCGTCAGTCAGATAATGCTGAGGATTGTTATCCTGAATATCGTGCAGGATATAAAGAAGGTTATCCTTTGACTTTCCATATTTATTAAGGATTTCTTCCCTTGTCATAGCACCCCCAAACTAAATGATACCTTTTAACTTTTCTTCCAATGAAACCTCTTCCTCTTTTGCTTCTTCAAACTGGCAAACTCCAGCTCTGCACTTCTTATCCCTTATATGTTCGATGTACTCATCCCTGAAGTAACGCAAAGTAGAGAGAACAGGATTAGGTGCCGATTGACCAAGCCCACAAAGGGAAGTTCTCTTTATTTCTTCTCCGAGTTTCTCAAGGGTTTCAAGATCTTCCATCTTGCCTTTGCCTTTCGTGATCCTGTCAAGAATATCATAAAGATGTTTCAATCCGATTCTACATGGAACACACTGGCCACAGGACTCATCAACAGTGAAGTCAAGGAAAAATTTGGCAAGATTAACCATACAGGTGTCTTCATCAAGAACAATTACACCGCCAGAACCCATTATCGTCCCAAGTTTTTTAAGAGATTCATAATCAATAGGAGTATCGAGATACTCCGCGGGTACACAACCTCCTGAGGGTCCACCTATTTGAACTGCTTTAAATTTTTTACCATTGGGAATACCACCGCCGATGTCAAAAACCAGCTCTCTTATGGTTACCCCCATTGGTACCTCAACGAGCCCTGTGTTATTTACCTTTCCAGAAAGGGCAAATACCTTCGTACCTTTGCTATTTTCGGTTCCTATGCTGGCAAACCAGCTGGAACCGTTGAGAATGATGTGCCTCACATTGGCAAAGGTTTCAACATTATTAATTAATGTTGGCTTACCCCACAAACCCTTCTGAGCAGGGAAGGGTGGCTTCGGCCTCGGCTGGCCTCTCTTACCTTCTATAGAGGCAAGGAGTGCAGTTTCCTCTCCGCACACAAAGGCCCCAGCGCCGATCCTTATTTCTATATCAAAGCTAAAGGAAGTCTCAAAGATGTTGTTTCCAAGAAGTCCGTATTTCCTCGCCTGCTGAATGGCTTTTTCCAACCTCTTTATAGCTAAAGGATACTCAGCTCTTACGTAAACATAACCCTGTTTTGCCCCTATAGCATAGGCTGCAATTGCCATACCTTCGATTACAGAGTGAGGATCACCTTCGAGGATTGCTCTGTCCATGAAGGCACCGGGGTCTCCTTCATCTCCATTACAAACAACAAACTTCTCATCACCGGGGGCCTCCCGAGTCGCCTTCCACTTCAAACCTGTGGGGAAACCAGCACCCCCTCGCCCACGAAGTCCGGATTTAATCATCTCATCAATAACCTGTTCCGGTGTCATCTCTGTAAGTACCTTTGCCAGCGCCTCGTAACCGCCGACTGCGATATACTCCTCAATGTTTTCAGGATCAATTTTTCCACAGTTGGAAAGTACTATCTTTAGTTGTTTCTCAAAGAAGGGGATTTGTTTCTTCTCTTCAACAATCTTTCTGGCCTCAGGTGCAGTCCACTGTAGACGCTTTACAGGTCTTCCCTTTATTACGTGCTCCTTGACTATTTCCTCAACGTCGCCCTCTTTCAACCTTATGTAGAAAACACCATCAGGATAAACAAGCATTACAGGGCCAAGTTCACAAGGCCCCATACATCCAGTCTCTACTATCGCAACTTCATCCTCCAAATTGTGTTCCTTTAAAACTGCCTGCAATTTATTTTTAATGGTGGTACTGTCATTGGAAATGCAGGCAGCTCCTGAACACACAAGTATATCAAGCCTCTTTGGCATTTATGCCTCCTTGACTTCTATCACATATTCCGTTACAGGGTTCCCATTTACAATGTGTTCCGCAACAATTCTTCTCGCTATATCAGGAGTCAGATTTCCATAGACAACAACGGGTTTACCCTCTTCCCATACCTCCGCTATTGGTTCATGAGATGAAAGTCCCTTTTCACCACTTTGAGTAACAATTACATCCTGCAAGTTCCTCTTTTCAATTTCATCAATGAAAGCCTTCAAGACTTCTCTGGCTCCTGCGGCTATTCCGCTGGTTCCCATACCCACAACAATCTTTACCCTTGCTTTGCCTTCCCTTAATTTAAGCTCTTTTTCCGCTTTTTTCCTGATTTTTCTAAGGTCTTCAAGCTTCATGATACTACCTCCATTGCCTTCAAGTTTGTATCGATATACTCTTCTAAAAATTTTATGACTTCAGGATGGTTAATAGGCACATCCTGAAGCTCTTTCTTGACTTCCCGGGTATCCAGGATAAAGGATACCCCGTCTTTGTATATCTCAAACAAAAAATCCACCTCTGGCTTTCCGACAATAAGGGTCAAAATCGTATCCTTCAGGTTACCCATTGGAGGAAGGTCGATGTGAGAACTTTTAAAAGTCGCCCGAATCAAGGTACCCTTTCCCGGTGTACTTAGAATTTCAAAACTTCCATCACAGTGTTCAGCAGTTTGCTTGAAAAGCGGGATTCCAAGACCCACTTTTTTATAGGATTTGGTCGTATAAAAAGGGTCTTGGACCTTCTTAATCTCCTCTTCAGTCATACCTTTACCATTATCCTCCACTTCTATGGTAAGGGTGTTAGTAGCTTCCTTTTGTTCTATTTTTACCCGTACAAAACTCGCACCAGCGCTAATAGAGTTCTGGACAATATCCATTATGTGCATAGAAAGTTCAGCCAGCAACTTCCCTTTGCCCCTCTTTTTCTTCAGTCTCTTTTTGCTTTCTGTACTCCCTCAAAACCTCCTTTACCTTTTCGGGAGTAAGTTTACCAAAAACATCCTCATTAATCATTATAACCGGTGCAAGACCGCAAGCACCAAAACATCTGGCAGTGGAGAGGGTGAAAAATTTATCTTTTGTGGTTTCACCTACTTTTATACCGAGTTCCTCGGATATTGCCTTAAGGATCGATTCGGCACCCTTTACATGGCAGGCCGTCCCCATACATACGTTAATCACATGCTTAGCGACTGGCTCGGTGCGGAAGAAGTTATAAAATGTAACAACACCGTAAACTTGAGAAAGGGGAACATTAAGCTCCTTTGCAACAAAATATTGAACCTCCGGTGGAAGATAACCAAAGATTTCCTGAGCCCTGTGCAAAACCTGAATTAGTGGGCCAGGTTTTCTTTTATACCTCGCGATATCCCTTTTTAACATCTGATATTGCGGATTATCCTCAGGTATGTGAAGCTTCATAAAATCCTCCCTTTTTCGCCATAAACTTCGTAACTTCTCCCTTCTAACCCTTTTAACGCCTTTTTTATTTCTCCTACGGTAGGCTCTTCTATATTAAAAACTACATAACCTCTCCCTATTTCCTCCAAATAGTGGGCATCGGAAAAGGTCACCACTGGGTACAAAGAAACCCCAGGGATTTCCTCATCCTTTATTTTGGAAGCCTCAGTATTATACAAAACCTCAACGGCCTCAACCTTTAGGTCCTCTGGAATAAATCCCAACTGGGATATAATGCTAAAATGGGCAGCATTGACATGGGAAAGAATAGAAATGCCTTCGTAAAACTCAACAAGGTTTAAAACCTCGTCCAAATTCAAATCGATCGAGTTTATAAGGAGTTTCTCTTCAAATTTGATTATCTCTTCGTTTTCGTCAACGACAACCTGATCACCAAAGTAATCCGGGTTGTTGGGTACGTTAGGTAAATGTTCGTAAATAATATCCCCGAATTCTCTAATTTTTTCTACAGAATCAAAAAGAGCGAGCAAATGTACCTCTTCCGAGGTTTGTATCTCCATGCCATAGAGGGCATGGATTAAGCTCCTTTCAACAAACTTTGAAATCTGTATTGAATTCTCGTAGGCATTGTGGTCTGTAACAGCGATAAAATTTATCCCTTTTTGAATTGCAGTTTCAACGATTTTTTTCGGTGACATCTCTAAGCTCCCGCAAGGCGAGAGGGTAGAATGAATGTGAAAATCAGCCATAAATCTACTTAATTTCACCGTATCTAAGCAGATTGTAAAGTTTTCCACAAAAATCGAAACTATTGAGTTCTGTGCCGAGCAGAACTACTCCCTCTTCCGTCGCCTTCTTTATAGTTGCATCATCAGGGACTAATCCCTTTGTGATAACAATTCCGGCGGCATCTTTCAACCTTGCTACAGCAATTACATTGAGATGCCTTTGAATTGTAATCCAGAGCTCATCCTTAGAAAGGCCGGCGATTACGTCAGAAAGAAGATCAGAAGTATATCCCCAGGTCACCTCAATCATTTCCCAACCCTCAACTTCAGGGTTAAATACCTTCAACTCCAACGCCTTAACAACTTCACTTAGTTTCATCCCTTTTTCTCCTGTAAACTATTGCGTGGATTTTTGTCCCCACCCCCGGGGTTGATTCCACCTCAAAGACATCAGAATTTTGCTTCATATTTGGAAACCCCATACCCGCTCCAAAGCCGTAATCCTGCGCCCATGGCGGTGCAGTGGAATATCCCGGTTGCATCGCCTTTTCGAGGTCCTCAATCCCAGGTCCATTATCCTCCGCGAAGATTTCAACAGCATCGCTATTGGCCTCAACCTTAAGCTTCCCACCAACGGAATAGAGGATCATATTCATTTCTGCTTCAAAACAAATTATACCTACCCGTTTTACAACATCCTCTTCAATACCATATCTTTGAAGTTCGACCTTCACATGAGAAGATGCAACGCCTGCATTTGCAAGATCCATAGGCTTAATTCTATAAACCAGCCTAATTTTTTCGCTATCCATTTAATCAGCATTTAAACAGGTGTTTGTTTCTTCGTCGCTCTGAATTATTTTAATCTTGCAAGGCTTAACTCCATTAGTGTAGAGAATCCCGCACGTCTCAAAAACCGTTTTATTTGTTAAAACAACAGGTATACCAGAAAGTTTCGCGGCCTCTACAAGAGCTTTTGAGGGTTGTTTTCCCCTCGCAATTATGATGAGTGGTATATCTAAAACCTCAGCAACTCTTATGACCTGTGGTCCTGTTATTCCTGTTATGAGACAAGCTTTCTCTTCGGTCAATGCAAGGACGTCTGAAAGGAGATCTGCGGCGAAACCCCTTTCAACCTCAACGTCCAGTTTATCTTCCCCTGAAACGATCTTACCATCTATCTTTTCGATAATTTCACGTATCTTCATAGAATCGTATAAATTATAAAACTTTGTGAAAATGCGTTCAAGCCATATAAAATTAGTAGGATTTGAATTTTTGACCTTAATAAAGTATAATTTGCGTACGCTAAGGGACGATGGAGGATGCTCGAAAGGAACGAATTCATAGAATTTATTCTGCCGGATGTAGAGGAATTTATCGAGCAAAAAAACTGGCATGAATTAAAAATTGCACTCTCTGAATGGCCTCCCCAAGACCTTGCATATCTTATCCAATCCTTACGGGATGAGTACAAAATCATTGTCTTTAGGTTGCTCCCTAAGGATGTACAGGTGGAAGTTTTCAGTGAATTGGATTATGAAATTCAAGAAAAATTAATCCATAAGCTCGCTGATGAAGAAGTAAGATCAATTATAGAAGAACTCGAACCGGACGATAGAGCTGGACTTTTCGAAGAATTACCAGGGCAGATAGTTCAGAAACTTCTGCAACTCCTTTCACCAGAAGAAAGAAAAGTTACACTGAAGCTCCTTGGCTATCCAGAGAACACCGTCGGAAGATTGATGACGCCATACTACGTTGCTGTGAGATCCCACTGGACATGTCAAGAAGCGATAGAACACATACGAAAATATGGAAGAGAAGCGGAAACCATAGATGTTATCTATGTTGTGGACCAGAAGGGGCATTTAATAGATGAGATTGCTCTTAGAGATATAATACTTGCCGAGCCAACGGAAAAAATTGAAGGAATAATGGACGGGCAAGTGGTTTACGTGGAAGCCTACACCGACCAGGAAGAGGCCGTCAAAATAATGAAAAAATATAACCTTAATGTCTTGCCAGTAGTTGATAAGGAAAATATACTCCTCGGAATTGTAACGATCGACGATATGATTGACGTCCTTGACGAGGAGCAAACGGAAGACCTCGCAAAAATATCAGGTGTTAGCCCCGAGGTAGTAGGCGCAGAATTTCTCACTCATCTAAAAGAAGTACCAATCTCTGAAATATACCGAAGCAGGGTTAAATGGCTCGTTGCACTTTTGCTTATGGATTTTGTAACCGGTGGAATTCTTGCAACCTTTCAAGAATTTATAGCAAGATATGCCATATTAGCTTCCTTCCTACCCGTTCTTCTCGACACAGCAGGGAACGCAGGTTCTCAGGCAGCAACATTATTAATAAGAGCCCTCGCCTTAGGAACGGTAAAACCAAAAGACTGGCTCTTTCTTTTGGGTAGAGAATTCTTAATTTCGGGACTCTTAGGCCTCACTATGGCCATAGGAATCTCCTTTATGGGATTCATTAGAGGCGGGGCAGAAATTGCAAAAGTTGTAATCATAGCAATGTTTTTAAATGTAGTACTTGGCTCCCTAATAGGCCTTGCACTGCCCTTTATATTCTTAAAACTGAAACAAGACCCGGCATCGGCGAGCACTCCCCTAATTACAACCTTAGCCGATATCCTTGGTACTGCTGTTTACTTAGCTATAGCGACGGTAATGCTTCATTAAAAATCAAGATATTCCTTTACTTTCCGAAGTTTTCGAATTATAATAAACACAAACAAAGAACACGAATTGGAGGTATGAATGGCAAAATTAATTGGAAATGTGAACCCCAAAGCCTTAAGGGAATTAACTATTACAGTTACCGAAGAAGAAATTAGGGCCAATCTCGACAAAATCTCCCAGATTTATCAGAAAAAAGCAAAAATTCAAGGATTCCGCCCAGGAAAAGCCCCTTTAGAGCTGGTAAAAAGAGTTTATGAAAAGGAAATCCTCCTGGATGCTCAAGACGAGGCTATAAAAAGCAAAATCTACAACGAAATCAAGGCAAGGAAAGAAGAAGTCGTTTCTGAAATCTACATTAAAGACCGCAAAGACGAGGAAAACGGTATTACGGTGACCGTTGAATACGAGGCAGTACCTACTTTCCTCTTTCCAAATCTTGGCTCAATAAAGGTTCAGAAAAAAATAAAAAGAGTTTCCGAAATAGACGTGGAAGATGAAATCGAAAAATATCAGAGAAAACTCGGTAAGCTGGTTCCCGTTGATAGAGAAAGTAAAGAAGGTGACTACCTTATTGTAGACTACAAAGAGCTCGAGAACGGAAAGGCCACAAAGACAAGACCCAATCTGACGCTGCAAATTTCTAAAGAAACCATAAACCCTGAAATTCTCGAAAGATTCCTGAACAAAAAGAAGGGCGACACCGTGGAAATCGATTTTGTTGACGAAGAAAAAAATAGGCCGGTAAAACTCGTTTATGTAATAAAAGAAGTGGCAGAACTTCAATTGCCTGAATTGAACGACGAATTTGCCAAAAATTTAGGATACGAAAACCTTGAAAAAATGAAAGAGGAAATCAGAAACTACCTTATCAAGCAAAACGAAAAAGCATCGGAAGATGAGCTGGAATGGCAGATAATAGAAGAGATCTATAATCGGGTTCAGTTTGAGCTCCCCCGCTCGCTGGTAGAAGAAAAGATTACCAGAATCGCACAAAGTTTTAGATACGATCCTAAAAATGAAGAGGTAAGGAACTCCTTTAGACGAATTGCAGAAGACCTCGTCAAGAAGGAGATAATTTTAAAGAACTACATCGAACAGGAAGGCCTCGAAGCAACAGAAGAAGAGATTGCAAAAGCTATTGAAGAAAAAGCAAAGATTTACCGCATGGATCCTCAAGCGTACAGGAAAGAATTGGAAAAGCGGGGGCTAATGGAAGACGTAATCGATGAAATTTTAAGAAACAAAGCATTGGAAAATTTGAAAAATGCAGTTAAAGTGGAGGTAATTATAGAATGAGCATAGACATCAAGAAAATAATTGATCAGTATGTTCCCTACGTTATTGAGGTTACAGGGAGAGGTGAGAGAGTTTATGACATTTATTCGAGACTTTTAAAGGACCGAATAATTTTCCTCGGTTCACCTATAAATGGCCACGTTGCAAACCTCGTTGTTGCACAAATGCTCTTTCTTGAAGCAGAGAATCCCGAAAGAGATATAAACTTGTATATAAATTCCCCAGGAGGCGAAGTTACTGCAGGGCTTGCGATCTATGACACAATGCAATATATAAAACCAGACGTAGCCACTATTTGCGTTGGAATGGCTGCATCGATGGGTGCCGTCCTCCTCGCTGCGGGCAAGAAAGGGAAGAGATACGCCCTTCCCCACTCAAGAATTATGATCCATCAACCCTGGGGCGGCGTTGAGGGTCAGGCAATTGACATAAAAATTCATGCTGAAGAAATAATGAGAATGAGGGATATTTTAAACAACATCCTGGCAAAACATACAGGACAACCCATTGAAAAAATTGAAAAAGACACCGATAGGGAGTTCTTTATGTCGGCTCAGGAGGCAAAAGAATACGGCATTATAGATGAAGTCATTTTTAGCCGTAAGGAGGAAAAGAAGTAAAATGCCTCGAAAAAAGACAACAAAAGACAAACACATTCACTGCTCCTTCTGCGGAAGACCAAAGTCAGATAATCTAAGGATGATTGCAGGTATCGACGCTTATATCTGTGAGGATTGCATAAAAATTGCTTATGACATTATCAGGGACGAAGAAAAGACAAAAAGAGAATTTAAAACTTTTACATTACCAACGCCAGAGGAGATTAAAGCCTACCTCGATGACTACGTCATCGGACAGGATTTAGCTAAGAAAGTACTTTCGGTAGCAGTTTACAACCATTATAAAAGGATTTTAAATCCTAAGAAAGACATTGAGTTACAAAAAACAAACGTGCTCCTCATAGGCCCTACCGGGTCAGGTAAAACACTTCTTGCAAAAACCCTTGCCAAATTGCTGGATGTGCCTTTTGCCATCTTTGATGTAACTTCCTTAACGGAATCAGGATACGTTGGAGAAGATGTGGAGATGATTCTCTTCAGACTCATCCAGAATGCAGGTGGTGATCCCGAGAAGGCTTCCTATGGCATTGTTTATTTAGACGAAATCGATAAAATTGCCTACAAGCCCACCCACGGAAGAGACATATCAGGTGAAGGCGTTCAGGAAGAGTTACTAAAACTCTTAGAGGGACACGTAGTCAACGTTCCCATGAAATCCAATAAAAAGATGTCCGAACAGCCCACATACCAGATTGATACGACAAACATTCTTTTCATCCTTGGCGGTGCCTTTGTCGGAATTGAAGATATTATAAGAGCGAGACTCGGTTCCACAGAAATGGGCTTCAAATCAAACCAAAGAGATGTAAGCAAACTGACTTACAATGACATAATTTCACGGGTTGAACCGGAAGACGTCATAAAATATGGTTTCCTGCCAGAATTTGTTGGAAGAATACCGGTGATTGTTCCGCTTCATTCCCTTGGGAAAGAAGAACTTATAAGAATCCTCACAGAACCCAGGGATGCCGTTATCAAGCAATACCAGAGATTCTTTGAAATGGAAAATGTCAAACTGACCTTCACGGAGGATGCCTTAGAAGCTATTGCGGACATAGCAATACAAACGAAGACTGGTGCAAGAGGTTTAAGAAACATCATCGAGAAAGCGCTCCTTGATACAATGTTCAAGCTCCCAACTTTGAGACAAAAGAAACCTATTGAAGAGGTAATTGTTGATAAGGAAGTAATCACTTCCGGCAAGGAACCAGTGATCATCTTCTCAGAATTTAAAAAGAGAAAAGAGAGTATTTAATAATCATGGAAAAGAGATTACCTGTTGTTATAACGAGAGAGCTTATAGTTTATCCCACAGTTGTTACACCGGTAATTATTGGCAGGCCTTTTTCTCTCAAGGCAGCAAGAGAAGCACTCACACTTAACAAACAGGCTATCTTTGTTGCTCAACTAAATCCTGAACTGGAAATACCCTCAGGGCTTTCGGATATTCTTGAATATGGAACCATAGGGCTTTTCCTGCAACACCTGGCACCTCCCGATGGAACAATAAGAGCTGTTGTAGAAGGTCTTAAAAAAGTTAAAATCAATGATTTAATATACCAGGATGAGACCTTTTACGCCTATTATGATGAGATTGAACCGGTTATTCCAGAAACACCAGAAGTTGAAAAATACACTCGACTTTTAAGGGATTATTTCGCAAAATATATCGAATATGTGAAAACTGTCCCTGAAACTGCCTTTAACGTTTTCGATGAATCCCAGGACCCCTGGAGTATAGCATATAAAGTGCTAACCGCACTGAGGCTTAAATTTAGTGAACAGATCGAACTATTTAGAATCAACGATCTTGAAGAGCTACTCAAACGTCTCGTTGAAATTCTGATACGAGAAATTGAATTCATTAATCTCAAAATTAACATTGAGACAAGGGTTTCGGAGGAAATCAAAAAGTATCAGAAGCAGTTCTTCCTCCAGCAAGAAATGAAGGAAATTCAAAAGGAGCTTGGCGTAACGGAAGAGGACGAATACGAAAACCTCGAAAAGACAATCCAACAATCCTTGATGCCCGAAGAAGTTAAGAAAAAGGCCTTAAGTGAAGTAGCAAAATTAAGAAGAATGCCATCTAACTCGCCTGATGCAGCGGTAATAAGAAACTATCTTGACTGGCTCATCAACCTTCCCTGGGGAATTTACACCGAAGACAATCTGGATATTGCCAATGCGCGAAGAATCCTCGATGAGGACCATTACGGTCTCGAAGAACAGAAAGAAAGGATTTTAGAATACCTTGCAGTTTTGAAGTTAAAGGGAGAAATTAGGGGACAGGTCATTTGCTTTGTAGGACCTCCAGGAGTGGGTAAAACTTCTCTCGCAAAGTCGATCGCAAGGGCTCTCAACAGGAAATTTGTTAGAATCTCTCTTGGCGGGTTAAGGGATGAAGCGGAAATAAAAGGGCATAGAAGGACTTACGTAGGAGCAATGCCCGGTAAAATCATTCAGCAAATAAGAAGGGCAGGCAGCTCTAATCCCGTATTCCTTTTAGATGAAATTGATAAAGTCGGACAAGATTGGCGTGGAGATCCACAGGCAGCCCTTATGGAGGTTCTGGATCCAGAGGTGAATAAGTCATTCCAAGACCACTACTTAGAAGTTGAATTCGATCTTTCCAGGGTCCTCTTTATAACCACAGCAAACACGACCTATACAATTCCAAAACCTCTCTTAGATAGAATGGAGGTTATTCCCATAAGAGGATATTTAGAGAACGAGAAATACCACATAGCAAAAAAGTTCTTAATTCCCAAGCAGTTGAAGGCCGCAGGACTCCCTGAAGATGCCTTAAAAATCACCCGTCCCGCGATATACCGAATCATAAATGAATATTCACGAGAAGCGGGCCTTAGAGAGTTAGAAAGGCAAATTGCAAAAATAACAAGAAAGGCAGCAAAAAATTATGCCGACAAAGGCAGGAAAACTACGGTAACCACAAAAAATTTAGAGAAGTTTTTAGGACCACCAAGATACAGAATGAGGGAATTGAACGAAACCCTTCCAGAAGGTGTTGCTTACGGACTCGCATGGACAGAGTATGGCGGAGACATTCTGAGAATCGAAGTCGCCAAAATGGAAGGTAGCGGGAAGCTCGAATTAACAGGTCAACTGGGTGATGTTATGAAAGAATCCGCAAAAGCCGCCTTGACTTACATTAGAGCAAACTATCAAGAATTTGGCCTCGAGAGAGACTTTTACAATAAGTTAGACCTCCATTTGCATGTTCCTGAAGGAGCAATACCCAAGGATGGCCCTTCCGCTGGTGTTACAATATTGACAGCCATGGTTTCCAGTTTAACTGGGAAAAAAGTCCCCAGTAATATAGCAATGACCGGTGAGATAACAATCACGGGACAAGTTCTTGCCGTGGGTGGTTTAGAAGAAAAGCTATTAGCCGCTAAAAGATACGGTATTACGACGGTCTATTTGCCTTTAGAAAATAAGAGAGATATAGAGGAAATGAAAAAAGAGATCACCGAGAAGCTTGAGCTCAAATACATTTCCCACGTTAGCGAACTCATTAAGGATGTATTCAACTTCTGAAAAAAAGCCAGAAAAAGCCCTTCTCGTCGGCGTTTGTACTTCTTCGCAAGAACGGTGGCGCGAATTAGACCGGCTCGAAGAACTTCAAAAACTCGCAGAAGCAGCAGGAGCAACGGTTTTTGAAAAAATTTTACAGATAAGACCCTCTTTTGACCCTGCCTATCTCATAGGAAAAGGCAAGGCTTATGAAATTCAGAACATCTGTGAGCAATTTGGGATTGATGTGGTAATTTTCGACCAAGACTTATCACCTTCCCAAGTAAGAAATTTAGAGCAAATAATCAAATGCAAGATAATCGATCGGACTGAATTAATTTTAGATATCTTCGCCCAACATGCTGAGACATTGGAAGCAAAGATACAGGTGGAGCTGGCTCAATTGCTTTACCGATTGCCGAGACTAACGGGAAAAGGCATTGACCTTTCAAGGCTTGGAGGAGGTATCGGAACAAGAGGACCTGGTGAAAAAAAACTCGAAGTCGATAGGAGAAAGATCAAAGATAGAATAAACCACTTACAAAAAGAACTCGCAGAAATTGAAAAAACAAGGGAACTTCACTATCGCAGAAGAAAAGAGATTTTTAAAGTGACCCTGGTAGGATATACTAATTCCGGAAAATCTTCTATTATGAACCTACTGACAAAGTCTAACCTTCCTGTTGAAGACAAACCTTTCTCAACCCTTGATGCGACCACAAGGATTATGTACCAGGATGTCTTGCCCAAACCCGTCGTTGTTTCAGACACCGTTGGATTTATTGAAGACATTCCGCATCATCTTATAGCATCTTTCAAGGCTACCTTAGGAGTGGCAAGGGAAGCCGACCTCCTGGTCCATGTAATTGATATTACTAACGAGCCGGTAGAAAAGAAGATACAAACTGTTGAATCCGTTCTTGCTGATATTGGATGCGGAGACAAACCCACTATTAAAGTTTTCAACAAAATAGATCTAATTATCGAGAAGAAGGTCATAGAAAGGTTGCGTTCAAATTATCCTGACGCCCTTTTTATTTCAGCAAAATTAAAAATCGGCATCGACGAGCTAAAAAAGGAAATAATTAGAAAGTTTCAAAATTTAGAAGAACTCTCAGAAACTTCAAAAAAATAGTAAAGTCCACATAAAACCGCATGCCTCTCATACTTTCCGATATTTAAAAGGTCACTTAAAATTTCCCCATCTCCGCCGGTGAAAATCACCCTTTCCTCACCTGTTACCCTAAGAGCGCTATCTACAAGACCCTTTAAAGCATCGACAATTCCTTTAACTATACAATCTATCGAAGATTCAGGAAGAACTCGTAGAGCATCCTCTGCCCTCCCCTTACTTCGAAATTGCCTCATCTTTTTAAGCTCGTACATGATCAAAGAAGGGTAATCTTTCAATCTCGTGCCCTTTTTGTAATTAGAGATAATTAGTTTCAAACCGGGAAATATTGAAATAGGAAAGTGGGTATTATCCTTTACCCACTCTATATTTATAAAAGTTCCTGCATCAATTCCAAGACCCTCTCCATACCTTCTCCAGATATAATAAGCCAAAGCCAGTCTATCGTCACCCAGTTGAGAGGGATTTTTGTAGTGTATCTTTAGAAGATTTTGCGTGGAGGAAGATAAATGCAAAATCCTTCCCTTGTATTGAACTTCTTTAAGCCTCTGGCTCAACTTTTTAAAATTTTTCGTAGAAACGGAACTATAAACGATAGCTTCGGCATTACTCAGATCTTCAGGGCGGGGTAAATCATCAAAAGCTTCAGCGAGTCTTCCATTAAGGAATAACCCCGTGTGAATGTTGATGTTCCCAACGTCTACGCAGATTACTGCACCCATTCTATCCACACAACCTCACCAAAATTAAAATTACCCGCCGTTGTAAATAAATTTAAGTCCTTGTCAAAGTCCTTAATCTCACATACTACCTCTCGGCCACCTTTGAAATGCAAAAAACATCTTCCTCTTAATGACACAAGTTTATAGTATTCCTGAAATATCCTCTCATAATCCAAATTCTGAAGTCCTTCAATTTCATTAATTAGTATATCTGCAATTTCTTGTAAAGAATATAGAAGACCCGTCTCAAGAAATAAACTTGTAGCAACTTCTTTAATCGCCTCAGGAAACTCCTGTTGATTTACATTAATACCTATTCCGATTATGGTTGCCCCACTCGTTTGTTCCACAAGTACGCCGGCGATTTTTTTCCTCCCCACCAGTAAGTCATTAGGAAATCTCACCTTCACTGGCAAAAATTTCACGAGAGTTCTGTAAGAGGCCACTGCTCCAAGAGTTAAAGCCTTTTTCGAATCGATTTTTTCTAATACAAAGGAGGAGTAAAGCCCCCCTTTCTGAGAAATCCACTTCCTACCTTGTTGTCCCCTGCCTTTTGTCTGCTCCTCGGATATAACTACAAAAGGAATCTTTACACCACTATCAATAAAAAACTTCGCCGTATCATTAGTCGAATCGCAAATTTTTATGTAATATTTATCCACAGGCTGCTACAGCAAAGGCTATGGAATAATATTTCAATTCGGGCTCATCAGCCCGGGAGAGTAAAACCACGGGAACTTTTGCACCATAAATGAGTCCGCCGGCCTTTGCCTTAGCAATGTATATTAAAGCTTTAGCTAAAATGTTCCCTGACGCCACATCGGGGACCATCCATAGATCAGCATCCCCACTGACGACTGAAGTTACACCCTTGAGTTCCGCTGCCCTCTTTGAAACAGCAATGTCAAACCCCATTGGACCATCAAGATACACTTTAACTCCTTTGAAGAAACTCCTATCCTGAAGTTTTGAAATGGCAGCAAACTCAATAGTTTCTGGCATATCCTCATGAAGGGTTTCAAGGGATGCTAAAAAGGCTACCTTTATCTCATTATAACCCATGGTCTTCATTACATCTATTGCATTTTGAAGAATGCTTATCTTCATCTTCAGGTCAGGCCTTATATTCATCCCTGCATCGGTTAAGAAAACCAGTTTGTGATAATTGGGAATTTCGAGAAGGGTTATATGGGAAAATATTTTGTCTGTTCTAATCCCCTTTTCCTTATCTAAGAGAGCTCGCAGAAAGGTAGGTGTGTCAATTTTCCCTTTCATAATAAAGTCCGCTTCACCCTTTTTTACAAGTTCACAGGCTTTAAAGGCGGATTCAACGGGTGAGGTTGAAGGAATTGCTTCGTAACCTGAGATGCCGTGAGTTTCAGCAAATTTCCTTATCTTCTCATCATCACCTATTAAAATGGGGACGGCAAGGTCTTTTGCCAGTTTAAGCCCCTCAACAATTTCCTCTGAAGCGCCCTCAACCACTGCTATCCTCTTTCTACCTTTACTCTTTGCAAGTGCAATAACATCCTCAAAGGTTTTAAACATAATACATCTCCTTTTAAAATATTTTAATGGAAAAGAAAAGTAAAATCAGGAAGTAGCGCAATTCCGCTCCAAATAAAGCATCAATTCCCAGCCAGCAAAATTGATTATAGGCCATGTAGCTACAACTTTTTCTTCGAGAATTTTTAGAAGAAATATTATAATTAAACGGAAAAGTCTGGCAGGTTAATAAAAGTATGAAATTAAATCGTAAAATATCTATACCCGAAGAAATGAGGGAATTGGTAGCTAAAGCAGATAAGCAAATCCTTGCCCGATGGGCATCTGAGTGTGCAGAAAGGGTGCTTCATTACTATGAAGAACTCTATCCCAATGATAGACGCCCTCACTTAGCGTTAAAATATTTCAAGGACTACTTGAACGGTAAAATAAAATTCAAGGAATTTCGAAAATTAATTCTTGAAACTCACAGAATTGCGAGAGAAACAGAGAATCTACCTGCACGTTTCGCAGTAAGGGCGGTTGCACAGGCAGTCTCTGTTGGACATGTAAAAGAACACGCCCTTGGCGCAGCATGGTATGCTGCAAAGGCGGTATTTTTTAAAAGCCGGGGGGACTTCCAGAAAGTCAAAGAAGAAATCAAATGGCAACTGGATAGACTCAAAATCCTCCTTAGAGAAACCCCTGAGGAGAAATCTTGATAAAAACCTTCGAGATTTTATAAATTTTGCAGTAAATTTCATACCTTATGATTTTAATTTAATTTCAGTTGTAAACCCACTTCGTGCTAATGTAAAATTTCAACTGCTATCTCACCTTGATAACTTTTTGAAGTGTTGAGGCACCCAATCCTCTTCCTACTGCTCTCACAAAATATATCCCTCTCCTCAATTCATTTCCAAAGGCGAAAATAGTCTTATTAAAGGTATATCTGTGAACGATTCTACCCGAGGGATCAAACAATTCAATAATAAAATAATCTCCATCCCTTAGGCCCTCGATTTGTGCACGAACCTCGTTCTCAAAAATTAATTTTTCAAGTTTTATTGCCAAAGAGCCTTTATGATCGTAGCTCTCAGAAATCGCAACAACGGGAATAATCTCCCCCCAGATTCGGAAGGAAGAATAGGGATACGGTGTAAAGGACCTCCAGGTAACGATAGCGTTATTTCCATTTGAGCTAACGTAAGCCTCCTTACCAGAGCCAAAATCTAAGGAGTCAATAAGTTCTCCTTCCAGATTCAAATGATATCCAAGAACTCTTGAATCCCAACCAGTTCTGGAAGTTCCTGCAATAAAGTAGCCACCGTTGCAAGCGCTTATTTTAGCCCGTTCGAGACGAACTGGAATTTCACAAATATCTATAATGGCACCATTGTAGTTAACCCATACTCCCTTGATATACTGATATGAATTATAAGCAATTGCAAAGTATGATTCTCCATTATTTACCAATGAGACAAACTCTTTCTCACCCAAAGGGATCCTTGAAATAATAAGGCTACCTGATTCAGAAACAATAGAAAGAAAACAGCTGTCTGTAAGTGTCATCATGTCATACTCACTCCACGCTACTGCAAACCTGCCATTAACATTGTCTGCTGATACACTCAGATCGTATATATACACATCAGTGTTTACGGTGTGGCTTACATCGATAGGTGCCACTACAATGCTCCCATTGGAATCTAATATGCACAGCATAGCTCGAGGTGGATAGTACTCGGACCAGGAAACACCGTAAAAGTCTTGCGTCGACGCAGCGGCAACCAATGGGGCTCCTGTGAGAATTGGCGATATGTTAATATCCGAACCCACAACATTTCCTTCTCTTGATATTCTTAAACCCTTTACGGTATTTGAATTCACATCAAACCAAACAAAGAAATAATTATTACCATTAAAAGTAAGAGCATATCTTTCCGTGAGTGGTCCTCCACCGGGCACCCAATTAACAGGATTACCTGCGCTGTCGATCAATTCGCCATTCAACCCGTAGAAATCGTCCTTCCAGATAACAAGAATACTATCCCCACCAAACTCTGCAACGGGTAAGACTTGAGAATTAGCCACAATACCAACATCTCTTAAATCATAGTAAGGATCAGGAAAATTGCCGCTCATCGTAACCCTTTTCCCACAGATTCCATATTTTTTCAATGAAGGCTGGTAATGTCTCCAAAGAACAAAAGCTATAGTGTCTGAAAAAGCAAGGTCGAGGTCATAAAGTTTAGGCGAATTTAGTAAATAAGCGTAGTTACTGGAAATAATTGAACCACTCGTGTCCACCACTGCTAGCTGCAAACTGTATGTATATGAAGGCAAATCACGCGTAGAGACGACAATAAAGTGCCCATTACTGTAAGAAACTGCAGGGTAATTGTAATTCTCAGAGCCCCCTGAAATTACATGTAAAGCCGGGATATCGCGACAGGTGCCGCTCGTATCGACCCTTGCACCATAAACAGAAGTTGAGTCGCTATATCGCCAGACCAAAAACCAGTAACCACCTCCAAAAGCTACATCAAAATAATCGATATTTATTGTATTACCTATGAGATCTCTGCCCCCAGGATCCAATATATTCCCCAAAGGGGTAATCCTTGAACCATATAGTTTCCAAACACCAATCCTATTATCTAACCACACGACCAGGAACTTGTCACCGTCAAACGAAATTTTGGGCATACTTTGAGTTCCAGGACCTTCATAAACTGTCATATAACCTACCACATTGCCATTGAAACTTATCCTTGCACCGTGAAGGTCTCCTGACATTGTTGCCCAAACGACCATATATCCGTCTGAAGGAGCGCAAGCTACAGATGCTTGCAAGGCCTCAGCAGTGCTTATAGTGATAACATCTCCTATGATATTTCCTCCAGAAATTCTCACCGCTCTCACTACATTAATGCTATCGACCCATACGACCAGGTAATTATCCATCCCCGACGAGGTATATCCGTAAGCAATATCTGGGAAAATACTGCCCCTAACAGTTGTTATTAAGATTCCACAAGTATCTAAAGGATATCCATCAGGCGAAATTCTTGTCCCATAGACACTTCTGGATTCATTCCTCCCGTCGTCCCATACCGCAAAATAACCATAACGCCCACCTGCAATTGCTGGACTGTATTGTTGCACATACAGCCCATAAATCGGGTCAGTTGGGTCAACAAGGAAAGCCCCCATCAAAAGCGAGGGGCAGGTAACTAATACTACCAATGTGATTACAAAATACCTCATAACCACCCCCTCCCCTACAAGGGATTTCCATAAAATTATATTGGGAAAAAGTAAATTTGTCAAGTACTTTTCCTGCACTACCTAAAATAAATGGCCGTTGTTTTTGTTCTAACCTAAAATCTGATAAGTAATTCATCTTGCAGGGATTTCCTGCACGAAAGGTGCAATTTCAAGTTCCAGGAAAAATTTTAACGATTTCTCAATTCCAATTAAAAGTGTCTATTTTTAAGGTAATGGTATTGAGCCGAGAAAACATGAACAAAATCACCATTTCATCTTAATTACGTAAATTTCACCTTCTGTTGATACGAAAACGTAATTTTCAGACACTTTAATCAACCTACCATTTTTACCGTAAGGGCGAAAATATCCGAACTCCTTAGGCGCCAGAGGGTTGTTTAAATCAAGCACAGTTATAAGATTATTCAATCCTGTACAAATGGCCTCATTAGCAAATACATTAACTGAACTTGCGTTGATGCGAGAATAAGTGCTAAGGACCCGGGGCGACGACGGATTTGATACATCGATTACGCAAAGGCCACCTGACCCCAAAGCAACAATTAAGTAATTACCAAGTTTACAAGAACTTAGAGCCGCACTTGGTGTAACGACTCTTGATTGAATGTTCATACTCCTGGTGTCGACTATAACAACGCCATTAACCCCTGCCGCTATATATGCATAATTATTATCCGCAAAAATACTCAAAGCATATGAAATGTCAATACCTCCCAAAAGCCTTGGATTAGCCGGGTTCGATATATCAAATTTCGATAATCTTCTGGATGTAGTTCCACCATCAATTGTATAAAGGAAATTGTCCTTCACAAAAACGTAAAAGGTTGAACTTGGATAAAAATCCCAACTCGCTATTTTTTGGAGATTGGAGCCAGAAACTTCAAAGACTCTTAGCCCCCAAATACTGTCTACTACAAAAATGTAATTGCCTGAGACAGAAAGACAGGTATACTTAGTAGGGAAGATAGAAGTCTCTAAAAAATCCGCAAAGACAGATGGGGCCTCAGGAGTAGAAAAATTAATAATTGATAACCTACCTTTTGGAATTGATGATGTTCCACCATTGGAAACCACAAAAACAGAATTTTCCTTAACTTCAAAAAACTCTACATTGGGCCAAGAATAAGCGCTTACCGTATATGGGCACAGATAGAGAGTCCTTATGTCAGAAAAATAACCACTAAAGCCATCTTTTTCTGCCCTTACTCTCCAGTAAAATTTCCCATTCTGGGATAATGGAACCCATTTTAACATTGTATCAGAGATAACCTGTTCAACAACATAATCTCGAAAATCCTGATATCTTGAAACTTGCAATCTGTATGAAGTAGCTAATTCGACCACATTCCAGCGAAAGACTAATGTATCACAATTCCAAAAGGAAGAATTATTGTCAGGGAACAAGATGTGGGGTATGGAGTTTACTAAACTAAAGTTGACGGAGTCAGACCAAAGAGTGTATATATTTTCTCTTTTTCCTCGAACTCTGGCGTAATAACCTCCTGTAAAGGAGTACCCTGGTGTCCAATTATAGTATTCGCTCGAAGTATAAGCAGAAAATACTCTCCCAAAACTTTCTTTAAAAACTTCTATTTCGTATCCCTGAGCCCCATTTACATGCGTCCAGCTAAACCTGATGTTTTCACTGTTCCAAAAGCTACTATTATTAGACGGGCTAAGCAATACAGGAGGCGCTGGAACACTGATAATCTCAAAGGATCCTGCATCGGACCAGAGGGTCCAGAAAGTATCTCTACCAGCCCTTACTCTCCAATAATACCATCCTAAGTTACCGCCTGAAGGCCATGATATGGAAAGATCATTTACAATTGTATCAATTAAAATATTACTGAATTGGGGATTTGTTGCGAGCTCAAACTCATACCTATTTGCTCCAGCCTTTTCATACCACGAGAATATAACCACCTCATTGATCCAGCAGGTATCATTTAAGGGGTCTATCAAATTGGGAGGGGAAAGATCCTCAACATGGAGGGAATTAATAACAGACCACTCACTCCTTAGAGAACCTTTAGATGCTCTTACTCGCCAGTAATAGCCGCCCACATTATTTAAAGTTATAACCAAAACTGTATCAATAACAAATGTATCAACAACAATATTTGAAGACCAATCGTCAAAGGAGCGCGAAATCTGAAGTTCGTAGCTCTCTGCATTCAAAACAGGTGACCAAATAAATCGTATAGTTTCATTCAACCAGTAATAATAACCAGTTGTGTAAGTTAATGGGGGAGGCCCGTAAGTTATCAAATATTCCTTTACCCTCTCATTCCCCTTTTCGTCTTTTGCTACAATTTTTACATTGTAAGAGTTAAAAGGTATGACCCCAAATATTGTGTCCCGGACGTGTTGAACTGAATAGGTCTTGTACAAATTTCCAGATAAATACAATTTGGCCATTTCAAAATCTTCATCAACAACTTCAAACTCAATAAGAAGACCAGATTGAATACTGATTATAGAGTACAATTTAATTTCCGGTGGGTTCCCCAAATCTTTTTTGCAGCTTGTTATAATCAGGGCACCTGCCATTATAATTTTTTTAAAATCCATAACCCACCTCCGATTATATTATGGGCATGAATTAAAAAATGTCAACCCTTTACTTAACTTAACCTCTGATTAAGAATCTTTTGACGACTTAATAAAGAAACTATTCTGAACTCTTGAAAAATGCGCCCTTCTTTCTTATAATTTAAATATGCCTGCGAATTTGCCGCCACAATACTTTGAAGCTGAAAAGGAATATAGGAATGCAAAAACTATTGAGGAGAAGATCCATGCACTAAAAAAGATGCTCGCAATAATGCCAAAGCATAAAGGTACCGACAAACTTCAAGCAGAAATCAGGGCAAAAATCTCAAAACTCCAGGAAGAACTGGAAAACCAGAAAAAAGGGAAAAAGTCAGGTGCCCATTGGTACATAAAAAAGGAGGGAGCTGGTCAAGTATTGCTTTTAGGACTTCCCAATTCTGGAAAAACCACCCTTGTGAACACCTTATGTAATACTAATTTTGAAACCGCTGATTATCCTTTCACAACGCAGCAACCACACGCAGGAATGATGGACTTCGAAGACATTAAAATACAGCTCATAGATACACCACCTATTAAGGACGATAATGATTACAAAATTTTTGAGCTTGTAAGAAATGCCGATCTTCTTGCAATCGTCCTAAGCCTTGACAGCGACCCAATTAATGACTTTAATTTTATTCAAGAAAAACTTTCAGAAAGAAACATAACCCTAAAGGGTTCAGGCGCAGGAGATTATGAACTTTTTGGGCCCGTGACAAAACGGGCAGTATTGATTTTAAACAAGCTTGATCTTACTAAGGATGCACAATATCTAAAAGATCTTGAAAACCATTTCAAGGGAAAATTTGGATTGATTGCCTTCCCCCTCTCAGCACTCTACGGCACGGGGACCGAAGAATTGAAACAAGAGATCTTCAAGGAACTGGAAATAATAAGGGTTTATACAAAGGAGCCTGGAAAACCACCGGTCCTCGCAGACCCGCTAATTTTAAAGAAGGGAAGCACAGTTCTTGATGCGGCAAGGGAAATTCATAAGGATTTTGAACAAAAGTTGAAATATGCTAAGGTTTGGGGTTCAACGAAATTTGAAGGTCAAAGAGTAGAAAGAGACTACAAGCTCCAGGATAAGGACATCGTCGAATTTCATATTTAAAGCTTTAAACTTTATCCCGTTATGAAATATTTTAAAGTGTACGGACCTGCTTACCTTGAAGGTGAAGTGCAAGTTCAAGGAGCAAAAAACGCCGTTCTTCCAATAATGTCAGCTATAATGTTGCACGACCAACCAGTCCTTTTAAAGAATGTACCGAGGGTTCAAGATGTTTTCACAATGATTGAGCTTTTAAAACTTCTGGGGGCAAAGGTAGAATGGAAAGGTAACAACGAACTTCAAGTTGACCCAACAACAATCAACAGTTACACCGCTCCTTATGAAATTGTAAGTAAAATGAGGGCATCTATTTATGTTCTCGGTCCACTCCTTGTTAAATTTGGAAGGGCTGAGGTCTCTTTCCCTGGGGGATGCGCTTTTGGTCCAAGACCTGTAGACTTTCACATCAAGGGATTATCCCTTCTGGGTGCAGAACTTACCATTGAACGGGGGTATATAAAAGCAACGATGAAGAAGCCAAACCCATGCGAAATCCCGCTGGATTTTAAATCTGTTGGAACCACAATCCACCTCATGACAACCGCTGCCATGATGGAAGGAGAAACTACAATCCTCAACTCTGCTCAGGAACCTGAAGTGGTTGCAACCGCAGAATTTCTCGCTAAGTCAGGAGTGAAAATCGAAGGGGCTGGAACCGATGTTATCAAAATAAAAGGGACTAAAAAGCTAAAACCTGTCCCAGAATATGAAATTATACCAGACCGGATTGAGGCAGGAACCTATCTCGTTGCTGGGTTTATGACAGGGGGAAAGGTAAAAGTGACAGGCTGTATTCCCGAACATTTAGAGCCCGTCATTCTAAAACTAAAAGAAGCGGGGGCTTTAATAAACAGAGGCAAAGATTTTTTGGAAGTAGAAAAAAGAACTAAGGAAATTTCAAGTCTTCATATTGAAACTCAACCTTTCCCTGGATTTCCAACAGATATGCAACCTCAGTTTATGAGTATGCTCACAGTTGCAAAGGGAACCAGCATAATCAAAGAAGGCATTTACCCAAACCGATTTGCCCACGCCTTTGAATTGCAGAGGCTTGGTGCGAACATAAAAGTGGTAGAACCAACAGCCTTCATCGAAGGTGTGAATAAGCTCACAGGCGCTGAAGTCACAGGAAACGACCTTAGAGGTGCTGCGGCTTTAGTTCTTGCAGGCCTTATTGCCGAAGGAGAAACGACGGTTTTTGGAATCGAGCACTTGGAGAGGGGGTATGAAAATTTCAGAGAAAAGCTGATTTCTCTCGGTGCAAAGATAGAAGTAAGCTGACCCTCTAATTTTACAAGAAGTTTAATTTTTTATTCATGCAAATCTTTATAATTTCGTAGATTAAACGCAAGTGTTAATTTAAAATTCTCACAATGGAGAAGGTTTTCGAGAGGGTTGTTTCAGATAAGATGGAGGGTACACGCCTCGACATTTATCTTGTGGTGAGTGGAATTGGACTATCCCGCTCTCAGGTGATTAAACTCATAAAAGAAGGACAGGTACTCGTCAACAACCAACCTCAAAAACCAAGCTATAAGGTAAAGGCAAACGATCACATTTTTGCAAAATTTACCGTACAGGAAAAACTCCCGGTGATTGCGGAGGACCTCCCAATTCCTGTAATTTACGAGGATGAAGATATTATCGTTATAAATAAACCAAAGGGAATGGTGGTTCACCCAGCAAGGGGCAATGTGACCGGGACCCTCGTTAATGCCCTTGTCGCAAAGTATAAGGAATTGCCAAAAATTGACGACAAAACGCGCCCGGGGATAGTGCACAGACTCGACAAAGATACTACAGGCCTCCTTGTCGTCGCAAAGAGCGAAAAAGCATTGAGAAGTTTGGCAAGGCAAATGGAAGAAAAGACGGCAAAAAGAATTTACTGGGCTATTGTTTGGGGCAAAATTGTTGGACCTGAAGGAACCATAGATGCACCTATTGGAAGGCACACAGTGGATAGAACGAGAATGGCTGTGACCTTTTTCAACTCCAGAAGTGCCATAACTCACTACAAAGTTTTAGAAAATTTTGGAAACCTGGCTACTTTACTCGAAATTTCTTTAGAAACAGGAAGAACCCATCAGATTAGGGTTCATATGGAATACATCGGTCATCCTGTTGTGGGTGATGAAGTCTATTCGGGAAGGGACGTAAGAAAAATCTTCCGTGTCGTACCTTCAGAACTCAACGAGTTTGTCGCAAAAGTTCTGGACATAATGGACAGACAGGCCCTCCACGCAAAAAAGCTCTCCTTTTATCATCCCGGTAAGGGTATGAACGTGGAGTTCGAAGTTGACATTCCCGAGGACTTTCATAAACTTCTTGAATACTTGAGAAGCGTGAAGGATAAGTTAGAAGCATCGATTAAGAAGCAATGAACAAGTGATAGTTTTTTTTCGTCAAAAATTATAGGAGGTGAATATGAAAAACCTGAAGTATCTTATCCCAATCATAACATTAATAGCTCTTGTGGCTTCTTCGTGTACAAAATTAGAAGAAGCAAAGGACGAAGAAGCCATCGAAGAACTAATAAACACCACCTACAGTACTGATCTCGGTTTCGAAAAAGAATACGAGGATGCTTCCTTAACACCTGATACCTTTAACGTTTCCAGTACAAAAGCCCCGGCCTTGGTTGTAGGCTGGTGGAGGAAAATCCTCTCCGTCAGCAGCAATAGAGACATCGTCATCGAAGGCGATACAGCGTGGGCAACAATAAACCATCACATATATGGGCTTTTTAACGTAGTCTATTACGATCCGGATAGTGATACAGTTTTAACTCGTAGCAAAAACTTTCACGACCTTGCTGTAAGAAAAGCTTTATTTGTGAGGGAAGGTGATATGAACGACCCCCATCGTGGATGGCTTCTAAAGAAAGTCTCTCTTGGTGAAGTGACTTCCAAAGATGTTCCCGACTCAGTCCTTATCGGTAGTACCTATGTTCCCGTAGAACAAAACCACATCGATTCCATTAAGATTACTTTCGTTGACACATTAAACAACACGATAACTAAAGTATTTACAAACTATTCAGAGCTAATGAACATCGAAGATATTCCAACCGTTAAATGTGGAACAGAAATAAGGTTCGACTTATACGCAAACGACTCCACTAACCACGCCTTTTTCTACAAAACTCTCACCTGGGGCGCTCCAAGAAGGATGAGAATGATGAGAGATCCTCAAAATCCTTCTCATTTCTACACGATAGTGGAAGTGCCTACTGATGTCACCAGAGGCGGTTTTGCCCTGAGCATAATTTCAGCACCGTCCTTTAGACCTGACAACTACCCATACGTCCACCACGGCGTTTTGATAAGAGTTAGGGCAAAGTAGGCAAACAAAAAACTTTTAAAAAATGGGGGCCTTAATATGGCCCCCATTTTTATTTAACAAAAAAGCTACGAGATTATATTAGCCCTTTTTCCTTAGCAAATATCCCATAATCTTTATCGACGGTGCCAATATGGTTGAATAACCAGGACCATGTGACGGAGAGGGCTTCATTAAAGGCATCAATGTCGCCCTCTTTCAACGATTCCACATACTCATAAACTTGCTTCCTAAAGGCTTCGTGTATTTTTTTATGGGACTCTAACTTTGGAAACCCTATACTTTCCATAAATTTCTCTTCTGCCTCAAAATGGGTATCCACATAATCCTTCAATTCTTTTGCGAGAACTTCCATTGCGCTCTTGGTATCGCCAGCCTTCAAGAGCTCAGATATTTTGTTGACCAATTCTACCAACCTTCTATGCTGATTATCCCTTTCTGGCACGTGAGTTAAGGGTTCATCTGTAAATTCAATCTTCATAAAAAACCTCCTTTTAAAACAAATTCATTTTTGAAATAATTGTTGCATCTTTAGGTCGGAAAGTCAAGTCCATCACGCTCAGGGTTAGAGCCTTTGCTTAGATTGCAAATATCCTTTAAAATTTTTAAAAAGGAGGAGGCGTTTTATTAGTAAATTAGCGGTTGTTACTGGTGCATCAGGACACCTTGGCGCAAATATTGTGCGTAACCTTCTTGAAAAGGGATATAGAGTAAGAGCTGTAGTTAAAAGTGATACAAGAGGCGTCGCAAATCTTCCCTGCGAAGTCGTAAAAGCAGATTTACTGAATAAAAACGAGCTCCTAAACGCTTTTAAGGGTGCTTTTGCTGTTATCCACTCCGCTGCCCATATCAGTATAACAAGTTTCGATAAAGAATTGGTATGGGAAACAAATGTAGTTGGGACAAAGAATGTTATCGAGGCAGTGAAAGCGAATAACGTTGAAAGGCTTATATATATTGGATCCATTCACGCCTTCAGGGATGAAGGTAGACCTGTCAATGAAAATTCTCCTTTAGTCGACGGTACAGGTTCAATCTATGACATTTCAAAAGCAGAAGGGATAAAGCTCGTACAGGATGCGATAACAGAGGGGCTAAACGCAGTTATCTTGTGTCCTACAGCCCTCATTGGACCTTACGATTACAAACCCTCCTTAATGGGCCGGTTTCTCATTTCCCTTTCTAAGAAACGAGTTCCTGCCTTAGTTGAAGGGGGCTTTGACTGGGTGGATCCCAGGGATGTTGCAGAGGCGGTGTCAAAGGCGCTTACAAATGGAGACGGCATTTATATCTTGTCAGGAATATACTTAGAAGTTTCAAGACTCTCTGAACTCTGGTGTGAAATATCAAAGGTAAGGTGTCCTAAAGTGGTTTTCCCATTAAAATGGGCACAAATTGGGGCAAGTATTCTTTTGCCATTAAGTAAGATATTCAAATTTCGACCTTTATTTACTCCCGAGGCCTTGAAAGCCTTAAGCTGGAAAAGTCCAATATCTCGGGAAAAAGCAGAAAAAGATTTAAATTACAAACCAAGACCAATCGTGGAGACTTTAAATGATACATATAAATGGTTTAAGGAACACGGATATCTTTAACATCTTTGTGTGGTGCTGGATTGGTTTTTCCATTGTTATCTTCCTCTCGTTGCTCAAGATCACAGCACCTTACGGGAGGCATGCAAGGAAGGGCTGGGGTCCTCTCCTCTCAAACAAAATTGGTTGGATTCTTATGGAAATTCCTTCCTTGTTGATACCCGTCTTATATTTCTTTAAATATCGAGCCTACCTAAGCCGAAATCCCCGGATTATCTTTGCTACATTATGGATCATGCACTATTTTTATCGGTCTCTTCTTTTTCCCTTTAAATTGCACTCAAAAAAGGATATCCCGCTTTCTATCGTCGCAATGGGATTTTTCTTTAATACTGTAAATAGCCTCATCAATATGATTTCCATTACCCATATCAAAAAATACAGCCCAATCTGGGTGGGAGATCCCCGCTTTATCATCGGCGTGATCTTATTTATAACGGGTTTCCTTCTTCACTACACCTCTGACTCAAAGTTGATAAACCTTAGAAGAAACGGCGAAAATGGGTATAAAATTCCTGAAGGGGGGATTTTTAATTTCGTATCCTCTCCCAACTACCTCGGAGAAATTTTAGAATGGACTGGGTGGGCAATCGCTACCTGGAGTTTGGCGGGACTATCCTTTGCATTATGGACCTTTGCAAACCTTGCACCAAGGGCATTAGCAAACCACAAATGGTACAAAGAGAATTTTCCCACATATCCT
The DNA here is from genome assembly GCA_039803545.1 of candidate division WOR-3 bacterium. Classification (NCBI taxonomy): domain Bacteria; kingdom Pseudomonadati; phylum Caldifarciminota; species Caldifarciminota bacterium. Next base: position 161,661 of record JBDRYS010000001.1, on the reverse strand, counting down.
GAAAATAGAAAGGCACTCATTCCTTACATCCTTTAGAAACATCTGTAAACTGATTTTCTTTGATAGTACTTAAAAAATCCTTTATTCTAAAAGAAAAGGAAGGTGGACAATGAAGATCGTAGACGAAATCTTCAGAATGTACGACATTAGGGGTATTTATGGCAAGGAATTGGACGAAGAGGTTGCCTATCTCATTGGTAGGGCCTTTGGCACTGTTATCAAAGAAAAGGGTGGATCAAAGGTTACTGTGGGAATGGACGCACGACCAAGTTCCATACCGCTTAAAGAAGCCTTAATGGAAGGTTTTACAAAAACGGGAGTCACCATTTATGACCTCGGACTTGTTCCAACACCTTTACAATACTATTCACTCTTTAAATATGAGGTTCACGGTGGAATCCAGGTCACTGCCAGCCATAACCCACGGGAGTACAACGGATTCAAACTTTCCTTAGGAAGAGAAACCTTCTACGGTGATGATATTCAAAAACTCAAGGAAATGATTAAAAAAGAAAAATTTTACAACACGCTCGAGAGGGGTAAAGTTCAAAAGTTAGATGTAATCGACCAATACGTTTACGAAATGATCCACAGTGTAAAAATAGAAGGGAAATACAAAGTGGCCATCGACCCAGGAAATGGCACCGCTGGACCGATTGTCTCCGAAATATTTAAGAGTCTAAATATCCCCTTCGAAGGAATTTACATGGAAGTCGATGGAACCTTCCCCAATCACTTAGCAGACCCCACAGTAGAAAAATATATGAAAGACCTGCAAACAAAGGTAGTAAAAGAAAAATTTGACCTGGGTATTGGTTACGATGGCGATGCCGATCGAATTGGGGCAATCACCGAAAAAGGGGTTTTACTTTTTGGAGATAGGCTTCTTGGGATTTTTTCTAAGCAGGTACTGAGGAATTATAAAGGTGCCACCATTATTCACGATGTAAAATGCTCTAAGGGGCTTACTGAATACATTGAGAAACTCGGTGGAAAACCCTTAATGTGGAAAACCGGGCATGCCCTTCTCAAGGCCAAACTAAGAGAAGTAAATGCACCCCTTGCCGGTGAAATGTCTGGCCACATCTTCTTTAATGATAGATTTTACGGTTATGACGATGCAATTTATGCCTCTTTGAGGCTTCTTGAAATCTTAGAAGAAGAACGTAAAAGCCTTTCTGCCCTCGCTGATGAAATTCCTTACTATTACTCTACTCCGGAAATCAGAGTAGGTTGCCCCGATGACAAAAAATTTGAAGTGGTTTCTAAACTGGTGGAGGAATTTAAGAAACAATACAAAGTGATCGACATCGATGGTGTAAGAGTAGAATTCGAAGACGGATTTGGTCTCATAAGGGCCTCAAATACCCAACCAGTACTGGTTGTAAGGTGTGAAGGGAGAACTCCGCAGAGGCTTGAAGAGATAAAACAGTTAATTTTCGGAGCACTATCTAAATTTAAAGAAGTAGACCTTAACACGGACGTGCATTGAATTTATTAACTTTTTTAATTTTTGCTTCTGCTCCACTCTACTTTGAATGTAAGGAATTGCTGTATTTTGCAGACAGTTCCATTTTCATTCTACGAGATTCCGTAAAAATTAAAAAAGAAAATGTCGAACTATTTGCCGACAGTCTTATATTTTTCAAAAATGAAGATAACCTGAAGGCCTTTGGAAAAGAAGCAATCCTGGTATTCGGAAAGGATACCCTAATTGGTGACAGCATTTACTATGATACCAAAACTAAGAACGGCTTTGCTTTCTCGGGTAAAATGAGACAGGAAAAGGGAATCTATCAAGGAATTGAGATTGCAAAAGATTCAACAGATACCGTCTACGTAAAAAATGGCACCTTTACTACTTGTGAAGCGGATACTCCGCACTATTACTTCAAATCCAGCGAAAGCAAGGTTATATTGAGAGATATGGCCATAGTAAAACCTGTTATCCTCGAGGTGCATGACGTTCCTATATTTATGTTACCCTTTTGGATCTTCCCCCTTTCGAAGGAACGCAAATCAGGTTTCTTAGTTCCCCGATTTGGTACAAATTCCACCGATGGTAAGTATTTAAAAAATCTATCTTACTACTTAGTGATAAACAATTATTCTGACCTTACCTTCTCCCTTGACCTTTACGAAAAAAGGGGAGTTAGAGGCAACGTTGATTTCGCCTTTAATAGGTACAAATTTGGAATTGTCAATTTAAATTACTCTCTTGCCCAGGAATGGAACCCATGGAGGAGAAGGTGGACACTGAACGGAAACACCTCCCTTGGCCCCTTTAGGGGATTCAAGATTACTGGAAGGGGCGAGTATCTGTCAGACAATGAAGTATTAAACGACTACGCGGATGTCAAAGAAAATTGGCTTAAAAGAGAACTTACCAGTTATCTCTCCCTCTCAAAAAACTTTGGAAGAATAGCCTTTTCCGGAAACATAGATGATAGATTAAACCTCTCAACTAACCTTAGAACAACTCGTATCCCTTCAATACAAATTGGGGTGCCACCCCTAAAACTGGGTAACTTCAGTTTCACAGGAGGGTTATCTTTTTTACGAGAGTATTCAAAAGTTGATACCCTGGATACATTGAGGTGGGGAGCTAAATTTAACGGCTCTGCAAGTTACAATTTCAGGCTATTTAAATACCTGCGGTTCTCTCTCTCGACAAACGGCTTTGCAGGTGTTGCAGACTATGATACCTCCGGTGCCAGAAATCCGCTTATCAAAGGGATATCGGGGTCTGCAAATTTTGGAACAGTACTTTACGGTAAAACCCTTTTTGGAGTAAGTAAAATAAAATTCTTCACCCACACTCTGCAACCCTCCCTTTCCTTTTCCTATCAGCCAAAAATAACAAATCCTACAACAAATTTTTACTTCTTACAATATTCATCAAAGGAACAGGCTTCCCTGAGCATTGTCCTCAATAACAGTTTTGGGGCCCAGATGGAAAAGAGGAAAATCGACATCATAAATTTAAACCTCTCAAGTTCCACCATAATTTTGCCAAAAACCACCTCAACCCCCTTCAATAGCTGGTTTATCAGCATAAACACCCTAACCCTCCTACCTTTCAGTGTAAGGGTAACAACTACTTACGTGAGGGATACCAAAGAATTTAAGAATCCATCGATCAACTTAGCCCTGCGAACAACCTTACCCCTTCCAAGCTTCAATGTAGCAGAGTTTAACACACGCAATAGAATAAGCCTCAATTTAAATTACATATTAACTAAAGGATTTTTTGTAAGTCAGATGGTCTATGCGAGTGGAAACTTCGACTTCGGTAAAAGTTTCAGGGTAAACTTCTCAGGAAGTTACGACTTCAATAAAAAAGAGGTGGTTTCAAGAAGTTTTTCCATCACTAAGGACCTGCATTGCTGGGAAGCCAATTTCACCTATAATGGTTTTGGAGACAGGTGGGATTACAATTTTAGAATCTACATTAAGAAATTACCCGATGTTAAAATCGAAAAATCTATCTTCGACCTATTCCTACCTTAGCTCTTTCCCCTTGTACCAATTTACCTGAACCTCTTTCAAGAGCTTCGTAAAAAGCAATGCCTCTTCACTCGCCTCTCGTTCCTTGAGCATTTCCAGAACCCAGTTTAAAGGATTGAGAAGATTCAGAGCATAAAGATAGTTTAGAAGATTAAAAATTTCCAGTTTCTTCTCCTTTACAAGCCATAAAAGCCGAGGCCTTTCAACCCTCCTCATAAACTCTCTAAAACCAAGCACCTTAGAATACACCTCCCTACCCAAAGGGGTCAGTGGAAGAGAGTGAGAAAAGGAAAGCCATAAAAAGGAAAGCCCCACAATGAAGGGTTCTACCTCCATAACAAACTTTTGCAACCCTTCAACCATTAATTCAGCTTCGAGATTCTTTATTTCAATTAGTCCCAGCACAAAATACGTGAAAGCGGTAAGTAAAAAAGCTGGTTTTGTTTCAAAAGCATACTTCTTAATAATAGGTTTTTCGTACCTGAGACTTTCAAGAAGTCTATTTCTAAAATTGTCTACCCAGTTTGGAAGATTCTGGAGTACAAGTTCGCTGTCAATCTTTTCGGGGAAACTTCCGGGACTGAAAATCACCCCTGTTTTTTCCATTATTTCAATATTTGGAACGAAGAAGACCTTATCCAGTAAAAATTTTTCGTAGGAGAGCAAAGTAGTATCGTCTTCGTACTCCCTCTTTCTGTGAAACATTAACCTACCACCTTCCTCCAGGACATCAAGGTACCCTCTCAAAGATAAACTGTAAAGGGTAGAAATTAGCTCCTGCGGACCAATATCCTTAGAAAGGAGAAAAGAGGCCTCCGCAGGCGTAGCCTCTTCCGGAATTCTATAGTCCACCACTAAAGAAAGGTAACGAGGACTTGAAGAAATCCAGAAAGCTAAGGCGACAGCGATTCCCGAAAGAATGAGCAAACCGGGCACCGGGAAAATTGCCCTGAAAATTAGAATAGGCAATACCGAGAAGTAAGAGAAAAGGAAGGAGTAATTGTCCTCTGAAATCGATACAAACCAAGACACTACAAGCCCCGTAATGGCTAACCCAAATTTCATAATAAGAGATGGCGCCATATATGTGAGTAAATATAACATCACAATTAGAAAGAAGGCCAGGTAAGTTTTCGGAAGGGCCTTCTCTCTTCCTTCATTCCCCTTGAAAAGTCCAATGCCGCTCTTAAACAACTTTACCTCCGATGCTTAGGTTTAATTGTAAACCTTTATTTTAATAAAAGCCAGAGCTTTACTTGTGCAAATGATCACTTGACTATTTAAAGCTAAAGCTTTATCATAATTAAAACTAAACCAAAAAAGGGGGAATTTATGGGAAGACTCCTTTTCAACCCCGGCCCCACAGAGGTCAGGGAAGAAGTGCTTAAGGCACAAGTTAGACCAATGATTTCCCACAGGGGTAAGGAATTCCAGACCCTGTATGAGGGAATCATCGAAAAACTTAAAAAAGCTCTGAACACAAAAAATCATGTGATCGTCTTCACCTCCTCAGCCACAGGTGTTATGGAGGGAACCGTAAGAAATTGCGTAAAAGAGAGGGCCTTGGCTAACGTATGCGGTGCCTTTTCCGAAAGGTGGTACAAGATCGTTGGAGAATGCGGAAAAGAAGCGGACGCCATAACCGTCGATTGGGGAAAGGCAATAAAACCGGAAATGGTAGACGAAATGCTGAAAACAGGTAAATACGATACCTTCCTCCTCACCTATAACGAAACATCCACAGGTGTTATGAATCCTCTTCCTGAAATTGCTGAAGTTATGAAAAAATACCCTGACGTTATTTTTGCCGTCGATGCTGTGAGTGCAATGATGGGAGCACCGCTTAACATAGACGAATGGGGTATTGACGTAGTCTTCGCAAGTGTTCAAAAATGCTTTGCCTTACCACCAGGCTTAACGGTTACTGTAATAAGTGAAAAGGCCCTGGAAAGAGCAAAGACCGTAAAAGGCAGAGGACACTATTTTGATTTTGTTGCCTACGTTAAGAAGTACGAGGAATCGAGGGAAACCCCACCAACTCCTGCGGTCTCACTGCTTTATGCCCTCGACTTCCAGCTTGACCGAATACTGAAGGAAGGTGTGGAAAACAGAATTAACAGACATAAGGAAATGGCAAAACTTGCTCAAGAATGGGCAATTGAAAGAGGATTTGGTATGTTCCCAGAAGAAGGATATTGGTCTCAAACAGTATCTGTTGTTAACAATCCTAAGGGATATTCCATATCAGACCTCAACAAGCAGCTCGAGGCAAAAGGATATAGAATAGCCAATGGTTATGGTAAGCTTAAGGACGTTACCTTCAGAATCGGCCATATGGGCGACCTAACACCCGAAGAAACGAAGGGACTCCTTGCAGCCATTGATGAGATCTGGGGACTCAAATAGGGGGTGAAAGATGAAGGTCGCGATTTGCGACAAAATGGAAAAAAGTGCCATTGAAGAACTGAAGAAACTTGGCGTCGAAGTTGCCGATTTAAGTTCCCTTCCTAAGGAAGAACTCCCTGCTCATCTCGGTTACGCCGACATCGTAATCGTCAGAAGTGCCACCAAGGTAAAGGGTCCAGTCCTTGAAGCCCTGAAAAACTGCAAGCTGATTCTGAGGGGCGGTGTCGGTCTCGATAACATAGATGTGGAAGGTGCAAAGGCGAAGGGAATCAAAGTTGATAATACTCCGGAAGCAGCTTCTGCGTCTGTGGCGGAGCTTGCCCTCGGATTAATGTTCGCCCTCGCAAGACACATTGTCCGTGGAACCGTAGGAATCAAAAACGGCCTCTGGGAAAAGAAGGAACTTGAAGGTTGGGAACTGGGAGGCAAGACCCTTGGAATTTTGGGCTATGGGAGAATAGGACAAGAACTGGCTAAAAGGGCAAAAGCCCTCGGTATGAATGTTATCGCCTACAGAAGACATGAATTTCAAGATGAATATGCAAAAAGGGTTACCCTTGACGAACTTTATGCCCAATCTGATTTCATCTCCATACACCTTCCTCTGACTCCAGAGACCAAATACTTTGTCAATAAGGAATCCTTTGACAAAATGAAAGACGGCGTATTCATTATAAACGTTGCAAGAGGCGGGGTCGTGGACGAAAAAGCCCTATTAGAGGCTCTAAAATCCGGGAAAGTTAGAGGTGCTGCCCTTGATGTCTTTGAAGTCGAACCACCAGAAAACCCTCTTCAAAATGAGTTGATCCAGCATCCGAATGTAATTTGTACACCTCATATTGGAGCCAGCACTTTTGAAGGACAGGCCCGCGTAGGTATGGCTCTTGTTCAGAAAGTAAAGGATTTTCTCGAAGGGAAACTATAGAAAACAGGTGATATACACACCCAGGGATGGCGCCCCTTCGGGGCGCCTTTTTTATTTAAAAATAGACCTCACTCGAAATTAAACACAACAAAAACACTCACACTGATCTTCATTGTCCCCTGTTCAATAGGAACTTCATTTAAAGATTTTGCAAAGGCCTCGGCTCTGTATAAAGGAACAGAGGGTATACTCGACTGGATATTTATGGTTTTAATACCCTTTATATTATATCCGCTTCCTGCAAGAGCTCTCTCTGCTTTGACTCTTGCATCTTTCATTGCAAGTTCAATTGCGGTAAGTTGCAACGAATCCTTCCCTGAATAATCAAATAAAATCCCACCAATCCTGTTGACCCCCGCCTTAACAGCCGCCGCAAGGACCTTTCCTGCGTCCTTCACTGGAGAACTCACTACAAGATCTTCGCTGGCCCTGAAACCCTTTAGAACCTGTTTTTTGTTCTGAAATTCATAAATAGGTTCAAGCTGCAAATTGGCAGTCCTCATCTTTTCTTTTTTAATTCCCAACTGAGCAAGGGTTCTTAGGATAGAACTCATTTTATCCGAAAGCCCACTCATCGCCCTGGCGGGATCCGGATCTTCAACAAAAACACCCAGAGAAATTGTACAAATATCGGGGATTACTTCAACTTCTGCTACGCCATTGACAGTGATGGTACGGGTTGTGTCCTGAGACTGTGCAAACACAGCTCCAAAAAACATCAAAAGAACAAAAACACCTAAAAAATTCTTCATTTTTACCTCCTTACAATAAGTATAACGCCTCAAACCAGCATCAACAAAACTTAAACTTCACCGTTGCAAACTTTGAATTTTAATTCCTGCTCATTATAATTTTAAAGGGAGGTAAATATGAGAAGGTTTTTGCTTATATTCCTTTCTTTGGGGCTGATGCTTTCAGGTTGTGCCAGGAAACAAGCACGCCCTGCAAACAAATTATTGATCTGGGAAAGCTATAATGACGAAGAACATGCGGTTTTCACCCAGATCGTTGAAAAATTCAAAGCCCAGAATCCCGGCATCGAAATAGAAATTCAAAGGATTCCCTTCGATGGAATGGAGCAAAAAGTCCTTACAGCACTTGCTTCGAAATCTACACCAGACATTGCCAGGGTTGACTACGCCTTTGTGGCAAAGCTTGCAGACAAAAACGCCATACTGCCCATCGAAGAGGAGGAAATTGCCGACATTAAAGATAAACTCGTAAAAGCGGCACTTTACTCCAACTTCTACAAGGGAAAATTCTACGGAGTCCCCGACCAGACCACATGTATTGCACTTTTCTATAACAAAAAGATCTTCAAGGCAAAAGGTATCAAAAACCCACCCAAAACCTGGGATGAGTTTGTGGAGATTGGCAAGAAAATAACCGATGGAAAAAATTATGCCTTTGGAATGCACAATTCCCTCTGGTGGACTTTCCCCTTCTTCTTCTCCTTTGGTGCTAAATTTATGAGTGATGATGGAAAAACCTGTCTTCTCGACTCACCGGAAGGAATTAAAGCCTTCACCTTTAAAGTGGACCTTTACAGAAAATATAAGATTGAAGGTGGTGCTTGGCAGGCAGGGGCTATAAATCCCGACGCCGGCTTTAGAAACGGAAAATACGCGATGATTTTCAACGGACCATGGTCCATCAAATCCTTGCAAGAGACGGGAATTGACTTTGGAGTAGCACTTATACCGGAAGGTCCAGCAGGAACCGCTACTACCGTAGGTGGGACAAACCTTGTTATATTCCACAAGGAAACTAAGCCACTGGCTCTTAAGTTTATCAAATTTCTACTTTCCCCCGAAATTCAAGCCTTCTGGGCAAACGAACTTGGGCAAATTCCCTTAAGGTATGATGCAATGCCTATGGTAGACACTATAAAGCATCCATACTTAAAGGTATTCATCGAACAGATGAAGTACGCAACACCTCGTCCTCCTCTTCCCAATTACACTGACATTGAACTCACCTTCAACGCAGAGATGGAAGCAGCCCTCTCTGGTCAGAAATCACCGGAAGATGCATTAAAAGATGCTACAAAGAGGGTCAATGAAAAAATTCTCAAGGAGGAATTGTAATGGTTAATTTCCTTTTAACCCTTCTCCTTTTCTCCCAAACTTACAGAACCATTCAGATTGATGGAAACCTTTCGGACTGGACGCAGGAAGAACTGGTAATACCCGATTCGCCAACGGATTGTGCGGTAACCGGTAACGAAATTTTCGGCATCTACTTAACCTGGGATGCAAATTACCTTTACATTGGAGCAAGTTATAAGTTGCAGAACAAAGCCCTTCTCGTGGTATTGGACCGCGGAACGGGAAAGGGCGTACACGATATCAACAACCTCGACTGGTATCCAAGAAACTTTCAATTCTTTGGCATGAATGCGGATATCCTCATAGCATTGTGGAACGCGGACCTTGGAACAGGCGGTGTTCGAGAGATTACCGGCGAAGTGGTTAACAATACGATAAAAACAAGGCCTTTTCCTGGTGTTATGATTCAGAACCGCGCGACCCCAGGAGATTCAGGCGGGATTGAAGTAGCAATACCCTTCAACCAGCTTTACCCGGAGGGTTTCCCTAAGGGCGCGACGATAAAGGCAGTTGCCCTTATTGCAGGCTCAGACCACGAGGGTGGGATAGAATCTGCACCTGATAATCCCTGGATAAGGCCGTACCAGGCCTCCTCGGTTAGAAAAATAACCCGAATTTTATTGGACGCCAACAATGACAGTATGCCTGATGAAGGTGTTTATCCGAAAGATGTGGCTGAGACAGTTTATACCGAGGAAAAAACACTAAAATTAACAAAATTTGCTTTGTCCCAGAGAGCCGCAAGGATTGGAGAGACCATTAACATTACGGTATCTGTAACAGACTACTCAAACCTGGACATCGCCATCTATGATGAAAAAGGCTCGCTTAAAAAACGCTTTGCCAGTTTTAATGCAAACCCCGATGAGGAATACACCTTTACCTGGGACTTAAAAGACCTCACCGGTAATTTTGTAAATCAGGGCACCTACATCATAGTTGTAAAAGCTGGTGAGAGTGTAAGGGAGAAAAAGGCAGTACTTGTTTACAGATAAAGCTATCATCGGCTTAGACCTTGCCTGGAAAAAAGGTAACAGTTCTTATGGAGTGATAGTCAATGATGGTTTATTTGTGGAAAAAGTCTTTTCCTTTACTGAACTCAGCGAACTGGAAGAACTCATAGAGGAAATCCCATCGGGTATTAAATTGATTTTCGTGGACGCACCCCTTAATTTCGAAAAGGAACAAAAGGTAAGGGCCTGTGACAGGGAATTTCTGAAAAAGGGACTCCCTATCCTGCCTTTTAATGAAAAAATAATGGAAAAGTTTTACTCCTCCTTTCTCGGGTTAGAATTGCGAAGATTTCTTGAAAGTAAGGGTTTCACATATTGCGGATCCTTTAGCGAAAACAGTTTTTACGAAGTTTATGCCTTTGGAAATGCTATGCTCGTCTTTGGAGTAAAGAAGAAAACGGATTTTCTCAAAAACTGGAAAAAACTCCTTTTTGATTTTGGCTTTACAGGACTATCAAAACTCAAAAATTCACACTTTATAGACGCCATTCTCTCCACGCTCCCCTATTTTGTAATAAAGTGGAATTTTGACGTGTTCTCCCTTTATAAAGAAAAGGGATATTGCATATTTGTACCCTTACAGTAAAATGTTCGAAGATTGGGGCGGAAAGAGATACAACAACTTTAACTACCACCTGAAGAAAACCTTTGGTGAGAAAGTCTATCGAGTTTCCATAGACGCGGGATTTACCTGCCCCAACAGAGATGGAACCCTTGGAAGGGGTGGGTGCATCTTCTGCGATGCGGCGGGTTCCAGGGCAGGCTATGTCATACCAGAACTTACTGTAAAAGAACAAATGCTAAGAGGAATCGAACTTATGAGAAAGAATACCGGTGCGAAAAAGTTTATAGCCTACTTCCAGGCCTTTTCCAACACTTACGCCCCTGTCGAAAAACTTGAGAAAATATACAAGGAAGCATTGCAATTTCCTGAAGTAGTTGGAATTTCAATTTCTACGAGGCCTGACCTTGTCCCCGATGAGGTTCTTGATCTCCTCGAAGATATTGGAAAAACTACTTATCTCTGGTTGGAACTGGGAGTTCAAACGCTGAACGAAAGGGTTTTGAAAAGGCTCAACAGAAAACATACCGTTGAACAGACTATTGATGCCATAAAAAGAGCCTTAAAAAGACCGCACATCAGGCTCCTCACCCATCTAATCCTTGGACTGCCCGGAGAAACGGAAGACGATATGTTGAATACCGCGATCGGCATCTCAAAATTGGGAGTCCACGGCGTCAAATTGCATCACCTCTATGTCATAAAAGATACGGTACTTGAAAAGCTTTACGAGAAAGGTATCGTAAAAGTTTACGAAAAGCCTGAAGAGTATGCCGAAGTTGCAGTAAAGTTCCTCGAACATCTAAACCCCGAGATAATTGTTCACCGCTTACAGGGATTTGCAAGAGAAAATTTAGTAGCCCCCTTATGGACTGCTAACAAATTCGCAGGAATCCAGGCGATAGAAAATCTACTCGAAAAAAGGAACACTTACCAAGGGAAATTATACAAAAGTTAAATGGAGCTGAGGGGATTCGAACCCCCGACCTCCAGAGTGCGATTCTGGCGCTCTCCCATCTGAGCTACAGCCCCTTCGTTATCGATAAATTATAAAATCTCCTTTGCGTTCTAACAAAGTGAAATAGCAAGAATCGAAACAATTTAATTGTTGCCCAAACCCTCTCGTCTTGAATAAAGCCCGTCTTTTCCTTATACTTCTACCAATGAAATTTTTTATTTCCTGTGGGGAACTTTCAGGGGATATTCATGCTGCCGGTTTAGTTAGAGAATTGAAAAAATTGATGCCTGATGCCCGTTTTACCGGCATAGGAGGAGAAAATCTCAGAAACGAGGGTGTGGAGGTATTTTTAGACATTAAGGAGATGGGGGTCATCGGATTAATAGAGGCAATAAAAAGCCTTCCCAAAACTTTGAAGCATTTAAAGCTCGCGGAAGAAAAGGCAAGGGAAAGTGACTGTTGCATCTTTGTGGACTATCCCGGATTCAACTTACAGCTTGGGAAGAGGACCCATCGCATGGGAAAGAAAAACATCTATTACATCCTTCCCCAGATCTGGGCATGGGGTGAAAGCCGTGTAAAAACCTTAAGAGAAAATTTTGACCTTCTTATTTCCATTATACCCTTCGAAGAGGAGTATTTTAAAAAACACGGCGTTACAGTTCATTACGTTGGCAGTCCGGTCCTTGATAAAGTGCTTCAAGAAGCAGAACACCTTCCAAAGATTGAAATCCCCGAAAATAAAAAAGTAATAGGTATTTTACCTGGTTCGAGAAGGTCCGAAGTAGACAGGCTACTTCCTCATATAAGGTCTATCATCGAGATAATGAATAAAAAACGCAATGACCTACTTTTCGTTCTTTCCAGAAAAATTCCATACACTTTCGATGGTCCAGCGAATGTCCTCCTTTACGACGGTCACCCTTACAGTTTAATGAAAACTGCCGATGTTTTACTGGTGGCATCAGGGACTGCTACCTTAGAGACTGCGATTTTTGAAAAGCCAATGGTAGTCTTTTATAAAACTTCCGTAGGCACTTACCTCGCCGGTAAATTTGTGGCGAAAGTTAAGCACTTAAGCCTTGTTAACCTTATCGCAGGTAAAGAAGTTGTACCCGAGTTTGTTCAAAAAATTGATAATCATGAAATTGCCGATAGGCTTTTAGCCTATTTGGATAACCCCGAATTTTATAGGGAGACCGTTTTAAAACTGAGAGAAGTAAAAAATAAATTGAAACCAAACGCAGCCTCAAAGGCTGCGAAAATTATTTTCGAGGAGGTTGTTAAGGATGGACATGCTGGAACTTATAAGAAGCCTTCCTCAACAAATTGAAGAGGCCCTGCAGTATGAACTGCCCGAAGTTAAGATTCCATCGAGAATTTTCCTTTGCGGTATGGGAGGGTCTGCAATTGCAGGCGATATTGCAAAGACCATTGCGAAGAACCCTAAGACTCCGATAGAAGTGGTAAGGGACTACTCTCTCCCTGCCTACGCCTCATCTTCCGACCTACTTATCGCCTCCAGCTATTCAGGGGATACCGAAGAAACTATTTCCGCCTTTGAAGACGGTAAAAGCAAAGGGCTAATTCTTTTAGCTATTTCCAGCGGGGGAAAATTAGAAAACCTCGCTAAAAAATACGGAGTGCCCCACATCAAAATACCACAGGGTTACCCTCCAAGAACAGCCCTTGGATACCTCCTGACTCCAATTGTGAAGCTTTTCAAAAACCTCGGAATAATAGACGAAAAAACCTTTGAAGATTTCCGCAAGTTGCCTGAATTTCTAAAAAACCTTCAAAGCGAATTTGAAAAAGAAGAATCCTTAGCCATCGAGCTCGCTTCCAAATATTACAAAAGAATACTGGTAATCTATACTTCCACTCTCCTCTATCCCGTGGCCCTTAGATGGAAAGCACAGATCAATGAGAACTCAAAGGCCTTCTGCCACACTATGGAGTTCCCTGAAATGAACCACAACGAAATCAACGGAATTAAGAACCCAGTTGGAAGGTGTGAAGACCTTTGGGTTACCTTCTTAGTAGACGAGGAAGATCATCCTCGAATTAAACTCAGATTTGAAATAACAAAAGAGCTAATAGAAAACAGCATCCAGGGGTACTCAATTGTGAACTCCAATGGGAATTCCTGGGTCCACAGGATTTTCTACCTTATCTATCTGGGAGACTATGTAAGCCTTTACCTGGCGAAGTTTTATAAAGAGGACCCCATTGCAATCCCCAGAATCTCAGAGCTCAAAAGGAGGCTCTCCCAATGAAAGTCCTTATCCCCGTTGGTGGGAGGGGAACAAGATTAAAACCCCACACCCTCACCACTCCAAAGCCACTAATAACCGTTGCAGGGAAGGCCATCCTCTTTCATATAATTGACAGAATATTGCCTTACAATCCAGAAGAAATGGTCCTGGTCATACCACCCGATGGTGAAAATATCTACAGGGCAGTAAAAAACGAATATGCAAATCTAAAAGTCAACTACACCGTTCAGGAGCAACCCTTAGGGCTGGGGCATGCAATTTATGTTGGATTAGAAAGAGCCCTTAATTCTGAACTTCTCATAGTACTCGGCGATACGATTATCGATGTAACACTAAAACCTGAAGACTTCAAGGAGGATTTCATAGGGGTAAAAGAGGTCGAAAATCCTTCAAGGTTTGGAGTAGCAGTGGTGGATCAAGATGGCTATATAGTTCAAGTTGTAGAAAAACCTTCTTATTTTATCTCCAACCTTGCTATCTCGGGGATTTATTATTTCAAAAATCCCTTAATGCTTAAAGAGTCATTGGAATACGTCATCAAAAATGACATTAAAACCAAAGGAGAATATCAACTGACCGACGCAATTCAACATATGCTCACAAAGGGTTTCAGACCTAAGGCTATCCACATCGAAGAATGGTACGACTGCGGAACGGTTGAAGCCCTCCTTGCAACAAACAAGTTTTTACTCTTAAAACACTCCAACAAAAAGACCTTTCCAAACACCTTAATAATCCCACCTTGTTATATCGAAGCCGAAGCAGAAATTGCCAATAGTCTTATCGGCCCCTATGTATCCATTGGTAAGGGCGCAAAAATCTTTAACTCCATCATCCAGAACTCCATTATCAATGAATTTGCGGAGGTCGAGAACGTAATAATTACTTCTTCCATTATTGGAAAAGAATCTTACCTCAAAGGTTCCGCAAAAATAGTGAATCTTGGAGATTCCTCAGAGATGGTGGAGGGTTAATGCTCCACCATCTCCTTTAATACCTCCACCGCCTTTAGCAACTGATTATCCAAAGAACTATTGTCCTGGCTAATCTCATTTTCTACATATATATCCGGTTCAACAGGTGTATTTTCTAAACTGACTCCGTCTGGTTCATAAAACCATCCCTCATTAGGCTGCCTGAAGACCGTCTTCCCATCAAAGAGAGTGTAATCATTAGTACCAATCACTCCTCCAAAAGTTGGAACTCCAACGAGCTTTCCAAGTCCCAATTTTTTGAAGCCTGCAGGGAAAATCTCAGCATCAGAAAAACAAAATTCATTGATAAGAAGAACTATCGGTTTATCCCAACGGAATAGGCTATTGTATTCTGGCATGCCGTCTCTTTCACGCTCCACAAGGTAGTGAGTACGCCTCAAAAAGTTTAATAGCTCGTCATGAATATGACCACCACCGTTGTACCTTATATCTAAGACCAAAGCGACCTTATCCCGATTCTCATAAATGTCTTTTTCGAATTCCCGGTAATTTTCATCGCCCATTCCTCTGATGTGAAGGTAGGCAAACTTACCTTCTGAAAGGCTATCCACTATCTCTCTGTTTCGATCAACCCACTCTTTGTAAATCAGGTTCCTAACAACCCAGTAGGACACAGGCTTAACAAATAATGTATCCCGCTTATTCCCTTTGCTTCGCAACAATTCGACAGCAACTTTCTTTCCCATCTTATCCTTTAAGTAGAAGGTAAACTGCTTATCCTTTTCTACCTTTTGGCCATCCACCGAAAGAATTACATCACCCACCTTTATCCCTTCCACTTCAGCAGGCGATTTTCTAATTACCTTAGCGACTTTCACACCTGGACCCTTGTAAGAATTATCCAGAACGATTCCAAGGTCACCGAAATTTTCACCCTCATCTTTCATCTCCTGCCAAACCCCGAGGTGGGAAGCGTTAAGCTCTCCCAGCATCCTGTATGCCACATTATTAAACTCGGTATAAGTCTTTATAAAACCGAGGTACTTTGAGTATTTCGTAAACATCAAACCCCAATCCACACCATGCATCTTTTCATCATAGAAGCCATCCTTTAGAATCCACCAGCCTTCAAGGAGCAAATTATAGTAGAGATCCCGATAGCTTATGGAAACATCACCCTTCAAATTGAGCTCCCTGTAATCGCCTTTCTTCAAGTCACAGAGATAAAGCCTTCCCCTTTCAGAAAGAAAGGCAAGCCACTCACCGTCAGATGAAAATTCAATTTTAATGGGCTTTAAATTACCCTTTGTAATTTGTTTAGGGCTCTTACCTTCGTGATCTACAATCCACAAATCATTACCGTTTAAATCTTCGGCCTGGACTGCGATGTAAAGACCATTAGGCGAAATAGTGTAGTAATTGTAGTAGGCTCTAAACCTGTAAACGGTGACTGTCCTGTCCCTCATGCCGTCAAATTGTATAATAAGGGTATCCTTGAGGGAATCACTCTCTTTTACATTTTTTAAGAACTCATCCCTATTTCTGTAGTCCTTTTCATTGAGAAAAACATATTTTGCCCACCAGTCCCCTTCATAGTTCCTCGAAGCGAAGAAAAGCCTTTTGCCATCTTTAGTCCATATAGGTTTATAGTCATCATTGGGATGATTTGTAACATTGATAGGAGTCGCGCCCTCCTTTGCTCTCACTACATAGACATCCTCTCGAGGCCCAAGCTCAGTTCTGCTATAGGCCAGCCAGCGAGAATCGGGAGACCATGAAACCCAGAGCACATCGTTGTGGTTGCCAACTCTAAATTCTTTCCCACTTTTTAAGTCCTTAACAAAGAGCTTTCCTCTATCCCTCTTAAAGGCAATCTTCGTACCATCAGGGGATATAAGGGGTTCCTTTTCCGTCCCATCGCCCTTTATCACACATTCTTCCAAAAAGGAGTAGTCCTTGGTAAATTTAGATTCATGCGCAGGACGAACTCTGTATATATCATAATTGCCATTTCTTAAGGAGCTGAAGTATAAACTTTTCCCGTCCGGAGCCCAAGTTATATTCTTTTCTGGTGCAGGGGTGTTAGTTACTCTGACAACTTTACCGTAATCGATGGAATTGGTGTCGATGCATGTTACAAAGACATCCCCAAGGGCAATGAACGCAATCTCCTTTCCATCAGGGGAAATTGAGAAATCTGTAATGTTATCAGAAATACCCATGGTAAGGAGGCTTTGGGGGTCAAAATCTTCAACGACTCTGATATCCGGCTTTGCAAGTTCGCCCTTTTCACAATCATACAAGTACAAACGCCCCATAGATTCAAGAACTATTTTGCTACCGTCCGCGGAAATGGAGGCCCAGTTGACTTCCTCGTCAAAATTGGTTAACTGTCTAACCTTTCCACCTGTTAGATCCATTTCAAAAAGGTTGGTAATCCCGTTGGGAGACCTGTTGGATAAGAAGTAAATTTTGCCCATTTTTTGAGAGTACATAGGTCTTGTGTCTCTCAAATCGTTATCTGTGAGCTTATTAAACTTTTTAGAGACCGAATCGTAGATCCAGATTTCCCTATCTGCAGGTCCTCTATATCCCTTCCTGTACCAGGGTTCACTTCCCCTTTCTATCAAAAATTTTGAGTTATCTAATTGAACTAAGCTATTTACATCAAAATCGAAGACCTTTTCTGGATTACCTCCCTCAATGGAAATTCTGTAAACACCGCCCCTGAAATCATACATCGAGCTCGAGAAGAAAATGTACTTCGAATCGTCACTAAAGATGAGTATCCTTTCATAGGCAGGATGATATGTCAGTCTTCTGGGAGGAGCACTCCCATCCGAGGGTACAAGATAGATCTCGCTGTTCCCGCTCTCATCACTGAGATAACAGATCCACTTGCCATCCTTTGACCAAATGGGATTTTCCTCATACCCCTCTGAAGTTGTTATTCTTATCGCAAGCCCACCTGAAGAATTTGTAACCCACAAGTCACCGTGGTAGGAAAAGGCTATATAGTTACCATCGGGGGAGAGGGATGGGGTTAACGCCCAATCCGCTGGTTGCCCTGAAAAAATTAAGGTTACAAATAAAAGGATAAGTCTTTCCATGGAAAAATTATATAGTTAGGAAAACGAACTATTGATTGAGGTAAACGATTTTAGGTTTAAAAGCCTTCGCTTCAGCGGGCTCTAAGATTGCAAAGGCAACCACAATTAAAAGGTCACCAACCTCACCTCTTCTTGCCGTTGCCCCGTTGAGGACACATTCCTTAGAACCCCTTTTACCTGGTATTACATAGGTAGAGAACCTTTCCCCATTGTTGATATTATAGACCTCCACCCTCTCGTTGGGGACAAGGCCTGCCTCTTCCATCAAATCTTCGTCAATGGTTATGCTCCCCTCATAATGTAGATTTTTGTCCGTCACTTTAATCCGGTGAATTTTCGATTTAAGAACAGTCAGGAACATAGAATAATTTTATAACTGACTGCGTGAATGTTCAAAGAATCGGCATATAAAAATATTATCTTCCGGTCTCGCCCAAGTTTCATTTTCTCCACCGAGAATAATCGTTTTATATAATACACCTTGCAGCAAAGTGAAGGTTCAAAATCGAAGTTAAAATTACGGCAGAGTCAACTCTCAAAGATTGAGCATAAACTGGCCAAGTTTAATCATCGGTGAAAACCTACAAAAGCTATGGCTTGCATAGATTTTCTAAATTCCTTCAATTGAATTTGGAGTATCTAATAAAATTTTGCGGGGCTCCGAAGGAGCCCCGCACAGGAATTGTAAGACTTCAAATTAGCTCAGGCTATCGCATACACCATGTACCTTAGAGGCCTGATCCTTTAACCCCATCCTGCCTTCCTATCTTAAACTCAAGCCCGCAAACACAGGCTAAAACCTAAGATAGTGATTATAATCTACAGTAACCTGAAAAATTTGTCAAAGAGTTTGGCACCTCTAATAACAGAACAAGGAAAATTAGAGAATTAACTCACCATCTTTTCTCCACTTTCACATAAGTGCTATGGTAGGCTGCCTGGTGGCCAAATTGTTTTACAACATCATCATTGGTGAGCTCATTTACCGTAAAACCAGCAATGGTTTTCCAGAAGGCCTTGAACATAATTGCACAACCTACAGGTATAGAACTGTCAATGTTAACCGTCGTAAAGATCTTTCCCCTTTCATTGTATACAACGACTTCATCCCCTTCTTTAATGCCAATTTTTTCGGCATCTCCAGGGCTTATAAAAATCCTCTTCTCATCCATCCGCAAGGTATTGTGATATTGGCTGGAAATAGTGTTACCATAGGTAACAGAAATCAACCTAAGGGCACCTTTATCTTCTGGCTCAGGAACCATAAGTCTTTCAAGTTCAGGGAAATCGGGTACTCCTCTTAGTTTTCTTCTCTGTGAAACAAATTCAACTTTACCTGAAGGGGTTTCTACTTTGAACGGCCTGTCAACCCTCATATAGCCAAATTTTGATAATTCATCAAGGCTCATTCCTGCCGTCTTTAAAACGTTGTTCGCAATATCTTCTTCGGATTCGAAAAGGCTCGGATCATTGAACCCATAATAACGAGCAATTTCTCTCATCAATTCGTAATTGCTCATACCCCATCCTTCAAAGATCTTTTCGTTTATTCCAACATACCGATGGTAATAGGAATCTGAGATATCGAAGTACTCAAAAAAGCTTTTTGCAGGAAAGACTAAATCAGAAAACATTGCTGTATCTGTCAAAAAGAGATCATGGGTAACGACAAAGACACCTTTATCCAATATTGCCTTTCTCAGCCTGTTTACATTTGGGTTTGTAGCCAGCGGATTTGCGTTATAAATAAAGAGAAACTTTACCTCATCATTCTCAATAGCCTCGGCAAGCTGAGACTGGTGTATGAACTTTTGCTCCTTTGTTCTCAAATTAAGGCCCTTCACGTAATCTTTATTAAGGCCTACATCCATGTTGTAAATAAAACCGGGTAGGTTACCAACCAGGAAAGGTAGATAAGATACAAAGGCCACGGAGAGAGGCCCTTCATAACTTCGCTGAAATCCGTATCCAATGTGGATAATGCCGCGCTTTTCAAAAAATCTTCTTGCAAAATCTTCCGCTAAAGAAAGACCCACGCCACACCTTTGAGCCAGATAATCAAAGGATAATGTACTAAGATATTTCTTAAATTCCTGAAATCCAACAGAATTCTGCAAAACGAACTCCTCATCAAACCATTTCCGTTCAATTAGAATTTTGGCTATAAGTAACGAGAGGAATATATCGGCTCCGGGCTTAATCTGAACAAAGTAGTTTGGAACTGCTGTTTCAGTCTTTCTTATATCAACGACCCATATTTCAAAATTTCTGCGCCTGAAGTAATTGTAGCCATGAAGGTTAGTCTTAACGGGATTCATTCCCCAGTAAACGATTAACTCCGAATCCTTCACATCTTCAGGCGATAATCCGACAGAAGTGCCATACACATCCTTAAGGGCCTCATCGCCACCAGTGTCGCAAACATTGTGCCGCAAAAAAGTGGCATTTAACTTGTTAAAAAACCTGTAAGGAAAAAACCGATTAATAATTCCCCTGGTTCCTGCAAACTCGAAAACTACAACCTTATCAGCCCCATATTTTTTAATAACCTCATCAAGCGCACTCTTAAAGATAAAAAAAGCACTATCCCAGGAGAGATTCTGAAACTCCCCTGAACCTTTTTTGAGTTGAAACAAAGGATATTTCAGCCGTTCTTCGGAGAGTGCCCATTCAGCCATGTGCATCCCCTTGTAGCAAAGAAATCCCGAAGTTATTGGATGGTCCTTTTCAGGGAAAAAACTTAAACTCTTCCCATCATACTCCGTCTTGAAAAAACACGTATCAAAGCAATCCCTCAAACAGACTGATCTTTTCATAATCTTATTTTAAACCCACCCAATGAGCCGATAAAATTGCAAGCACAAAAGGAAAACAACCACCTGAAGAATTGTCAAAGGAACTCCAAATTTCATGAATTCAAAAAAGTTTATAATATGTTTATGAGTTCTTTTTTCAACATTACTGATGATAATAACGTTGCTGGCTGCACCGAGGACCGTAAGATTCCCGGCAATTGTGCTCGCAAAGGCCAGAACTATGTAAGAAATCTGTGGTGCAGAGAATACCTTCAATAGCTTGAGGTAAAAAATCGTCAGGGACACATTAGAAATTATTTGACTTAAAAAAAGACTATTGATAATTACTGCCAGGTCACTAACGGGATTCAATCCTCCACCCTTTGTGATATTTGCGAATAGGGGATCTTTTGTAAGAGCTTCCGTTACAATAAACATTCCCACAAAAAAGGCAAGGGTCTCGTAATCAACACCTTTCAAAATTTTCCATCTTTTTTTGCAAAATAGATAAAGAGGAATAGCTGCAACTATTGGGATTAGAGAAATCTTTAGCTTGAAATTAAATTTCACAAAAAACTCCAAGACCTTGAGGCCGATAAGAAAAAAGAACATATATAACGAAACCTTAGAAAGCCTCGCAAGCTCCTTATCCCTAATGGGTTCCTGTGAATGGGAAAGGGGTCGTGAATGAAACTCTTCCCTAAAAACAGTTGTGGTAAAAAGAAAAAGGATCAATAAATTTAGCAGTGTAGGGATAAAAAGAAACTTGAAAAATTCCACAAAGGGATTAGTGAAAACTGGGCTCATACCGATTAAGAGATTTTGAGGGTTTCCCAATGGACTTAACACACTTCCTGTTGTCACGGAAAAGGCAAGAAGCAAAACCAGAAACTTTTTATCAAGGCCATAATTTTTTGCAAGCAATAAAATAACTGGAACTCCAACAATCGCTATTGTATCATTCATTAACAGGGCTGACGCAAATCCAAAGACAAAAACAGAAAGTAAAACAAGCTCTTTTACAACTCTGGTGCGTTTAAAATATTTGTAGATAATATGCCCGAGATAACCGCTCTCCTCCAAGGCAAAACCCAAGGAAAACATGCCAAAAAGGGAAATGATAACATCGAAATCAATCGACCTATAGGCCTCGCTAAGACTAACGGAGCTTGATAAAATCAAAATCACAGCACCAAAAGCCATTATATGCCAGTATTTCACTTTAAAAGGGATAAAGTGCCTTATCGCTACAAGCAAGAATACTAAAACGCCAACGATTAAATTCAGCTTTTGCATTGGGAAATCAGTTTGGAAAAATTACTAAACCCCTTTGAAGAAGTTTTAAAGCTATCTCCGCTGCTCGAGGGTCGTATTTAACATTCTTTCCGATCTCTATTTCTTCCTGTATCTCTGCAGCCTTCCTCTTCCTCCTATAAGGCCTATCTGAAGACATTGCATCCAGCACATCTGCTAATATAACCGCATGAGAAGCAGGTTTAATTTCTTCACCCTTTAAAGCCTCTGGATACCCTGAACCATCGAGCCTTTCATGATGCTGTTTTATATAAACCGTAGATTTCTGTAAAAAGTCAAGGTCCTTAACTATATCGCAGGAATATTTCACATGAAGCTTAACCATCTCCATCTCAGCTTCGCTCAACAGTTGAGGTTTAGTAATTAACTCTAAGGGAAGGACTATTTTTCCGATATCATGGACAAGTCCCGCGAGCTGGACATAAAATACTTCGTTCTCGTCAAGACCCATCTCAAAAGCAATAATCCCAGATAACCTCGCAACATTCTTTAGATGAAGGTATGTGTGTAAGTCTTTATTTTTCACGATAGACAAAAGAGGTTGCAACGTTTTTATGAGATTTTCCGTGATTTTGTCCCTGCCTACTGCAAATACCTCTCTCCATTCCTCGGGCAACTCCCGCGAAGGTTTTATATAAAAGTCAACTTCAAAGGTTTCCCCTTCTCGCTTAAAGGCAATTCCTTTAACGCCTTCAATCTTTCCCTTTTTTGCTCTTTCAAGTCCTTCTTTAAATTGTTTTGCAAATTGAAATTTAATTAGTTGGCCAACAGGGCAATGAACCGTGCGGTAAAATATACGATAATTCTCTCCCAAAAAGCTAACCCTGCCAAATACAGCACAACTTTTGCGAAAATAATTTAAAGCTGTAAACCGTTTTATTTGTTCAACCGTTCTCTGCTTTAGAAGATAAAGTGGGAAATCGGTTCTAACGGTAGATAAAAATCTCTTGCTTTCGCCTTCTTCAGAACTAAAAACCTTTGAACTGATAAAGAACGTGTTTAGATTAGATAACCTTTCCAACTCGCCTACAGCCTGCTCAAACTCACCCTTAATGTTTCTGTAAAGAATTATTTCCCTAACTATCGATTCACAGAAATAATCAAGGAAATCATTGATTATAGTAGGCTTCTCAACAAAGAAAAGTAATGCTGTATAAGTACGCCCATCCTCAAAGTTATAATGCTTGTATAGGCCAAACATCCCAGAATACTCAATAAGATTCCAGGTGTAATCTTCTCCTTGTAAGCGTATCAAGTCTCTGGGAAAGGTCTCATAAAAAGCCCTATCTATGCCAGAACAGAAAATGAGACGGAACTCATCATCAAAAACTCCAAAACCACTGAGATTCAAAACCTTGCTGAAATCTTTAACCTTCTGTGCGAACCCCTGAAAATTCAGAGAAGGTAAAATAAGCCTAATAAGCCCTTTCGCACTTTCACTATTTTGCACGGTTTATATTTTAATATACTCCTCAGAAATTTCAAACCGTTTTACAACCGTCGATCAAAAGAATCTAAAAATGCATACAAAATCAAGAAAATCCAGCCAATTGGATTTAAAATAGGTATAATGAACAATGTGCTGAGAGAAAAGGTAGAATCAGCCCCCCACTCACCCGGAGTATATTTATTTAAATCGGGAGAAGAAGTGCTTTATGTAGGGAAAGCAAGAGATCTAAAAAATCGCTTAAAAAATTACCTTACAACACCCGAAGACCCACGAATCGCCGTTCTTCTAAGGAGAGCAAACGATTTAGAATACATAATAACCAATTCTGAAGAAGAAGCCCTTCTCCTTGAGGCAAACCTGATAAAAATTCACAAACCAAGGTATAATATCAGGCTCAAAGACGATAAAAAATATCCATTTATAAAAATCACCAACGAAAGATTTCCGTCCATATCGCTAACAAGGAATCTAAAGGAGCCGGGCATTACGATCTTTGGTCCTTATGTGAATGCCCAATCAGTTCGGAGGACTATCCGCGCCATAAGAAAAATTTTCCCCATTAGAACCTGTAAATACAAACTTCCTTCAAATAGAAAAATAAAACCCTGCATTGACTACCAAATTGGAAAATGCCTGGCACCCTGTATCGAAGGCAGGGTAAATGAAGAAGTTTACAATAACATGGTCCAGAATGTAATAAGGTTCCTAAAAGGACAAACCTCAGAAATTATCAAAGAACTTGAAGAAAAAATGAAAGAGGCGGCAGCAAAATTAGAGTTCGAGAAAGCAAAGATATATAGGGACGAATTACTGGCAATTACTAAACTTTCTAAAGAGCAGGCGGTATCCAGAATTGGAGGCGAAAACAAAGATGTATGTGTGGTTTACCGATTAGGTAAGAGTGCCATTGCCTGCATTCTTAAAATTAGAGAAGGAATCTTGGTGGATAGGGAATCCTATTTCCTTGAAGTTTTAGAACATGACAAAGAAGAGGAAATTCTGAAAGAATTTATTGTGCAATACTATTCCTCGGCAAGTAACCCACCTGATAGCGTCGTAATTGATAAAGACTTTGAAGAAATACATGCAGTGAAGTCTGCTTTAAAAATAAATATCCGGACAGCCACCGATGAAGAGAGAAAACTCATAGAAATGGCTTACGAAAACGCTAAGAAAGAGCTGGAAGAAGAAATCGCTAAAAAGAAGGGGGCAAAGAAAGTCCATCCAGGGCTCATCGAACTTTCAGAACTTTTACACATGTTAAAGGTTCCTGAAAGGGTTGAAGCCTGTGATATTTCCCAGCTATTTGGTGATGAGAGGGTGGGAAGCTTTGTCTGTTTTCTGAAGAACCGCCTTTCTAAATCAAATTACAGAAAATATAAGATCAAAGGAGAATATATTGATGACCCACAAATGATTTATGAAGTGGTAAAAAGACGGCTTGATGACCAGCCACTCCCCGATGTCATTATAATCGATGGAGGAATAACTCAGCTGAATGCTGCAAAGAGAGCTAAGGAGGAGCTAAAAATTGACGTTCCTATGGCTGCTTTCGCAAAAAGATTCGATGACCTATATCTTGAAGACGGAAGGAGGATAATGGTTCCCAAGAGAAGCCACCTATTTACACTTTTGAAGATTTTAAGAGACGAAGCCCACCGGTTTGCTATCCAATACCACAGAAAGCTCAGGTCAAAAAGACTATTAGAGTTCCCTTATAAAATAAAGGGGGTTGGGCCCAAAACCATTGAAAAACTACTGAGTTATTTTCGCAGTATTAAAAAAATTAAAGAAGCATCCTTAGAAGAGTTGAAAAAGGCAAACATCAACGAGGTGACTGCACAACGGATTTACGAGTTTTTCCATCCGCTAAAAGATATTGACTCTAAATAAGAGAGGCAGTATAATTTGACTGTGAAAAGTAAGAATATTTTTTATGTTGGAAAAGACAAGGAAGTTGGTGAGATTTGCAAAGCCCATTCAGAGAAATTCGACTTGAAATTCGAGAAAATAGAATCCTTAGAAGATTACACTACCGTACTCGAAAAAGAGGATTACTCCATCTTCATTTTTGACCTTGACAATCCAGCATTAGAACAGGACACATTCTTCAGACTGCAAATTGATTTCGAACGAACTCCCATAAACATAGCACTGGTCTCCGGGCATGCTCCTGAACCGGCTGAGTTCCTTTTAACACTGGAAAAAGAGGAATTTAAAAGACCAGAATCTTTCTTTTTGCTCAACTATTTAAACAAAAACAGTGAGAAACTGGGGGATCTAATTCGAACATGGAAAACTCAGAGAGACCTTATACACAACCTTCCAATAGGTATGTACAGAACTACAGCAGAAGGAAATTTTCTTCTGGGAAATCTGGAACTTTTAAGCATCCTTGAAGTTCCAAACTTTGAGATTTTGTCAAAATTGAACGCACGGGACTTTTATGTTTACCCCGAAGACCGAAAAAAATGGCTGGACTTAATATTTAAGTATAAGATTGTAAAGAACTTTGAATTTCAGCTCAAAACTTTCAAGGGTAGAACAAAATGGATAAGAAATAATGCCCGCGGGATATTTAGGAGAGGCGCACTTCAGTACATTGAAGGCTTTCTCTTCGACATAACGGATGAAAAACTTTTTAAAGAAAAAGAGGCAAAACTTTACGAAAACTCATTAAATCAGAGGTTACTCCTGATAAACCTTTTTAAAAACCGAGAATCTTACATTAGAAACCTCGAGTCCGCTTTTTATGAAATCCTGAAAGAATCTTGCAAGGTATTAAATGCCAACAGGTTTGGAATTTGGGTACTAAAGGATGAAGTCTATGAAAACAAGATCGTCTTTAACAGCGATAAGAACGCTTACGAAACATCAAAAGTGACCTTTAACGAAAAAGAACATTATCGTTACTTGAACTTCTTAAAGCAAGGCATTCAGATTTGCGCCACGGATGTTATGCAGGACAACAGACTCATTGAACTTTATGATACATACCTCAAAGACGAGGAAATTAAAGCAGTCATTGATACCCCCATATTCGTGGAAGGCAAATTATGGGGTGTTTTAAAATGCGAATACAAACAAAAGCACGATATCGATAGACAAGATGAATGGTTCAATCACATCCTCGCCTTTTATATTGCAAATTTGATGGAGAGTGTCAGGACAATTGAGGCAAACGAAGAGGTAAAAAAGTATCTGAAGAAGCTGGAAGAAAACTTTGACGAGGTTATTTCACTACTTTCAAGGATTGTTGAAGAAAGGGACCCTTACACTGCGGGACACCAGAGAAAAGTAGCGCTAATCGCATCAGCCATAGCAAGAGAGTTGGGACTAAGTCAAGATGAACAAAGGAAACTTTATATAGCAGGGATGCTCCACGATATTGGAAAACTTTATGTCCCCGCAGAAATATTAACAAAACCCTCGAGGCTTACTCCATTAGAATTTGAGATCGTTAAAGTCCACCCAGACAAAGGATACGAAACACTCATTACCTTAGAATCTCTAAAAGAGATCGCCGAGATTGTGCGGCAACATCATGAGAGATTGGACGGTTCTGGCTATCCAAAAGGTTTGAAAAACGACCAAATAATCAAAGAAGCAAGGATCTTAGCAGTGGCAGATGTGGCGGAAGCAATGCTGGCACGGAGGCCTTATCGTCCACCAATTCCCATTGAGGAGGTTCTAAAATACCTCGAAGAAAACAAGGGAAAACTCTTCGACCCAGAAGTGGTAGAGGCATGTAAGAAGGTATTTTCCTTAGGGATGATTCCACAAAGTTAGCTGCCCAATCAAGGCATAGACGGTAACCCCACTTTAGAGAAGTAGTCTATATGGTCATTTCTTTGAGATGAAGGGTTATTGAAGTCAAATCGTAAAAATATTCAAAGCAATACGCCTTTTGCAAAACCAACAATTATAGTTAATAATAACACCACTAAAAGGAGGTTTCTTGATGTACAAATCTTTAAAATACCTAACTATAACGGCACTACTAACCGCTACTCTTCAGGCCGGAGGATTCGCTCTCTCAGGTGTCGGAGCAAGAGCTCTCTCCATGGGCGGGGCCTTCAGAGCCGTTGCCAACGATTGGTCCACACTATTTTGGAACCCTGCGGGGCTTGCATACATCGACGAGAGCCAAATTGCCCTAAACGGTTTAGGGATAAGGCCCTCTTCTTCCTACGAGCCTAACACCGGCATCCTTGGCTACGATGGTCCTTATAGCCTAAGAGAAAAGGTAAATGCCCATCCACAGAACTTCTATATCCCCTCCTTTGCATATATCACACCTTTTGAAATAGCAGAAAACAGGGTCGCCATCTCCTTTACCGTCCCCTTTGGGCTCGGTTCAAAGTGGGACCTGTACGATTTCCCCATTGGCTACTACAATACAACGGATACCACTTTTAAAGTGCCCAATTATGAAAAATATGACTGGCAGAGCGACCTATCGGTTTACAATATCTATCTTTCTTATGCGAAATCTTTTAGTAAGTTCAGCATAGGTCTATCTGTAGGTGCAACAAGGACGTCTATAATGCTTAGGAAAGTTAACTTCTTTGACCCTGCAACGGTCGATACATCCGCACATTCCTTGCCGATCCAATACAGACTCTTTCCTATTGATACTAAAATTGAAGGAACCGGTTGGGGCTTTGGTGGAATTCTTGGGATTATGTGGAAAATAAACGAAAAGCTCGCCCTTGGAGCCTCTGCCAGGGTTTATTCAAAGGTGAAACTTGAAGGAACTGCGGATCTGACCCTTTACCTCCCCTATAACGATTATCTCTTGTCACAAATGCCACCAGAGAAGAAATTCATGTTTAATGGCTCAACTGCATCGGGTTCAGGCACCTTTACAACAAAACTAAACCTCCCTGCAAATGCTGGAGCAGGGATTTCTTACAAACCTTCTGAAAAGCTCACCCTTGCCTTAGATGTCGATTGGACCAGGTGGTTCACCCTTGACAGGCTTGGTGTAGACTTTGAAAACCTCGTTTTAAAAGTAAATAATACAATACCTCTCGACACAGTGAAAACCGACACTCTAACCCTTCTCTGGAAGAATACTTACAGAGTAAGCTTTGGCGGTGAATATAAGGTAATGCCAGACCTATTACTAAGGTATGGCCTCTACTGGGATCAATCACCGGTTCCGGACAACACCATTACCGTCTTGATACCCGATCCAGGTGACAAATATAGCGTAAACCTCGGTCTTGGATACAGTTGGAAAAATATGGAAATTAACCTAAATTACGAATATATTTTACCCTCCCGAAGGACCGTCGAAAGGGACTCCACTTACAGCTACGAATCTCCTTACCTGCCGGGGGCCTATGAGATGAATATTCATGGACTTGGTTTAAATATTGTCTATAAATTCTAAAGGAGGTTTGGACATGAGGAAATTTTTTATTTTATTACCTTTACTAATTTTGGCCCTTTCCTGCCAAAAAGTAGATGAAATTATTGGCCCAGAAATAAATGAAGGGACAACCTCCATTGTAAACATTCCTGCAACAGATGCCAATATTGGTACAAAGCAGGCAATGGTCTATCTACCACCCGACTATGACTCTACCAAAAAATATCCAGTGGTTCTCTTCCTTCACGGTTTTGGTGGTAATTACCTATTCTGGCAAAGTGTGGAAGATATAAAGGGGATTCTTGACTATATGATCTCATCAGGAAAGATAAGACCCTGCATTGCAGTAATGCCCGACGCTCGAAATGTACTGGGCGGGAGTTTCTATACAAATAGCGAATACCAGCCTTTTGCAAACTCCGTATTTGGAAGATACGAGGATTACATAGTTAATGACGTAGTTGGTTATATTAAAGCCCATTACCCTGTAGATTCTTCAGAAATTTATCTTATCGGAATCTCTATGGGAGGTTACGGTGCTCTGAAACTTGGCGTCAAACACCCGGACATTTTTAGAGGGTGTGCCTCCCACTCCGGTCCCATTGCCTTCTCTCAATTTTTACTTCCTATTCCCGGTACGAATGTAAACATGATTCAAGCTGTACTGAGCGAATGGGCAGACTTCGGCTACAGAATACCCTCCACTGCAGGAAGATATCTTGGACCCTCAAGACCCCTTTCTACAATGCTCTTTGCAATGGCAGGGGCTTTCAGTCCGAAAGTGGGACCATTTTCCTCTTTTGACACCTTAAACTATGAAATACCACTTGATACTGTTCCGGGAACCTTCGGTGCCATATGGGCTGGCGTAAGATTGCCACTGAAGCCAAATGGCGACACCAATAGTGTGTTCAACGAATGGCTCTCCAACCATGACGTTTTCACTCTCATAAGTACGAATTTTAACAACATAAGACAACACAACCTTAAGATTTACATAGATTGCGGCTATCAAGACGAGCTATTCTTAGCACCCCACGCTATAGCTTGCCATACCCTTTTAAGCACACTTCAATATGACCACTACTATGAACTTTTCACTGATGCACCGGGTTATCCTGCCGAAGATTTTCCACCGAGACACGCTACTCACCTACAAATAAGGGTATTCAAATCACTTAAATACTTCTTGGGCGAATAAAAAGTTAATCCACGGGGGCGTCCCCGAAGGGGACGCCCCCGAACTCTTCTTAATGAAAACCGCCATCGTAATTCCCGCTCGAATCGGATCCACAAGGTTTCCAAAGAAAGTACTATATCCTATCCTCGGTAAACCGATGATCCAGTGGGTCTATGAAGGTGCAAAAAAATCAGAGTACGCCGAAAAAATTTTTATAGCGACGGACTCGGAGGAAGTCAAAAAACAAGTGGAACTTTTTGGTGCAGAGGCCATTTTAACCCCGTCAGAATTACCCTCAGGAACCGACAGGGTTTTTTACGCCATAAAAGACTTAGATGTTAAATATGTGATAAACCTTCAGGGAGACGAGCCACTGATCACAGGAGAGGTCCTTGATAAAATATTTATTGCCCTTTTTGAAGGAAACTGCGACATTGCTACACCCTATTACTCAACGAATAACAAGGAAGAAGCGGAAAATCCAAACAGGGTAAAAATTGTATCAGATATCAACAATTATGCCCTCTATTTTTCCAGAAGTCTGATACCCTTCTACCGCGAACCCACAGAAAACTACAACTTCAAAATACACATAGGTGTTTATGGATTCACCAAAGAGAGTCTAAAAAAATTCGTCTCACTCCCGCAAGCTTTTCTTGAAAAAACGGAGAAGCTTGAACAACTCCGAGCCCTTGAAAATGGGATGAGAATCAAATTATTAGAGGTTAAATACAAGCCCTGTCCTGTGGATACTCCTGAGGATATCGAAGAGGTAGAAAGAAGGCTCAAATTACAACTCGGGTAAAATCTTTCTCAAAAATTGCTCTTCTTCCCCAAATTCTATTTCTCCATCCAGCAAAGCAGAAACCAATAAACTGTACGCCTTTTTCGCTTTTTTTGGATTACCAAACTTTTTAACCAAAGCACTTAGTCTGACCGAGTTTTTCAGCAACTCCCTCTTTGAAAGATATTCCTCTAAAGTTTCAAGACTTACCCCTTTCAAAATGCCCCACACTTTTACCGTTTCAGAATCCGCATCCTTCAATAGTGAATGAATTTCACTGAGGCGTGGTGATGAAGAAATACCCACAGGCTTAAATAAAAGTTCGAGTGCCCTTCGCTCGTAAACCCTAAAATTGTAAGGGTGCTTCTCAAAATAGTTCTCAAGTCCAAAGGGTATAAGGAAGTAAAGCCAGTTTTCCTCTGCCCTTGGTAAAACTTTATCCAACTTTTCCAGTATATCCAAATTGAAGCAACTAAAGCTCTCATCCCAGATTTTTAAAATTCTTCTCTCACCAATTTCCTTGAACATCAAGAGTCTTTTCTCTTCACAGGCTATACGCGCAATCTCGTTTTTTATCCTTTTAAAAGAGATACCTGGAAGACTTTTCTGGAGATTCTCAAATTCCATCTCCGTCGAAGGGTCATAACTAAGACCAAACCTGTGCCTGTATCGAATGGCCCTAAAGGCCCTCGTTGGATCGTCGACAAAGCTACCCCGCTTGTTAACTCGCAAAATCCTTTCTCTCAGGTCTTCGAAGCCGCCCAATGGATCAACAAGCTCAAAGGTGCGTGGCCATAATTCAATGGCCATTGAGTTTATAGTGAAATCCCTTCTCTTTAAGTCTCTAACGATATCGTAGGCGGGATAGACCTTTGGCAGTTTACCCGGCGCTTCGTACAACTCAAATCTCGCCCTTGCTACGTCAAAGGTACCCTTTGGGGTCTCGATCTTTAAAGTCAAAAACTGACTCCTGGTAATTCGTGGAGCACCGAAAATTAAAGAAAAATTTTCAATAAAACTATAACTCTGCCTCTCTAAAACTATATCTATGTCTTTTAAAGGCCTGTTAAGCAGGAGGTCTCTTACACACCCCCCAACCAAGTAAAACTTGGTACCATCGAGAAATGTTAAAAACTTAAGTGGGGTGTTGCCTTTAAACCTCTCAATATCTACTTTCAAAGGTTTGTATCTACGAGAAAGAGTGGCTGATTGTATTCAACGGGCTTTCCATTCTCAACAAGGACCTTCACAATTCGTCCAGTGACGTCGGATTCTATTTCATTCATCACCTTCATTGCTTCAATAATGCATACAACCTGCCCCTTTTTCACAATATCACCCTCTTTTACATAGGGTTCAGCACCGGGAGAAGGACTTCTGTAAAAGGTCCCCACCATAGGTGAACGAATCTGATAATAATTGTTTTCACTCTCCTTCTTAGTCTCTGAAGGCTGATTAGAAGTAGATGCTACAGAAACAGTCGCCTGTTTTTCTGATTTATTAACTGACTCAACGGGTATATAACTTGTCTCACTCGCCTTCTTCAGCTTTATGTGGTAAAAAAGCCCTTTTAGTTCCATCTCCTGGAGGTTATGCTCTTCCATAAAATCCAGGAGTTTCTTTAATTTCTCAAGGTTCATTTTTATGCCCTCTCTAAGTATTCCCCGGTTCTTGTATCCACTTTTACCTTGTCACCAATCTTAATAAAGAGTGGAACTTGAACGACAAGCCCGGTCTCCAGTTTAGCAGGCTTTGAACCGCCTGATGCGGTATCCCCTCTAAGTCCTGGGTCAGTTTCAACAACCTCAAGAATTACAAAGGTGGGAAGCTCGATGTTAATAGGGACACCATCCACATAAAGAACAGTTACCTCTTCTCCCTCCTTTAAATAGTAAACCGCTTCACCCAATTGTTCACTGGTAAAAGTAATATCCTCAAAAGTCTCTGCCTCGAGAAAATGATAATTATCGCCCTCTACATAAGAAAGATGGGCCGGTTTCCTTTCGAGAGTCACCTCTTCATATTCATCAGATTCTCTAAGGCTTACTTCTTTTACTTGACCAGTTTTCAAGTTTTTAAGGCGTGTTCTAATCGTCGCCCCACCCCTTCCCATATGAATATGCTGATAAGATATAACAAGGTAGATTTCTCCTTCATACTTAATTGCCATTCCGGGTCTCAAATCAGGCATAATCCTCCTCCCCTGGTTTAATCAGGCTTTTACTTTCATTTAGCAACTTATCCTCAATTTCTTTTAGCACCTTTTCTAACTTCTGATTCCAAGGCCATATTAGATAGGCCCTCCTTAAAAAGGAACGGGCTTCAAAAAGTTTCCCTTCCTTGTAAAGCTTCATGCCTTTATCGTAAAAAAACCTGAAATTGAGGTCATCCATCATTCATTCTCCTACCGTAGGTGTTGATAAAGGTAATACCTTTCTCCCGCCCTTCGTTCAGCATAACCTGAATCCCTTCAAGAGCAATCTTAAAGGAATCCTTGAATTTATTCAATTCATCATCAGACAGCTGAGAAAGTACGTAATCTTTCGGATCAATACCCTTAGGCTTACCTATTCCAAATTTTAGTCTGTAAAAATCGAGAGTCTCCAAATGATATATACAAGATTCTATTCCCCTGTGGCCACCGGAACCACCGTCATACTTCACCTTCACATTGAACGGTTCCATATCGAGGTCATCATGACACACAAAAAGTTCTTGAGCGATCTCAACCTCAAAATCATCAACAATACTCTTAACGGCAAGTCCCGAGAGATTCATATAAGTTAAACTTTTAAATAGAAAAAGGTCTCCTTTTTTTGCATACACATATTCACCTTTACCCGGCTGAAAACTCACATCAAGGGCTCCTGCGACAAAATCAACGAACAATTGCCCTATATTGTGTCTCGTGAACCTATATGTTCGGCCTGGGTTTCCAATTCCGACTAAAAATATTCTCACAATCAAAGAATAAGCTTTTCTTACTTTTCTTCTTTCTTCTCCTCTTCACCTTCAGTTCCTGCAGCTTCCTCAGCGGGTGCTTCGGCCTTTACCTCCTCCATCCTCTTTGGAGGTATAACCGTAACGATAGGTTCATCTGCATGGAGAAGTATCTTAACACCTTCTATTTTCAGATCCTTCACATGGATTGAATCATGAATATCGAGTTCTGAAACATCTATGGTTATTTGGGGTGGTATTTTGCTAATCTCACCACGGACGGGTATATGCCAATGCAAAACTTCCAGAATTCCACCCACCTTAGTACCCTTTGCCGTACCCTGTATTTCCAAAGGTACATCAACATGTATTTCCTCACCTTTATGAATGACCTGGAAATCGGCGTGGATTATCTCTCCGGTAACAGGATCCCTATCAACGTGTTTCAACAAAACATCTTTCTCGATGTCTTCAGCTTTGAGCTTAACAATCTTAGCTTCGCCATGGGTCTCTTTTATAAGTTCGTGGAGTTCCTTTAACGGGACACTTATGTGCAAATTCTCTTCGTGGGCACCATATACTACAGCAGGAATCCAGCCATTTTTTCTAAGTTTTTTTGAAACCTCTTTTCCCGTTTTTTCCCTAATCTTTACTTCCAGTTCCATAGAATCCTCCTTGTAATTTATATAAATAAAGAGCTTACTGACTGCTCCTCATGTATTCTCCTAATTGCATCACCTATCAAAGGTGCAACAGATAGTATCTTTATTTTGTTGCTCTTAACATGGTAAGCCCTTGGAATGGAATCTGTGACTACTACTTCTGAAAGATCTGAATTTTCCAATTTTTCTACACAATTATCAGAGAAGAGTGCATGGGTTGCAACCGCCTTCACCTCAGAAGCTCCGCTACTTAACAAAGCCCTCGCAGCCTCCACCAGCGTATTTCCCGTATCAATAATATCATCTACGATAAGACACCTCTTTCCTTTTACGTCACCCACAATATTCATTACTTCAGCTTTATTAGGTTCAGGCCTTCTTTTATCTATTAGCGCAATTGGGACATCGCCAAGCCGACGAGCCACTGCCCTTGCCCTCTTTGTAGCACCTACATCTGGAGCAACTACTATATCCATAGAAGGATCAAGATTCTTGAAATACTCTTTAAAAACGGGGGTAGCATATAAGTTATCTACAGGGATGTCAAAAAACCCTTGAATCTGATCGGCGTGGAGGTCTAAGGTCAAGACCCTCGAAGTTCCTGCGACCTGGATCAAATTGGCCACAAGCTTAGCAGAAATGGGAACCCTTGGCTGATCCTTCCTATCCTGCCTTGCATAACCAAAGTACGGGATAACCGCTGTAATCCGCTTTGCGGAAGCCCTTTTTGCAGCATCAACCAAAAGCAAAAGTTCCAGTAAATTATCGGCAGGGGGCTCCGTTGACTGAATTATAAAGACATCGTGCCCTCTTACACTTTCCTTTATTTGAACCCGGATTTCGCCATCTTTAAATCTGGTCACTTCATAGGCACATGGCTCAATTTTCAAGTAATCAGCAATTGCTTCCATCAACTTTCTTGAATTACTGCCGCTAATAAGCTTTATCTCACCTGGATTTGTCATTTTATCAAAAACCTTATTAAAGAGTATTTAACAACAAACCCTGCAAATACAATTGAAACCATTGACATAAGCTTTATCAAAATATTCAAAGAAGGACCGGCAGTATCTTTAAAGGGATCTCCCACAGTGTCTCCCGTCACACCAGCCTTGTGGGCATCACTACCTTTACCACCAAAGTTACCCTTTTCAATATATTTTTTTGCATTATCCCAGGAGGCACCAGAATTTGCCATAAAGAGGGCAAGAACGAAACCCGAAGCAAGGGCA
This sequence comes from candidate division WOR-3 bacterium, assembly GCA_039803545.1. Classification (NCBI taxonomy): domain Bacteria; kingdom Pseudomonadati; phylum Caldifarciminota; species Caldifarciminota bacterium. The sequence continues at coordinate 126,127 of JBDRYS010000001.1, read as the reverse complement.
CCAGCCAACAGTCCCACGACACCACCAGGCCCCATTAAAATACCAACGACTATCGGCACAACAATAGCGAGTAAAGCAGGGGCAATCATTTCTCTCTGGGCTGCCTTGGTTACCAGATAAACTGCTCTCCCGTAATCAGGTCTTGCCTTCCCTTCAAGAAGTCCAGGAATTTCTTTAAATTGCCTTCTCACCTCAGCGACGATACTTTGTGCAGCCCTTCCAACGGCCTTCAGAGTCAACGAGGAGAATAAGAAGGGCATCAACGCTCCTATGAAAAGTCCACCTATAACTACAGGCTCCGTTAAAGTAGGCTCTATTAACTTAAGGAAAGCCCCTACATTGGAAACATTTAACCTACTGGTCCAGGTTAATATGTCGTTTCTATAAGCTGCTATTAAGGCAAGAGCAGTTAACGCAGCAGAACCTATTGCAAAACCCTTTCCGGTGGCAGCCGTTGTATTTCCAAGGGCATCAAGGGCATCAGTTCTTTTTCTAACTTCCTCAGGGAGATGAGACATTTCCGCATTGCCGCCCGCATTGTCGGCAACTGGCCCGTAGGCATCCGTAGCGAGAGTAATACCAAGAGTTGAGAGCATTCCAACTGCAGAAAGACCTATCCCATAAAGGCCAAGATTAGGATCATGAAGTCCACCGGATACAAAATAGCTGATAAGAATCGCTGCAACCACCGTTATAACGGGAATAAAAGTTGAATACATACCATTCGCGATGCCTTCTATTATTACGGTCGCATGACCAGTTAGGGATGCCTTAGCAACATTCACCGTTGGTTTGTAATTATCTGATGTGAAATACTCTGTAAAATAACCGATAATCACACCGGCTGCAAGGCCCGCAATAATCGCCCAGAAAATTCCAAAATCCTCCGATGGAAGAATGAATTTACACGCTATAAAACTTATAATCACAACAAGGACTGCAGAGCTCCATACACCCCTTCTCAAAGCCGTGAGTAGCGCTTTCTGTGTAGCATCCTCTTTCGTCTTAACGAGGAATGTTCCAATAATAGATGAAATCACTCCGACGCCTGCAATTACCATGGGGAGAGCCACACCCCTCATACCGAGCTTTGCGGCAGCAGCAAGGGACATGGTGGCAATAATGGAGCCCGCATAAGATTCATAAAGGTCGGCACCCATACCTGCAACATCACCAACGTTATCACCTACATTGTCTGCAATAACGGCAGGATTTCTGGGGTCATCTTCGGGTATACCAGCCTCAACTTTACCGACAAGGTCAGCACCCACATCTGCCGCCTTTGTGAAGATTCCGCCTCCCACACGAGCAAAAAGGGCCTGAGATGATGCACCCATTCCAAAGCTTAACATTGTAAAGGTAATTGCATCAATGAGTTCGTTTCCACTTAAACCCTTAACACTGCCATAAAACCATTTAAGAAAAGCAAACCAAATGCTTATGTCCAGAAGGGCTAAGCCTACTACTACCATCCCCATTACAGCGCCGGCTTTAAAAGCGACCCTAAGGGCATCATTCAAACTTCTCGTAGCAGCATTAGCAGTTCGAGAGCTGGCCCTCGTAGCAATACTCATGCCAATGAAACCTGAAAGTCCTGAGAAGAAGCCACCCGTGAGAAAGGCAAAAGGTACAAAAATGGGTTGTAATCCTCTTAGTGCAAGGGCGAGAAGGATTAAGAAGGTTACTGCAAAGAAAATGGCTACAACGGAGTACTGCCGTTTAAGGTAGGCAGTAGCACCTTCCCTCACAGCTGTTGCTATTTCCCTCATCCTGTCTGTTCCTTCATCCTCTGACAATACAGATTTGGTAAGGTATAATGCAAATAAGAGTGCAAAGATAGAACCAATTGGAGCAAACCAGTATAAATAGAAATAATTCATGCAACCCCCTTTTAATTTTGAAGTTTGATAATTTTAATAAAATGTTGAAAGATAGTCAAACAAAATTGATTTTTTCGAAAGTCCAAAATTAAATTCTAAATCCCTGAAAGATTTACCCGAGGAGGGGTACGAGAGACCGAGGTGTAAAACCCCACTTTTAGTGGGCAACCTAAAGTTGATGCCATAATAGTTAACCGCAAAAAAGGTTTTATAAACACTTAAGTTATTTATCTTTAGAAATACTTTAAAGTAAGGTACCCCATTAGACAGTAATGAGCCTCCACCTTCAATAGGGTAGTTGCCTTCTAAATTGGTTTTTAAGAAAACAAGGCCGGGACCCACACTCCTTTTCGTCTCATATTCTACAAATATAAGGTGCTTTAAATAGCTTGCCTTCTCCACCCTCAATACCATATCAAATTCAGAAAACTCCGCTGAGGTGCTAACACCGTAATTGACCTTCCCCCTTTGCCCAGCACGGATAAAAAATTGTGCCCTTCCTACGTCAATAATCTTTCCAAAAGCTAACCCATAATTAAGATCAAAGGAATCGCTCCATATCTCTGTCGACAAGTATAAACTATGCGTTATATCAACAGGAAAAACAGCTTTTCCTCTCAAACTTTGAATACCGCTTCCCAAAAATAAAAAATCCACTACAAAGCGAAAAGGGAAATAATAGAGATTGGAGCAATTAATTGCGCTTTTAAACCACAACCTGCCATTCTCCATCCCCCCGACAAACAGTGGCGGCGGGGATGAGTTACTAATTCCCAGAATTAAACTGTATTCTCCATCACTTCGTAAAAAATAGTAGTTTCTTACTTCAAAGATTTCCAGCCTATCAAAAAATCTCGATGTCCTCGAAAAATGCTCTCTTAAGAAAAAACCGTTTTTCAGGAAGGTATTTAGATAACTGAAACTTTTCCTTTCTCCCTTTAGATCGAAATAAACTCGGGAAATGGGTTTCACTTTTTCGTTTTTTACAAAAAAAGAGATACCCTTTTCCTCCCTCCATACCTCAATTTGTGGATCGATAACACCCACACCCTCAAGGTAGTCAATCAGCTTCTTGACCACGATCGGCACAATGGCCGAGTCAGAGAGCGTGTCGGGAAGATTCTTCTTGATTGAATCTACAAAATTCTGTGAAACAATTTTTGAATGAATAGAAATACAGTTTAAAGCCAAAAAAACTGAAAGAAGAAAGTTCACAACTCAAAAAGAAATTCTTTCCATCTGCTGTCTGGTACCTTTATTGAGGAAAACAAAAGGGTCAAATAAGTTGGCTTTTTAGGTGGCCTTAAGAGCTTCATTCCAACCTCTTCAGGGGTACTGTCTCCCTTTCTATTATTGCATCGGAAACAGGCACAAACTAGATTATCCCAGGTATCACCCCCGCCAAGCCTCTTCGGTATGACATGATCAACGGTCATGGGGCCTTCAGTGGTTCCACAATACTGGCAGGTGTAATTATCCCTTCGCAAAATGTTTTTCTTATTTAGTGGAACTTCTCGATATTTCAAAGGAATATGATACCGTAACCTTATCACACTTGGCAATCTCAGGGTTAAACTCTCAGAACGCCAGTAAAGACCGTCTTTATAGTATATCGGCTCCGCCTTTTTTAAAATTACTAACCTGACCGCTTTTCTTAAATTAAGAACATTTAAAGGTGTATAATCGTAGTTTAACAATAAAACTTCACCACGGCTCAATTCCTTTCCACACTCCAAAGGCCTTGGACCTATTGTTCTCTGCCAAATCTAACCTCTTTGATATTTGATCCCTCAGAGAAGGATCGGCATATTTCAAAGCATTACTATAAGCGTCCTTCGCCATCTCATAGTACCTTACTGCATCACCTGCGCCAGGTCTGCTATTCTTAGCTTTTGCACTCTGATACGTCGCATTGGCAACGCCAAAGTAGGCATCACCAAGCAAGAAGTATCCTAAAGCTTTGTAGTAATCACTCAAATCGGGTTGTGCAAGGAGCTTTTGGATCACAGGTATAGCGTCATTATAACGTTTCAAATCATAGGTAAGATACATGGCCTTTTTCAAAATAGCCACCGGGTTGTTATTAGAAAGAGAAATAGCGGTATCATAATCCTTAAGCGCAAGAGAGGTTTTCCCCATTCCGGCATAGAGATCCCCTCTATTAATGTAATAGACGTAATTTGTAGAGTCCCCTTGAATCAGAATATCAGCATAAGGCAGCACTTTCTGATATAACTCTTTTTTATTTTTTCCACCCTCAATACCTGATTTGACCAATGCAAGAAGGACTTCTTTTTCCTTGTCTTTGTCTTCTATTCCCAACTGATAGGCCTTCTCAAGATAGGGAATTGCTTCATCGTATCTCCCTAATTCAACCAAGAACAATCCGTAAGAGTAGTTAATACCAACACTGTTGGGATTTTTACTTATCGCAGCCTTGTAAACACTGTCAGCCGTCAACTTTTCACCTATGTTTTGATACACCTTAGCAAGCCCATATAAGGCGTCTACATTATCAGGCTGAATTGCCAGGGCAGCCTTGTAGTATTCGATGGCTTTGTTGTAATCTTTTTTGATTACACTATAAATAAAGCCAAGTCCCTGTAATCCCCTGGAATCAGTGGAATCAATTGTTTGTATCTTCTTGTAAATCACCTCTGCTGAATCAATGTACATATATCCAGTGTCACTGACGCCTCTCGAAATGTAAGAGGTTCCCACTCCAATGTAAGCTTTTGCCAGCTCCAGATAAGCAGGGATAAAATTGGGATTACAACGCAAAGATCTCTTGAAGTTCCTTATGGCATCTTCAAACATGTTTTTATTTAAGTAGTCTCTACCAATGGAAAGCCATATCTTGGCAGAGTCAACAGGTTGTTCCTGCTGTTGCTGCGCAAAGGCTACACCACCTAAAAGGATTAAACTTAAGAGAAACCTTTTCATCCTACCACCTCCATTTGTTAAGTAATTATAAGGTTCAGAAAATATTGCTTCAAACCTTTTCGACAACAGGTATCAATTTTCCGTCTTTTTCTACATATTCACTTCCACAACTGGAGCACACCAACTTATCTTCCTTCCGATTTTTAAGGGTATTTCCACATTTACAAACCCATCCTATTTGCCTTGCAGGAACACCCACCACCAAGGCATAATCAGGAACGTCTTTTGTAACCACTGCCCCAGCCCCTACTAAAGCATACCTTCCAATTGTTACACCGCATACTATAGTCGCATTGGCACCAATCGTCGCGCCCTTTTTCACTAAGGTTTTCTTAAACTCATGCTTTCTCTCGATGAAAGCCCTTGGATTTATCACATTTGTAAAAACCATAGATGGACCGCAGAAAACGTCATCTTCAAGTTCGACTCCCTCATAGACACTAACATTATTCTGAATTTTACACCTATTACCGATGACGACATTAGGACCCACCATTACATTTTGCCCAAGAACACAATTTTTCCCAATTTTTGTGTTTCTCAGGATATGACAAAAGTGCCATATCTTTGTCCCTTCGCCAATCTCCACATTCTCATCTATATAGCTTGATGGATGGACAAAATACTTCTTTTCTTCCATTAAGCCCTCCTTTTTAAGTTAAGGCTTTCCTGCGCCTTTTCAAGAACCTTTAAAACCCTTAATCCTTCATATCCGTCGGTTTTAGGCCTTTCTCTTGTCTCACAGCAATTTAAGAAATGCTTGAGCTCTTCCTTCAAGGGTTCAGCCCTTTCCACCGGAACGACAACCCTTTCAGCCTTCTCGGCCACCGGAACTGAGTTTTCAAATTTTATTCTATGAGGATAAAGGAAAAGTTTTTCGTCACTTAGATCGTCAAAAACAGCCATATTAGCCGAACCAACAACGACCAGTTTTTGCTCTTTAAAGGGATGGAGCCAACTCACGAAAACGTGCCCTTTTATACCCTTTGGGAATTCTAAATGGGTGACCGTCACGTCATATATACCTTGTTGCACATAATCTCCACCAAAGGCTTCCACTTTCATAGGCTCTTCACCTACAAGGTGTAGAATCACCGAAATATCGTGAGGAGCAAAACTCCAGAGGATATTTTCTTCATTTCTCAACTTACCTATGTTTAACCTATTGGAATAGACATAATTAATCTTCCCAAGAACCCCGTTGTCTATCAACTCTTTCAACTTTGAAATAGCAGGATGATATCTCAGAATGTGCCCCACCATCAAAATCCTTCCATATTTTTCAGAGATTTCAATGAGTTCTTCGGCTTCTTTAGTAGAAAGAGCAAGCGGTTTTTCCACAAATACATCCTTGCCTGCCAGTAGTGCGCTTTTAACCACTGAATAATGAGTAGAAGCGGGGGTAGCGATACAAACTGCCTTTATTGAAGGGTCCTCGAATATCTGCTCCATTGATTCGCAAAAGGTGAGATCGTGGTGTTGCACTTTAAGTTCCAAAACCCTTTCTGGCGAGCTGTCATATACACAATGGAGAAACCCGAGCTCTTTGAGATTTCTCAAAATATTTTTTCCCCAATAACCTGCTCCAATAAGCGCTACTTGCATGGGTTAATTATGAAGGGATAGTGAAGTCTATTCAAAATAAAAAAAGCGGGAGACGGGACTTGAACCCGCGACCCTCACCTTGGCAAGGTGATGTTCTACCGCTGAACTACTCCCGCTTGTATTAATATTATAGCATCAAAGAGAGGCACAGTCAATAACCCTCAATTTCACTCAGAATTGGAGGATTGTAGTTTGAAAATTCTTTCAAGATGAAATCTGGAACCGCATCTTGGTTGTATTGACCGGTGAAACAAGAAAAACAAAACTCCGACCACTCGCCATTTAACACCCTTTTTAGCCTGCTCATAGGTAAATACATAACAGAGTCGGCCTCGAGAATCTCAGTAAGTTCTCTTAAGGTGTGAGAGGATGCCAGAAGCTCTTCCTTAGTCGGAATATCAATCCCAAAAAAGCAGGGGGCCACAATAGGGGGTGAAGCGAAACGCAGATGCACCTCGCGGGCCCCATTCTCCCTTAAAAGTTTTACAATCTCCTTTGAGGTCGTACCGCGAACAAGGGAATCATCAATTAATGCCACACGTTTCCCTCTTAAAACCTCCTGAATGGGAATCAACTTCATCCTGACTTTCTTATCCCTATCATAAGGTTCAATAAAACTCCTGCCAGTGTAATGACTGCGCATTAGCCCGAACTCTAAAGGTTTACCAATCTGGGATGCATATCCTACACTGGCGGGGAGTCCAGAGTCAGGAACGGGGACCACTATATCAACTTCATGAGTCTCCAATAATGCAAGCTCCCTACCGCATTCCCTTCGAAATTTATAAACGTTCTTCCCAAAGGTAACAGAGTCGGGACGGGAAAAGTAAATTAATTCAAATACACATTGTTCCTTCTTCCTTGACGAAACAAGCCGTCTCACCTCTAACTTACCATTCCTAAAAACACCCAGTTCACCAGGCTTTAATTCTCTAAAATCAAATATGCCAGCGTGTCTCAAGGCCGGTGTTTCAGACGCCACCATGAAGTAATCACCGTTCTCTCCATAAACTAAGGGTCTAAATCCCCATGGATCCCTCAAAAAATAGATCGTATCGTCAATCAAGAAGAGCAAAGAATAAGCACCCTTTACTTTTCTAAAAATATTCAGGAATTTTTCCTCAATAGACAACCCATCGTACATTGAAAATAGGTAAAGGAAAATCTCAGAGTCCGTTGTGGAGTGAAAAACGTAACCACGAGATTCCAGTTCGGCTCTCAGTTCTTTATAGTTGGTCAAAGTACCATTATGAGCCACTGCGATAAAACGATTTCTCGATACCACGTAAAGAGGTTGAATGTTATTAAAATTGTTCGAACTTCCAACAGTGGAGTATCTTGTATGCCCAATTCCTGCATAACCTTCTAATCTATTTAATATCTCTAAAGTGAAAACTTCTTTAACCTGTCCAAAACCCCGGTGGAATTTATAACCGTCTTTTCCGTAAGTCACTATACCTGCAGACTCTTGCCCTCTATGTTGTAAAGAAAAGAGTGCAAGATACAAAAGGTCTGCAACATTCTTACCTTTTTTACTCACTACACCGGCGATTCCGCAATATTCTCTCATTTCAGCCCATCAAATTATCGATCGAATAAAGATAAATCTCTTTCAGTTCCTCTAAATTCCAGGTTATACTCCCCTGAGGAGCAGAGACCACTAACTCCCGATCTCCAGTAACAAGCCCCATCTCTTTGTATGGAATGTCACTATTTTTCAACCTTTCCACAACCTGGTTCCTCTGGGCTGGACTGCAGGAAACAAGAAACCTGGATTGCCATTCACCGAAGAGATAATATTCACTCATTTCAGGAACCTCAACTACGGCCCCTCTTCGTGACCATAGAAGCTTCTCAAATAAAGCAGTCAAAAGGCCGCCTTCAGAAACATCATGAACACTTCTTAAGAGACCATCTCTTGCAAGGGATAAAATAGTTCTCTGCAATTTTTTCTCAAAATTAAGATCAATTGTGTCGATTTCACCACCAATTAAACCGTGTAAGACCTTCAAATACTCACTACCACCTGCCTTTCCAGATTCCTTACCTATTAAAATTAGAAAATCACCAGGACTTTTGACAGACATATCGATTATCTCATTTATGTTCTCAATCATTCCTACCATTCCAACAATGGGAGTTGGATAAATACGGTATTCCGGGGTTTCATTATAAAAGCTCACATTTCCTGAAATTATTGGAATATCTAAGGCTTTAGCTGCCTCATTCAACCCCTGAATTACCTTTACAAAGGTCCAATAAACCTCTGGATTTTCGGGATTACCAAAATTTAAACCGTCGGTAATTGCCATTGGTTCAGCTCCAACGGCAATAAGATTCCTTGCAGCCTCGGCAACAGCAATCTTTCCTCCTTCATAGGGATCAAGGTAGCAATACCGAGCATTACCATCCATAGTAATTGCAATACCGAAGGATTCGCCTTTTATCCTCAAAACAGATGCATCTGCCCTTCCTGGAACAATCACCGTATCACCCCTTACAGTGTGATCATACTGCTGATACACCCATCTTTTAGAGGCGATATTGGGAGAAGCAAGAAGTTTCTTAAAGGAAGATCCAATATCAGAGGCCTTATACACAGAAATATCTATACTTTTAAGCTTTTGAATATACTCAGGCTCCTTCATCGGCAACTGTCTTATAGGAACACCATTTACAAGACCTTCAATAGGAATCTCTGCAAGAACTTCCTCGCCTTTCTTAATTCTAAAGACCTTCTCTTCTATAACCCTCCCTATGACCTCCGCTTCAAGCCCCCATTTCTTAAAAACCTTTTTGAACTTCTCTTCGCTTCCCTTCTTAATGCACAATAAAAATCTTTCCTGTGTCTCTGAAAGCATTATCTCATAGGGCGTCATTCTTTCAGACTTTACCGGGATTTTTTCAATCTGAATCTCCACTCCCACATTTCCTCGAGCCGCCATTTCCCCCGGTGTTGTGGAAAGGCCCCCCGCACCAAGATCCTGCATCCCTATAAGTTCCTTAAACTGATTAACCTCAAGAAGGGCTTCAATTAAAAGCTTTTCAAGGAAGGGATCACCGATTTGAACGCTGGGCCTTTTCTCTTCCTTAGGCCCTTCCAGAGTATCAGAGGCAAAGGTCGCACCGTGTATGCCTTCTCTTCCCGTTTTTGAACCTACAAGGAGAAGGAGACTACCAGGTACCTGGGCAAGGCCTTTTTTCAAATCTTCTTTTTTCCCTATGCCCACACAGCAGGCATTGACGAGACAATTTTCCTTAAAAGGTGCTTCAAAGTAAACATCGCCCGCCACACAGGGAACACCAATACAATTTCCATAAAAGGATATGCCGCTCACTACCCCCTCAAAGAGATGCTTTACGTGTGGATCATCTAACTCTCCAAATCTCAGTGAATCCATAAGGGCCACAGGCCTCACTCCCATGGAAAGAATATCTCGAACTATTCCACCAACCCCGGTAGCAGCCCCGTGAAATGGTTCAACGGCTGAAGGATGATTGTGACTTTCCACCTTAAAAGCCAGAATGTATCCGTTTTTTAGCTCCACGACTCCCGCATTTTCTCCAGGACCTTGTAAAACGTACCTACCTGAAGTGTGAAGTCCCTTAAGGTAGGGCTTCGAAGATTTATAACTGCAATGCTCTGACCACTGGGTTGAGAAAATCCCAAGCTCCAATAGGTTTGGTTCTCTACCTAAAATCTCTACGATTTTTTGATATTCCTCTTCAGTAAAACCGTGCCTTTCAATTATCTCTTTATCCATTTTCAAGATACTCCTTAATTGAAAGGAAAAATTTTAAACCATCCCCAGTTCCAAGAAGTTTTTCCGAGTTCCTTTCAGGATGTGGCATCATCCCAAAGACATTTCTTTTTTCATTGGTTATTCCCGCTATATTTAAAAGGGAGCCGTTCGGATTCTCCCCTTCGTACTTTAGGAAGATCAAATTCTTTTTGATCAGATATTCAAGCTCGTCCTTGTGAGCGACAAATCTGCCATCCATATGAGCTATAGGGATTACAATAACCTCGTCTTTTTCAAATTTATGCGTAAAAGGCAACTCGTTATTAACTACTTTAAGGGTCACATCCTTGCAAATAAACTTCAGATTTTTATTTCTAATTAGACCGCCTAAGAGAAGCCCCGCCTCTGTAAGTATTTGAAACCCATTACAGATTCCAATAACAAAACCCTTTTCTTTTTCAACGTAATCCATTATAGACTCCACAACTGGTGAAACTTTGGCCATTGCACCAGGTCTCAAGTAATCCCCATAGGAAAAGCCACCCGGTAGCACCACAAGGGAAAACTTGTTTAGCGAGGTTTCTTCATGCCATACATAGTAAGTATCAAAACCCACGATATCTTTTAAAACATAGTAAGTTTCGGTTTCACAGTTTGTCCCTGGGAAAATTACAACTCCTGCTCTCATTGCTCCTCAATCCTTATTTCAAAATCCTCAATAACAGGGTTGGAAAAAATCGATTTTGCCAGGTTCTCAACTACTTTTTTAACCTCTTCCTTACTTTCACCACTGGCATTAAACTCGATAACCTTTCCTACCCTTATTTCTCTTATCTTATCGTAGCCAAGGCGTTTAAGAACTTTTTCTAAGGCCATCCCCTGTGGTTCCGGCAAATCCTCCCTCATCCTCACTATTACCGACACCCTAAAATCCGGCATTAACTTATTCCTCCTTCTTCAGAACTCTTACTTTTAATTCCTTAATCCTCTGCTGCGTCGAATCAATTACCTCAAACTCAAGAGGACCTATAACAAATTTTTCCCCTACTTCCGGAACTCTCTCAAGATTTTCAATGATATATCCTCCAAGGGTATTCACCTCTTCGCTTTCGAGCTCAACCCCAAGTTTTTCCGAAGCCTCATACAGATCAACCTTCGCGTTAACTAAAAAACTCCCATCCTCCAGTTCCCTTATTAACACCTCTTCCTTATCAAACTCTTCGTAAATCTCTCCGACGATTTCCTCCAGTATGTCTTCTAAGGTCACAAGTCCTGCCACCGATCCAAACTCGTCGACCACTATGGCAATAGAAATGTGCTTCTTTTGCATTTCCTTTAAAGTGTCGAGAATTTTTTTAGAGTAAGGGATGTAGTGAACAGGTTTTGCCAAGTCGGCAACCTTTAAGGATTCAAGTTCGTCAAGGTGTTTTAGAAGTTCTTTAATGTAAAGAATTCCAATTACATTGTCAGTCCGCTCTTTTACTACAGGGAGCTTCGAAAAACCCCTCTTCCTGTAGACTTTCACTGCATCTTTCAAAGTGGCGTCGCTACTTATGTAAACCATATCTATCCTCGGAACCATAATCTCCTCAATCTGTCTATCACTTAACTCGAGAATTGACTGGATAATTTCCACAACGCTGCTTTGAAGAATCTCCTGTGCCTTCAATTCTTCGAACAGTTCAACCAGCTCTTCGATTTTTAGTTCTTGCCCTTTAATTTTTCTTATTAACCTTTTCAAATAAGCTCGCAAGCCCATTTTTTAATTTTTCACCTCCTTCACGATCTAAACCAATTCCTGCCGTCATTATGATTTTAAAGGCTTCATTAAAATCCATATCAAGAAAAGCCAACCTTTTCTCTTCCACAATCAAATAAAAACCCGTGGTTGGGTTGGGAACAGTTGGAGAGAACACCATGTAGTACCTTTTCCCATCCTTTTCAAAAGGCTCTTCTTTTGTTAAGAATCCCAGGAGAAATGGTCCTTCATCCCCAATAGTGAACAAAACAACCTTACCCGATGTAACTTTCCTTTCCTGCGAACTACCTATGAATTTCACTAACTCCCTCGAAGCATTGTAAATTGTTCTCACAAGGGGAATTCTACTCATCAGACGGTTGATATAATTCTCAAGTTCGAAGCCAAAAAAGAGTCTCACTGAAAGTCCGGCAAGGTATAGGAGAACTAACCCGATAAAAAGCCCAATCAGGGTCTTTAAAAAGGGTGGTATTTCGCGGACAAAGGGGAGAAGCAAAATAAGCTGGGCAAAAAAGTTCCCGAAAAGTGAGATCACAACCGAAAGAATATATAAAGTCAAAACCAGTGGTCCCAAAACGACAAGACCAGCGATAAAATCCTGCCTTAAGTTTTCCTTTGTGAAAGAATCTTTTAACCTTTGAAGAAATTTTTGGGGCATTTTTATACCTTCTTTAGAATAGAGTTGGCAACCAAAATCCCAGAAACTGCTGCTTGAGAAAGGCCTCTTGTAATCCCAGCCCCATCACCGGCGACAAACAGATTTTGAATGCCTTCAATCTCAAAATCCCTCGTAACCTTAATCCTTGCGGAATAAAACTTAACTTCAACTCCGTAAATGAGGTTCCCGTCGTCAGCCATTCCTGGAACAAGCTTGTCAAGCTGGTCAAGCATCTCCTTTATGCTGGAGAGATACCGGTAGGGCAATGCAAAGCTTAAATCCCCTGGGACAGCACCCAGATATGTGGGTTTTACGATGCTCCTTTTGATCCTCTCCTCCGTAGAACGCCTCCCGAGTTTTAGATCCCCATACCTCTGAATTATCACACTTCCGGTAAGGAGGTTGGCAAGCCGAGCAATGGACTTCCCATAACTTACAGGGTCGTTAAAGGGCTGAGTAAACTTTGTTGAGACAAGGATTGCCAGGTTTGTATTATTAGAAACGGGGTAAGAATAGCTATGGCCGTTCACAGTAACTACATCTTCTGTCATTTCAGGCACTACAACCCCGTAGGGATTTACACAAAAGGTTCTCACTTTGTCGTCAAAGCTTTTGGAATAATAAATAATCTTTGGCTCATAAAAAACATCTGTTAACTTTTTCAAAACTTCGGCAGGTACCTCAATACGTACTCCAATGTCTACAGGGTTTGTGTCTGTCTTAAAACCGTACTTTTTTGACATTTTGAATAGCCACTCTGCACCTGAACGCCCGGGGGCAAGGATTACAAACCTTCCATAATACTCATCCTTAACGGTCTTAACGCCCTCGATTTTTGAATCTTTTATAATCAAGTCCTCTACTGGTTCATTACAGTGAAATTCCACCTTTTCGCTTACTATAGCCTCCCTCATTGCCTTCAAAACGAGAAAGCCTTTATCGGTCCCCATATGGAGAACCTTGGACTTCACAATCTCAAGCCCATATCTCTGCGCCTCATAATAAATTTTATCTACCTGTTCAGAATCTAAACCATAAATCCTACGGGGCGCACCGAATTCTATTAGCTTCTCAATGACGCTCTGGAACAACCTGTCAAGCTCTTCCTGGGACAAAAAATCCTTAAGATTCCCGCCAACGTCTGCACTCAATGTAACTTTACCATCGGAAAAGGCACCAGCACCGCCAAAGCCGGAGGTGATAGAGCAACTTTTACATCTAACGCAGGGGATCTGCTTTTCCAGTGCTGGGCACTTTCGCCTTAAAAGATCATCCCCCTTTTCTAAAATCAAAACCTTCAAACCTTTTTTGGCCAACTCAAGGGCTGAGAAAGTTCCTGCAGGTCCACTACCAACAATAATTACGTCGTAAAATTTGTTTGTCAATTTAGTTTTACTCTCGTTAGTCCTTGTGCCAAATTACCCTTAAAAATTTTTCACTCTCAGAAAATACAAACTCAAGTTCCCCTTGATAGGCTCTATTAACCGCCTTTCCAATCCTTGTTGCTAAGCCCTCCGTAGTCGTTCTGATCTCAATCCTATCATCAAACCTATCTATTTTCATAATCCTTGCCAGTGGGTTACTCACCGACTCTTTTTCAACTTCATGTCTAATAAGATTCTGAACCTCGGCGAGTCTTTTTTCATCATTAATGATTCCACCCTTAATTACCAAAACACCCAAGGGATAATTGTCTTTTATCTTCCTGCACGCTGGGCAATCCTTATATTCAACTCCTTTTACGCTTCTTAATTGCTTGGATAGTTCTTCATCCTTTTTCCACATTTTATTATGGTACACAAGACCACAGGTAGGGCATATTGTTGGATCTTTGTATATATTCTTGTCCATGTAGGGGTCGTGTATCTTAACGTCCAGCATCTTATCTTTTCTCTCCATAGAACCTCCTTCGTGCTAAAGTATATTTTAAATTCAATGCCGCTTAAAGTCAAACCAAGGGCACTACGGCGAAGTCACCAAAGGTAATCGCAAAAGTTCCCTTTTCATGAAATTTTGATGTTGCGACAAATATAAGTTTAAAGACAGCAAATTACACAAATGACTCGATAAACCTTAATTTTTTGTTAGAACCACACTTTTCCCGTATAATTTTACATGGCTGGAGAGGTGGCCGAGCGGTCGAAGGCGGCGGCTTGCTAAGCCGTTGTACCCCGTTGAGGGGTACCGTGGGTTCGAATCCCACCCTCTCCGGTTAAAATTTAAAGATGAAATATCTAAACTCAATCTTAGAAGCGATAGGCAAAACTCCCTTAGTGAAGCTTAATAAAGTAGTGCCTGATAACGGTCAGAATAAGCTCCTCCTTGCTAAGGTTGAATATTTAAATCCCGGTGGAAGCATTAAAGACCGTATGGCTGTTTATGCCGTTGAAAGAGCAATAGAAAGAGGTGATTTAAAACCTGGTGGTACCATAATTGAGGCTACATCAGGAAATACCGGTGTTGCCCTTGCTATGTACGGTGCGATAAAGGGCTTTAAAGTCATCCTGACTGTTACTGAAAAGGTTTCAAGAGAAAAAATTGATCATCTTAGAGCCTTCGGCGCTGAAGTCATAATCTGTCCAGGGAGTGCAAAGCACGGGTCTCCAGAAAGTAGAAACGCAGTAGCCGAAAAGCTTGCTATGACAACACCAAACTCCTTCTATGTGAACCAGCACGATAACGAAGACAACTGGAAGGCCCATTACTACTCAACGGCTCAGGAGATATGGGAAGATACGGAGGGTAAAATAACCCATTTCGTAGCAGGCATTGGGACAGGGGGTACCTTTACAGGTGTCGCCAAATTTCTGAAAGAGAAAAATCCTAATATCAAGTGCATTGCAGTGGACCCAGTTGGGTCTGTATTTTATCCCTACTTTAAAGAAAAGGTGCTCGCTGAACCTAAGGAATATGAGTTGGAAGGACTTGGTGATGACGCGTTAATAAAGAATGTTGACTTTTCAGTGATTGACGATATGTATCAAATAACCGACAAAGATGCCTTTCTTATGGCGCGCAGGCTGGCAAGAGAAGAAGGATTATTTGTAGGAGGTTCCTCAGGCGCTAATGTCTGGGCGGCGCTGAAGGTTTATGAATCTGCACCCCTGGGGTCGGTAATAGTGACGATCTTACCAGATTCCGGTTTCAAATATCTCTCCAAATTTTATAATGACGACTGGATGCGTTCTAAAAACTTTCTATGATTCCCTTTCTCAAATTTAACTCCCAAGGTAACGACTTCGTCTTTATTGAGGAGGTGTTTATTTCTGATTTGGACATTAACAACTTTGCCAGAAAGGTCCTTAACAGACACTTTGGCGTCGGTGGAGATACCCTCGTAATTCACAACGACACAAAACACACCCTTAGATTTTTTAACGCCGATGGTTCTGAAGCCGAAATTTGTGTTAATTCTCTACTCTCCTACGGGCTATACCTTAAAAAATTTAAGAAAGAGAAAGGAAGCGTCAACGTCAAAACCATATCGGGCGAAAGGGTTATTAAAATTGAAGAAGACCAAATTTCGGTAATGATTGAGAAGGCACTTTTTGAATTTAAAGAACTGGAAATTGATTTAGAATCAGTAAGAGTCAAGGGTTATTTTACCCAATCGGCTGGGAATCCGCACTTTGTCCTTTTAGAGGAGGTCCCCTTCGAACTTGCCCCCAAAATTGAAATAAATAGTGCATTTCCAAACAGAACCAATGTGAATTTCTTAAAAATTACCCCGGAAGGCATTTTTTACCGCGTTTGGGAAAGGGGCGTAGGTGAAACACTCTCCTGTGCCTCTGGAGTAATCTCATCCTTTGGTGTTCTAAGGGGATTGAAGCTTGTAAACTCTCAAGCCCTTTTCATTTCAAAGGGCGGAAAAGTTAGCATAAAAGAGGAAGGGAACCACTTCCTTTTAAGTGGTAGCCCATCCTTCGTTTTCTACGGATATTTTAGCGCCACTTCTTTTTAGTCAATAAAAGGTATCCCCTTAAAAATGAAGTGATTAAAGTGACACCACCGAGCCCAACTAAGGCATACTTCCAGCTATGGGTTAATAAATAAAGCAAAAGCCCCAAGAAAACCCCAAAGAGGTCAAAGATCCTGATAAACCCTTCCGGAGTAAAATCTTTCAATTTCACCAAAAACCTCCTCGGGGGTAATTTCCCGCATGCATTTGAAATGCTCCATAGGGCATCTATCAAGCCCGTGTAAACTGCAAGGCCGACAAGGTAGTTTTTTCTCAAAGAGCTTGACAAACCCTTCACCGGCAGGCCTGAAACCGAACTCGGGGATCGTTGGTCCAAAAATAACGAAAAGAGGAGTGCCAATGGCCGCGGCCATGTGTGCAGGACCTGTGTCATTGGAAACGACAAACTTTGCGTTCTTCAAAATATAAAGAAGCTCCCTTAAACTCGTGTTCGCTTGCAAATTGATAAATCCAACGGGGGCTAACTCAATGAGCTTCTCCTTTCCAATAATAATCACAGATAATCCTAATTTCTCGACTATTCTCTTGCCAAGTTCCAGGTAATACCCCACTGGCCATCGTTTCGTCCATTTGCTGGCACCAGGGACGAGTACTGCATATTCCCTGGGCACGTCAAATTCTGGTTCTTTTGTTGCAATTAGTTTTGGCTTCGGTATTTCGTCGACGGGTACATATTTTTGAACTGAAGTTACAAATAGTTTGTAAAGAGGTGTTTCCTGGATTTCCTTCTTAAACAAAACAGCCATTCTCCGCTCCCAGGAATTCTTTCTCGCCCTCACGCGATATTTTGTCCTACTAAAAAGGGTTAAAAGAAAGGGGTAAAGCTTTCCATGGGCATCAACCACTAAGTCGTAGCTCTCTCTGCGAATAGTTTGTAAGCCTTTCCATTTACCTTTAAAAGTTCGTTTAATGGGGATTATCTTCTCAATCCTATTATCACCCTCATAAAGGTCTGCAAATTCTTCGTAAAGTGCAAGGTGTATCCTCTTCCCCTTTCTGTGAAGGAATTCTACAAGAGACGATAGAATAACAAGGTCACCAAGAGAGGAAAGCCTTATTACAAGAACCTTATTTACTTCTGCGGGCATCCTTAACTCCAATTTTGGGGCAGTATTTCTCTATAGGGCAAATATCACAACGGGGGGATACGGGCTTACAAATTGTCTGGCCAAAAGCGACCAGCAGATCATTGTAATCCCTGTGCCATTCCTCGGGCAGAATCTTCTGAAGGGCTTTTTCGGTCTCTTCCGGCGTCTTTGTTTTTACGATTCCCAATCTATTGGATATTCGGTGAACATGGGTATCCACTGCAATTGCAGGCTGTCCATAGGACCTGGAAAGAACAATATTTGCAACCTTCCTCCCTACACCTGGAAGTTTAAGCAATTCCTCCATTTTATCTGGAACTTTTGAATGGTAATCCTTTACAAGGATTTCCGCCAATTTCTTTAGGTTTTTCGCCTTTGTCTTATAAAAGCCGCAAGGGTAAATCAATTGTTCTATTTTCTCCACTGGCAATTTTGCTAAGTCCTCTGGGGTATTAATCTCTTTGAAAAGTCTTTCAACGGCCTCTGCCGTAACCTCATCCTTAGTACGTGTACTTATCACCGAAGCCACAAGAACTTTAAAGGGATCCGTTGTCCTTTTCTTTAATTTTTTAACGGGGGCTTCCCACTTATTGTGTTCTTCCCGTAAAATTTCGAGGATAGTTTGTAAGATGTTTTTATCCAATTTTAAAAGTAGATTTTTGGGGCGACACCCCGAAGGGGTGTCGCCCCATTAAATCAATGCCCGTCTCTATCAATTACCTCAACAAACATATTACTGAGCAGAGTTGGGGTTCCGCTTCCATTGGTACCGCTGTTTTCTGGCAAACTCTCAGGGCCATTCCAGTGGTCGCCACCAGCAACAACAGCTACAACTCTTATCTTTGCAAAGGGCAATACCCTGCTCTGTCCAAGATTGTAAAGAACATCGTAAGGTATCCTTACCTCCATAAACCTCGTTCTTCCCGTGGGATCCGTAGTATCTGGTACATCCGCAATGGAATAATCAGAGCTCGGCACTTCTTGAGTGGTTGAACCCGAAGTTATATGCCTTAAATAAGGGCCATAAGGCGTTGCTGATGCCCACTTGGCAATTATAAATTCTGCGGGTGTAGAATCCGGGAACTGGAAATTCCTGGGGAACCAATCAAGGTTATTTCCATCGAGGGTTCCATCGGTAGTGTCGCCGTTATTTACATTAATATAGATAATAACAGCATTATCCCTTGCAGCATAATGAAGACCTATGTAAAGATTCTGCGCATCATGTCCAACGTAAAGGGCACCGAGATCACCATAAAGGCCCCAGGGGCTGTCTCCAATAGTATCCATAACGGCAGCTGATGGCCAATCACTTAAATTGCCATCTACAGTTATGCTAACAAAGGGGCCGTCTGCAAAGGCATACTCCCCTACTGCCGAAGGAGTCAATACCACAGTACCAGCATTAACTTCATTCCATCCAGAGATCGTAACCGTGAGCGACTCAGGATTATAACCCGTCGCCTGGAAGAATAGTTTGTAAGTCCCATCGTCAAGATTCTTCACCTCATATTTACCGTTAAGGGTATCACTCTTGACCATAGCAACCTGCAAAGTGTCCTTGTAAACCCTCACAGTGGCTTCAGGATAAGGCGGAACCGTATCGTCAGCAAAGGCTACAACCCCATAAATTTTCCCCCGAGGGGTGGAGACTAAGGTGATTTGATATCTTAAGGTTTTTTCATTAAATTGAAATTTCCAGTATCCTGCCTGCCTCAGAGGTCCAGCCGTTATATGATCCCCCAGTCCATTGCAATTCGGTTGTGCATAACCGGAAAGGCCCGTGTCAGGACCCTGAGTCCCGAAGGCATAGTTCCAGTCTCTATTGGCAACAAACTTAAATCTAATGCTATCCTGCGGGGCATTAAAGTAAACGATTTGCTCCCACTGGTAATCAGCCACAAGGGTCATTTTTGTGTTCTCAAAGTCATTAAGGTTCCAACCCTGGAAATCTCCCACCACCTGCATGGAATTGTACTGTGTTCTATAAGCCTGCCCAGGAGGATTGATAAGTGGATTACCTTCCTCCTTGGCGCAGGAGATGATGAAAATTAAAATAGCCAAAGGCAAAAACCTCTTCATAGAAACCTCCTTAATTTCTCCCCTAAAATGGTCCCCTTAAATATTTTAAAAAACCAAGCATTTCGCCCCCTTCAAATCTTTATCAGCACAGGGTAATATCTTATAAGGTGATAGAGCCCTATTACAAAAAACAAGAGATACTCTCCGCCAGATTTCGCTCTATAGGCAAAGATGAACCCTCCAATAGGAATTATTATTGCAGGTAAAAGAGAAATAATCTGGACGAGAAAGGCGCCTATCGAGTCTCGGGCAATCCCTATAAATCTTAAAAAGTAGCGTGTCAAAATTACCATCATAGCACTTCCAATTAGCAAAGTGATCCTTAAAAAGGCGATGTGAACATCCTCCTCTACGCTTTCTCTAAGGTATAAAATTGAGTAAATAAGAAAAGAGATTTGCAAGAGCAATGCAAATCCCGCCATGTATTTTAGGATTGCCCTTTTCATTCCACCCTTAAAAGGGAATTGGTATATGGTCCTGATTGCACTGTCTCGGGGTTGGAAGGATCGAGATACCAGCTGGTTCCATTCACCACGTATTTGTACTGATAAGTTCCGGGTTTCAAAGGTAAAATTATAGTCCAGATCCCATCGCCCGCCTTCTTGTCACCGTTAGTACCATCGTCATACATTCTTCCAATATTTGGATTGAAGGGGCCATCTTGAGTTCCGCACCAGCGGTTGAAGTCACCAGCAAGGTTCACATACATAGCCGATGGAGCATAAAACTGAAAAACCACCCCCTCGGGGGTTTTATGAGGAGCGGGCACCCTTGGCTTGATCTGACTCACTATCACACAACTACTTACAAGCAATATTAGTGCTAAAAGGCTATTTTTAACCATAGTTGAATACCCCTTTCCTTTGATAAAGAAGTCTCAGCCAGGTCAAGAAAAGTACCGAGGCCCCTGAAATTGTTCACCAGCAAGGAGTAATCAACACCTTGCTCAATCAAGTACTCCCTCCTCGCAAAATACTCGTCTTCCAGATTCCACGGCATATAGCCATAATTCAAGGAGAGCATAGCATTTTTACCGATAGGATAAGCGATTTCAGCGAAGTGATCAACATAAGTCTTTGAAAGACCAAGGAAAGAACTCTTCACGGTATAGGTTCTCAACTCATAAGTCAAAATAGGCTTCCAAACTTTCAAATCCACATGGAAAAGGTTTTCAAGGGTATAAGGCTTCTGGTTCAAAGCATAGGCATTCCACTTCAAATCGTACTTAAATCCGATGGCCTTAAACCTATACTTCACGTATGGATTGAAAGTAAGATAATGGGAGTAAGAAATAAGCGGAAATTCGCCATACTCAAGCCTCTGGTTTTCTAAGTCCTCGAAAAGATACTTCCAGTTCATGAAAGAGTCGGCTTTCAAAATGGTATATTTAAAATTAATCCCAAAGTACCCATTGTAAGAGTTGCTATAGCCAAAGCGCCAGTACTTGAAAAACTGGCTTCCTCCCTTTACAAACAAATTGTCATAATAATGCTTTTCATAATTGACCCAGGCCGAATTTATCCACTTACCTGTAAATCCCTTAATCGAGAAAATACCTTTAATGATTTTTGACTTTGGCCAGCTCAGATGAACCGGATATGGCGTATCACCAATGTATTTTTCACCTGCTTCAAGAATCCTGTTTCCGAGTAAACCTCCAGCAGTGAGGACACACCTTTTCGCATCGAAACCCAGATAACCTCCATATAGATTTTCATTTTCATAGGTATTGAAATAGAGAAGGGTGTCATATGATTTCATACTATCGGGAGAAGGAACCCTGTAAAGTTTTTCAAGCCCCCTTTGTCCACGATAAACCATTCCAAGGCTGAAGTTACCCAGTCTTTTACCCATATTGGCATAGAAAAGGTCCCTATCTTGAAGGATATTGTTCGAGTAAGCAAGATGCAAATCGTCAAAAATGAGAAATTTGCTTAAGTTTAGCATCACGCCCTGCTCACCATCACCAAAGTCACGCCTAAACTCCCCTACTTCTCTGAGCAAAGAAAAAGGATCAGGACCAGCAATCTTGTCGGCATTATAGAAGGCATTGAAGTTAAAGGCTCCACCCTTCAAACTGAAAAATCCCCTTTCAAACTTTACAGGAATTAATTGAGTCTGTTGTTCTCTGTCAGTCTTCGTATTGTAACGGATCCTAATCCATAGATCTGCCTTATCCTCGAGGTTCGCATCCATATCAACCTTTACATCCTGCATGTAATCGAAAACCCTGTACCCTAACTTACCTCCATCAACCGTATCCCTGTCCGCCTTTAAGTACCCGCGGGCATCAATATTAAAGTTCACAATGGAGCTAACAGGGGTATTGGTTGCCATTTCAGGCGGTAGAATGGCGTAATTCTCTCCAACACGCACGAGGGAATTGCCATAAACACCTACAGTTACGGGGTTGTCAGGATCAGCAGTCCACTGTCCATCAACGACAAACTTATACTCATACTTGCCTGGTGCCAGTTTAACAACGATCCAGAAGGTACCGTCACTCTCTCGCCTCATAGGATGGGAAGTGGTAGACCAGTTATTGAAGTCGCCAGCTAAGTATACAGTTTTCGCCTGGGGGTTATAATACTCAAATTTGACCCCCTGAGGCGTTGAACTAACCCCTTGAAAAATGAGGGCAAGGATTAAAAGGTTTTGCATATCAATACTCCTTTTTCAGAACCAATATTTTACAAGTAACTTTGCCTTATCCTCTGTCCTGAGGTAAGGATTGTTGGAAAAATCCCAGTCGTTTACAAGGTCCCCGTCCGTGTGTCCAGGTTCCCCATATTCTAAGAATATTTCAGTGTTTTTAATGCCTCTGTAGCCCAATTGCAGGAAAAGGCTTTCCCAGGAACGACCAACTCCCATACCAACTGCAGCCCTGCTGTAAAAGAAGAGATTTTGAGTGAGATTTACCCTCAACTCAGCCCCTATCAAGTGCCTTTCCCCAATGGAATAGTAAACAGACTGGCCATTTCTATTAATGCCAAGGTCCATAATCTTATATTGAAGCCGCAGTTTCATCAGATTATTTTCGCCGCCGATTTCAAAGAAGAGGTGATTCCAGGTCTGGGCAGTATCCTTCAAGGATTCAACATAAAACTTAGAAGAGACCCCTCCGTAATATTCGATGTAAATCTCACCGTAGTTCCACCATTTATTGTACCTGTGGGGTAATAAGAATCCCGGGTATGTTTCATCAAATCTCGATTCCCAATAACGGGTCTTGTAGATCAGGTTAACCGCTTTGTAAGGGACGAGATAGACAAACTCGCCATAGACGCCACGCCTATCAAACTCCCTATCAAAATTAAGATTGAACTTATTAGAGAACTCGTCAATGAAATCGATACCGTAATTGAAGAAACTCCAGGCAATGGATAGATTTCTCAATCTTATTCTTCTAAACTCCAGTTCAAAGGCGTAATCATCACTTTTACGCGGGGTCAGTTGAGAAGGATGAATACTTCTTGCCACCTCGAACCTTAAGTTAAGAGGTCCTTTTATGTGAGTCTTTCCATTTATTGAATAGACACTGTTAAAGGAATTTCCTGGTCCTCTCCAATCCTTTTTTAAGTAGATACTTCCGATCTCGAATCGATCACCGAACTTCTTGGTCAAAGAAGCAAGGTAGGCCTCTCCATCCCAGGTCCTGAATTTTGATGCAATTCCCGTGGCGTAAAACCCCTTCCACTCCCACAAATCCATTCTCACACCTTCAGCCTTCGGACCCCAGGCATCATCCTTTACCCTGTCCGTATTCACTAAAAATAGAAGGGGACTGGATATCCAGAATCTATCCTCCCTTGAGAAAATGGTAGTCTCAGTATTGGAAGTCCTGTAGGAAAGGTGGCCCTGATTCATAAAAAACCGCATCCCATTAGAATTTGAAAGAGCCGAGAGGGAGAAAAAACCATTTAAACCGGGGGAAGGACTAACCGTGAATTTCATTTCAAAATAGTTCTTGGGATTCCACATATCCCAATTCACTGGAAGCCTTGACTTTTGCGCAAGATACTCCCCCTCGAAATACCCATTCAACACTATTGGAGATGAAACAAGCAAAAGTAACGTAACCATAGTGAAAAAAGATTAAAGCAAAACTGCAATAATGTCAAAGTTTAAAGACAAAGAATTAAGTTTCTAAACTAAATCTGGGGGAATCGGATGGGGAACTTGATGCCCTCTTCCTGGAATTTCGTGATAATCTCTTTTAAGAAGACATGCTTCAAAAGAAACTGATCCCTTGGATTAATAACCCTGAAAAAAACATTCACAACCAATCCCCACTCAGATAAACTACTGAAACGAACTATAGGCTCAAAGGTCTTCACAGCACCAGGGACCTCTTGAATTACTTCCTTACCAACTTCAACGCACAACCTTTCAACCTTATTAAGATCTGCCTCTACTGAAACCACAATAGGGACTCCCACAGACATCTCTGCATCCGGTAGGTAGTAATTCTTAAAAATTGACGTCGTCACGCGGGAATTGGGCACCACTATCATATTGTTAGAGAGGTCCCTGATTAAAGTATTACTCCAGGTTATATCTTCAACGTACCCCTCTTCTCCCGTTTCCAGCTTAACATAATCTCCTACCTTGAGCTTTCCACCTGCAATTATCTGAATCCCCGCAACCAAGTTTGTCAGTGTGCTTTGTAAGGCCAATGCTACAGCAACGCCTCCTATCCCAAGACCCGTAAGAATAGGAGCTATAGAAATCCCAAGAGTGTGTAAAAGAACAAGGCCACCAATAATATAAACTGTTATGCGAGCGAGGTTAGTAAGAAGACTAACCCCAGGTAGAGCAGTCTTAAGTTTCGAAATGGATATATCTACCAGTTTTCCCGATAGTCTGGCTAAAACTATAGTAAAGGAAATTATTGCAACTATGCAAAAGAATTGCCTAAAGCCTTTTACCGTAGAAGATTCAAGTTTGATCTGGCCTACAAGGATATCAGAGGCAATTAGAATAGCCCACAGGATCACCCAGTACCGTAGAGACCAAACGACTGCCTCTTCACCTTGCCTTTTCGATTTCTCAAAAACCCTGAGTAATTTCTTTAGAATTAACTGATCTATGAGAAGACCTGTTAAAGTACCAGCAGTCAGAAACAATGCAATTTTCAAGTAATTATGCATCGCAGTTCCCAGATTTTGTCCAATAATATAATGCCAAACAAAGGAAATTCAGAACTGAAGGAACATCAGTGCCAGAATTTACCTTTGAACATCCGCCGCAGCTTAATTAAAATTTTCCCAAAACAGGAGGCATCCAATGGAATGCAAAAAGGACTACAATTTAAAAAATCGTTGCACCTGTTCTTATCCTACCTGCCCGAGGAAGGGTATCTGTTGTGATTGCATAGCTTACCACAGGGCCCATGGAGAGCTTCCTGCTTGCTACTTCCCACCTGAGGCCGAAAGGACCTACGATAGGTCCATCGAGTACTTTATTGAAATCTACAACAAAAAGAAGGGCTAATTAAGCCTTAACTCTACTTTAGTAGCTTTTCAATCTTCTTGCTGAGAATTTCATCCATTTGGGGGAGAGACCCTACAATTCGAGAAGAAATAAACCCGTCTTTGTCTATTATCACGTGGGTAGGAACCGCAGTTACATTGTACTTCTGGTAAACACTATCCACGTCAAAGGCGACTTTATATTTAAACTCGTTACTACTCAGGAAGTTCGCCACTCTTTCTCTTAGGTCGTTGGTGATTGCTACAAAAACCACATCGGTATTATCTTTATATTTTTCAACTAATTTATTAAGTTCTGGAATCTCTCTCCTGCAAGGCCCACACCAGGTCGCCCAAAAGTTTAATACCACTACTTTACCCTTAAGGTTTTTCAAGCTCAATTTTTTGCCATCAATAGTTTCAACAATAAAGTCCGGCGCAGAGATCCGATTTTCATCAATGGTCTTCATCATATTTGAAATAAGAACCCGAGCGGAATCTTCGCCTATTTTAATAGATTTAAGTCTTTCCTCAAGACTTTTAACAATACGATCCTCTTCCGCACCCGTAATTATGGCATAGGCGTAATGCTTAATAGCCTTTTCAAGGTCTCGAGTAGCAAGGAGTAAGTCGCCCAGCTCTTCGTGATCACCATAGTCAGCATAGAGGTCACCCCCCTGAGCCTCTATGGCCTTTTCAAGCACCGCAATAGCCCTTGCTGTATCACCAATGTTTGTAAAGTACCGAGATTCAACCCTGTAAAGGTCAGTGAGATTTCTTCTTACAGCTTTATCCCTCGATTCGGTGTCATAAAAGGGGTAAGTGTAAGAATAAGCAATGGGATTAAAGCACTTTTCTGCAGTAGCAAGAAGACTGTCAATAGTCCTATAATTTATTGTTCCCATTTCCATTCTCAATGAGGCTTCAACCACGTATGGCGATGGATCCATCGGAAAAATTTGCTGTAACTTCCTCAAGTATTCTATCGCCTTTACTGTATCCCCTTGTACAATGTAGGCATAATAGAGGGAATAGTAGTAATTCCTCAAAATATTCTTAATTCTCGAGGATGGCTCCTTAATATAGTCTGCATACTTATTTAACCCTATCTCGAGCCATTTCGCACCTTCTTTGGGGTTTAAATTCCTTGCATACTGATATAAATAGCTCATCGCTACGTCGAGAGCGCCGGGAATGAAAGGATTTTCCGAAAGATACTTGAAGTAATCGTAAGTCTTAGCAGAGGAGAAGAAATAGGCAACGTTAAAAGCGGCTACTTGTGCCATTAAATCTCCTGTGTTGAAAAGGGAATCCGTAACATTTTCGAGCTCCGATAGATATTTTGCCTTGCTCCGTTCGTCCTTGAGCTTAAAGTACTGCAATATTTTTAGCCTTGCAAAACACATTGGACAAGAAGGATAATACTTTAAACCCTTCTTGTAAACTCTTTCGGCCCTTCTTATGATTTTCTTTTGCTCCTCAGGCTTCAATTCAACCAGATATGGAATAGCTTTCTCAGTATGCATGCCTTTATAGTAATAAGCGAGGGGCATCGGCTTCTTACCGTAATAAAACATCAGGCCCTCGCCATCGGGGAAATATACTACATTGCTGTCTACAACCCTCCATATCACATAAGAAGTTAAAGTATCAGGTGTTATAACGAAAGAAATGGCTTTTTGCTCTACCTTAGCGGGTATCACATCAAAGTCAAAGTCGAGATTTTCTTTGAGATAGACCACCTCCACCAGCGGCGACTTAAACTCTCCTCTTACAGTAACTTCAACCTTTTCTCCCATTTGGGGCTTCGTAGGCTTCACTTCATAGGACCTGCATGAAACAAAAAGTAAGAGCAACGACACCATCATAATGGATACACTCCTTTTGTTCTTCATTTTTTAACCCTCCCTCGTGCTAAAAAACCTTATTAACTCATTATCTAAGCCATTTTTTAAGCCCTCTGGCTTCAATTCCTTTACAATCCTACCTTCATGCAAAAGGAGTATTCTATCTGAAAGGGTTGAAGCCACCTCAAGATCGTGGGTCACAATTATGGAGGTGGCTTTTCTCTCTTCGTTTAACTTTTTTATAATATTTACAATCGATCTTCCTGTAGCAAGGTCCAAGCCAGCGGTTGGTTCATCATAGATAACCAGCTTAGGCTCTGTTACAAGGGCCCTTGCAATGGCAGCTCGTTTCTTCATGCCGCCAGAAAGTTCAGAAGGCATCAAATTTTCAGCTCCTTGCATCTCCACAAGTCGAAGAATTTCGAGGACCTTTTCCCTTAACTCCTCGGCTGGAATCTCCCTTTTTAAAAAAGGATAGGCTACATTTTCAAAGACCGTTAAAGAGTCAAACAGAGCAGAATTTTGAAAGACAAATCCTACATTTTCACGGAGTTTAAATAACTCCTCCCTCTTTATTTTAAAGATGTTCTTACCAAACAAATAAACGGTACCTTTGTCAGGCCTCAAAAGTCCGACTATTATTCTGAGCAAAACGGTTTTGCCTGCTCCACTTCTACCAAGAATGCAGACTGTCTCACCCTCATTCACGCTAAAGCTTACCGAGTTTAGAACTTTCTTGTTCATAAATGTTTTGACCACATTCTCGACCCTCACAACCTCAGCCATAAATCAAACTCCCAAGGATATAATCGAAAAACAGAACAAAAACAGAGGAGTAGATCACTGCCCTCATAGTCGCAAGGCCAACTCCCCTTGCACCCTCTCGGCTGGTAATCCCCATGTAGCAGCTGACCGTTGTAATTATAAAACCAAAAACAACCCCCTTTAATAGACCCCCGAGAAAGTCCTTAAGGTAAAAATAATCTTGAAAGGACCTCAAGAAAGTTGAATATTCGACATCGAGCATGACCTTTGAGACTATTGCAGAGCTCAATATCGCCATAAAATCGGCAAAAACCACAAGAAGGGGAGTAACTAAGGTACCTGCAACGACCTTCGGCAGAATTAAATACCTGTAGGGATCGATGCCCATAACTTCCATGGCATCAAGTTGGTCAGTAACATTCATCGTTGCAATTTCTGAAGCGATTGCGGCACCAGCCCTACCAGCGAGAATGAGCGCGGTCAATACAGGTCCAAGTTCAATGGTAACCATTTTACCTACCCCGGCACCAAGAAGGTCGAGGGGTAAAAGGTCCCTGATCTGATAAGCACTCTGAACACTGGTTACCATGCCTGTGAAAGATGCAGCGAGGGCAACGATGAAAAGAGAGCTAATCGCAAAAAACTCCAACTGTTTAAGAATTTCCTCTCTTTTTAAATAGGAAATGCCTAAAATCGAGTAATAAACCATCAAAAAATAGGAGCCTAAATTTCTTAAAATCTCTCTAAAAAAAGGAATTACCACTTGAATCGTTCCAGAAAATGGGTATCTACTTTACCTTGAACAAAATCCTCGTTTTCCAGCAATTTGAGGAAGAAAGGTATAGTAGTCTTTATCCCGTCAACAACTGTTTCTTCCAAGGCCCTCTTCATCCGGGAAATAGCAGAAAGCCTATCCCGGTCATGAACGATAATCTTCATTATCAATGAGTCGTAATAAGGGGGTATGGTATAACCCTGATAAATATGGGTATCGACCCTGACTCCCGGACCACCTGGCAAGTGTAAAAGTTCGATTTTACCAGGTGAAGGGGTGAAGCCCCGCTCCGGATCCTCAGCATTAACCCTAACCTCTATCGCATGCCCTGTAAAATTAATTTCTTCCTGTTTTAAGTTCAATTTCTCACCCATGGCTATTAAAATTTGAAGCTTTACAATATCAATTCCGGTTACCCATTCCGTGACTGGATGCTCCACCTGAATTCGAGTATTCATCTCCATAAAATAGAAATTACCATCCTGGTCAAGCAAAAATTCGAGGGTTCCAGCTGAATAATAACCGATGGAAAGGGCACCCTTAACAGCATATTCACCGATTTTCTTCCTCATCTCCGGCGTTACAGCAGGAGAAGGAGATTCTTCCAGCAATTTCTGATGCCTCCGTTGAATGGAGCATTCCCTTTCACCTAAATGAACCATATTCCCATAGCGATCACCAATTACTTGAACCTCAACATGCCTTGGCCTTTCGATATATTTTTCAATGTAAACCCTTGGGTCTCCAAAGGCAGCCTCCGCCTCCTTTTGAGCCATGTTAAAAGCCCTTTCGAGGGCATCCATATCCCTAACTACTCTCATCCCTTTTCCACCACCGCCCGCTGCAGCCTTGATAATCACAGGTAAACCTATCTCTTTGACTATTTTTATAGCCTCATCGAGGGAGGAAACAGGGGATTCAGTACCTGGAAGTATCGGGACACCAACTTTTTTCATACTCCTCTTTGCCTCAATTTTATCGCCCATAAGCCTGATGCTCGATGAAGAAGGCCCGATAAAAACAAAACCGCTCGCCTCTACAAGTTCCGCAAAGTCCGGATTTTCTGATAAAAATCCATAACCAGGATGGATGGCGTCAACTCCAGCGATCTCCGCAGCGCTAAGAATTCGAGAAAAATTGAGGTAACTCTCTTTGGAAGGAGCAGGACCTATGCAAATAGCATAATCAGCCATTTCCACATGCAGGGAATCCTTGTCTGCTTCGGAATAAACTGCAACAGATTCAATTCCCAGTTCCTTAAGTGCCCTTATTACCCTAACGGCAATCTCTCCCCTATTGGCAACAAGAACTCTCTTAAACATGTTGTTATTTTAAAGTTTTAATGGAAAACCAACAACATCAAGATTTTCTTTGATTTTGGAAATCTCTGCAAATCCAAACCAGGTATGGTTTTTAACCCCCTTTATTTCTATACCAAAATCTATTCCCTTTGCATCGTATTGGGTCCAACCCTCTCCCTTCTCATAAAATGCGAGGATCCTCTTCCCTATTAGCCCCCTCTGCACCTTTCCCATTACCTCATTAGCTACTTGGTAAGCAATTTCATAGCGTTCCTCTTTAATCTCTGGCTCAAGGTCTTTAAGCCTGTATGATGTAGCAGAAGGCTCATGAGAATACTTAAAAATTGCGATTCTTTCAGGCTTTTCCTTTTCCAAAAAGTCAAGCAATAATTCGAAGTCTTCATCCTTTTCTTCGGGATAACCCACCATAATATCGGTTCTAATAAAAAATCCGGGTAGATATTTTCTCACCAGTTCAATGGCTCGCTTTACCGCTCTCTCTCCGCCAGCTCTTTTCATAGATTTCAGAACTTTATCTGACACGTGTTGAATTGGGATGTGGAGATAGGAAAGAATCCCTGGAATGTCTTTTATGATTCCTATGAGCCTTTCATTAATGCCATGGGGATGCAGATACATGAGCCGGTAATAGGGACCTTCTGGAAGTCTCTTAAGAAGGGAACCAAGGTCAAGGCCGATATCTACTCCGTAAAGAGTCAAATCCTGAGCAATCAAAACAAATTCCTTTACCCCTTTGTCCATTAAAAGCCTTATCTCCCTTACAATATCATCAATGGGACGAGAGCGCAAGGGACCCCTTAATTTAGAGATTACACAGTAACTGCACCTTCGAGTGCAACCTTCCTGCACCTTTACATAATGAGATAAAGAAACCCTTGAAAAATCCTGGTTTTCGAAACTCGGTAAAAGTGTTTGTCTCGAAATATCCTTTATTTTCCCTTCTCCGGCGAGATTGTCTATTCTTACAAGTTCTAAATTTCCTCCTTTCAAAAAGCCAGTTCCATATCTCTCAACAGCGCAACCTGTGACAAGAACTTTTTTCCTTCTTTTCTGCCAGTAGGAAATCCTCTCTTTGAGCTCCTCGATCGCTTCTTCCAAAAAGCCACAACTGTTAATGATGATTACATCAGCCTCCTCAGGTTCAACAGGATTTTTCCCCT
This sequence comes from candidate division WOR-3 bacterium, assembly GCA_039803545.1. Lineage (NCBI taxonomy): Bacteria > Pseudomonadati > Caldifarciminota > Caldifarciminota bacterium. The sequence continues at coordinate 95,050 of JBDRYS010000001.1, read as the reverse complement.
CGAGTTTAAGTCTTCTCAGGATTATTCTCGAATCTACCTCATTTTTGGGGCATCCTAAGGTCTCAATATAAAAGGAGCTAAAATCCATCGTAAAGTCTTTCAGCAAGAAGGGGATTTAATCCGGCCTTGATAACTTCGGATACAGTTTCAAAAACATCATACTCTACTCTATAGTTTCGATAAATTCCCTCCTCCATATCGAGGATGCCAAAACTGGCTTCAGGGTTTCCATCCCTGGGTTGTCCAACACTACCAGGGTTTATTAAGTAACGCTTCCCTTCTTTGAACCTCACGTATTTTTCAACAGTAATGACTCTATCTTTCTCCTCGTCATACTCGTAAATGACAGGAATGTGGGTATGTCCAAAAAATATCACCCTCTTTGAAGTTAGCCGGAGCTCACGCGCTGCTTGAACGCTGGAGTAAATGTATTCAAAGGCTTCAGGGTCTGAAGGGGTACCGTGCACAAACATAAAACCGTCCATCTCCGCAGTAAAAGGAAGGGATTTCAGAAACTCCAGGGTATTCTTTGAAATTATGCTGATATTGTAAAATAACGCCTCCCTCGCCAAATCGTTAAAGTAAAGGGTAATGGTTTGGGGATGCAAAAGCCCATGATCATGGTTTCCAATGACCGCTATGGCAAGATCTCCTCTCAATAGCTCCACCACCTCATTTGGGCTGGTATAGTATCCTACGAAGTCCCCGAGACAAATTATCTTGTCATAACCCACTCTTTTTGCCCTGGCAAGTACCGCTTTAAGGGCAGGCAAGTTCGAATGGATATCAGAAACCACTAAATATCTCATTGGGCCAATCCTAAGGTTTTAGCAATAGAATCCATTACTGCATTAACTAAAAGAGGCGCTCGATTTGAGGAGAATTTCTTTGCAAGGTTCACCGCTTCAGAAATAGTAACTTTGTAAGTTACATCGCCAATTCCAAGAAGTTCACATACACCCAGTTCGAGAATCGCCAGGTCAAGGTGGTTCATTCTCTCGATTTCCCATCTTTCTAAATGTTGACCTATAAGTTCCAGTGCTTTGTCTTTATGCTCTTCGTAGGCGTCAATAAGCTTTTTATAAAACCTCTTCGCCTCCTCATCCACTTTTGAAATTTGCAAATCTTCCTCATCGAGAAGGGACAACACTTCCTTTTCACAATCCTTTGCCTTTAACCTTTCCTTAACCTTGGAACAATAAACAACCATTAGGGCCAGTTCTCTTGCTACCCTTCGGGACTCAGCTATCCCCATGTCCAAGAAATTCTTTAATAGCCCTTATCAGTTTTTCATTTTGTTCCTGTGTCCCCACCGTTATTCTCAGAGAGGTAGGCAAACCGTAATTTTTCACAGGCCTCACTATAATTCCCTTCCTTAAAAGGTAATTGTAAGGGATGTCAGAGTCCATCCCGAAATCCACCAGTATGAAATTACAGGCAGATTCGTAATATCTTAAATTAAGGGCTTTAAACTCCCTGTAAAGGTATTCAAGACCCTTCCTGTTAACCTCTAAGGATTTTTCTACATGCTCCTTATCATCAAGAGCATAATAAGCTGCTACTTGAGAAAGGCTATTTACATTAAAAGGCAAGCGAGTTCTCCTTAATGCATCAATGATCTCCTTCTTCGCAAAGGCATAACCCACCCTGAGCCCTGCAAGCCCGTAGATCTTTGAAAAAGTCCTCAAAACAATAACATTCTTCCTATCCTTAACATACTCAATAGTCTCCTTGAACTTATCTCCCCTTATGTACTCATAGTAAGCCTCGTCCCAGACCACAATCACATCCTCCGGTACCCGCCTCATGAAATCTTCAACCTCACTCTTCTCACAAAAGGTACCTGTTGGATTGTTTGGGTTTGCGATAAAAATCACCTTAGTATCCTCTTTTATTGCCCTTAGAATCGCCTCAAGGTCGATCTTTCCATCCGACATGGGAGTTTCAATCACGTTGGCACCTATGAGTTCCCCCACTATTTTGTACATTATAAAGGACTTTTCTGATGTGATAATGCTCTCCCCTGGGTTTACAAAGGCAAGGCCTATCATCAGCATTATCTCCACAGAACCATTCCCAAGAATAACTTCATCAATTGTTAAGCCATTTATTCCGGAAAGCTTCTTAACCAGATTGTAAGCTGCATCATCGGGGTAAAGGTTAAGTTCACTGAGCTTTTTAGAGATGGCTTCCACAGCTTTCGGGGAAGGCCCAAGGGGATTCTCATTAGAAGCCAGTTTAATTATCTCGCCTGTAATTCCAAGTTCCCTTGCAAGCTCCTCAATCGGCTTGCCAGGGACATAAGGCTTAACACTTCTCAATTTCCATCGGGCAAGGTTATGCATTTCCCCTCCAAAGGTTTACTAATTAAAACTCTTTTTCCATTTTTCACTGCAATGACAATTTTTGAATCGGGTCTTGAGAATAAAAGCCTAACCCGATTCCTTGAAACAATGCTAATGGGAAAATCTTCCGAATATATTTCAGCTTTGGAAAGCAATTCCGCATCGACGTCATACTCTCGGTGGTAAATTCCCGAGAAGCCATGGTATTCAAGCAAACCTACAAATATTTTAAGTGCTATGAATTTAGAGGCGCTATCTTCCCCTTCAGTCTCTTTTTCAAAAACACCCCTTGAATTAATGGCAATTCGTGGACCAGACAGTTGAATTATGAAATAGTTACCGTAAGGCAAAACCGAGCCTTTAGGGTCATCCCTAAAGAGTTTAACCTTTGAGACATCCTCTGCAAGTTTTTTCGAATCCTCACTCCTTTCGTAGTAAAACACGTAAAAATCGTCCTTTACATGTAATTTTGAGTTGCTGATCTGGAGAGAAGCATCAACACCTTCTCTCACCGCCCTTTTTACTTTAACATAATCGTCGATCTCCTGCCAGGGATAGCTCCTTGTCAACACTGGGATACCACCTGCATGTTTTATAAGTAAAGCAAGATTTTCTGCAATTTTCCAGCTTCTTTTCAGAGAATAAGGTTCTAAGAAATCCCTGTTATCAATGTCAACGAGAATCCTTTTATTCAAAAGGACACCATTGTAAAGGGGCTTCATGTAAATTTTGTCAACGGTCTCTGAAGATAGTTCCGTCTCCAGGTCGTAATATCCATCCTTTTTAAAAACAACCTTCTCCTTTTCCTCTTCCTTGCTCCTCTCCAGTTCAAAAATCCCAAACTTCTCACTAAAGGTTACAAAATCTTCACCCTCAATGAGAACACCTTTCAAAGGCTCCCTGGTAATCTCGTCATAAACAAAACCTGTGATATTGGTCTTTCTCTTTGGCACATTTTCCACGGATAGCCTGCCATCCAGATTACCGATGGAAAAATTAAGCTTAATCTCGTCCTTAACACCTTTTAAAAGGATATAAAAAGAGCCAGTTTTGTCAGATATTTCCTTTTTCGCTTCCACAATCGTTTCCAGCTCACCAGGCCTATAAATTCCCCTCCTTACTGCTCTTACACTGGCCTCAATTTTTTCAACGCTTAAGCGAACACCTTCCGGAATGGGATTTAAATGCTTGTCATAAGCCCTAATTTTTAGGAGTTGATATCCCGCATACGGGAATATCGATGCAGTGAAATACTCGACCTTCGGTTCCAATTCAATAATTTCCATTACGTGAGGTAAACTTCTTCCTGATAAGGTTTCCCCTTTGATTTCTATTAAGTGTTTCCCGCCAAGGAGATACTCCCTGAGGAGGGCAACTTCCTTTCCCTTCACTGTAAAATATCGAAACTCCTCCTCATCTACCAGTACTTCGATTTTATCAACGGAAACTTCCTCGCTGAAAGTAAAAGTTATCGCTTCATCCCTCACCTCAAAGCCTGTATATCGGCAATAGCCAAGCTCACCAAACTTAACAAGCGAATCCGAAATTATCCCTGAAATTTCCTCCAGCCTCTTTTCTTCCACCAACCTCTGCTCTTCTTCAGGGTTTGTAATATAGGAGCATTCAATCAAAACCTTTACGGGTGTTTTTCCCCTCAACACCGTGTACCTCGATGGAATAGGTCCAATACACGGTATATCAAAGCGATTTCTGAACTCTTCACATATCGTTTCTCCGAGGTCCTTTGAAGGTCCACTTTCTTCAAAGGGGAAATAGATTTCCGTGCGATTCAAATTGGGATTTTTTAATGCATCGGCATTAAAATGAATGGAAACAAAAATGTCCGCATCTTTCGATTCCGCAAATTTTACCCTTTCTTCTAATGGGATATCAACATCTTCTTCCCGCGTTAGAAAAACTTGAAATTTAGACTCTAAACGGTCCTTTAAAAGTAAGGCTAATTTTAAATTCAGATCCTTTTCCAAAAGTCCAGATGGTCCGACCGCACCGGCGGATTGTCCACCGTGCCCAGGATCGATAACCACCCTTAGTTTATGAGAGCGCATGTGCTAATTTTAAATGATAAATTGCGAAAGTAAAAGCAAACATTGTCAAAACCCTTCTCGGCACCGTGCTCAAGGTACAGATGAGTAAACCCTTGAAAATCATTCTCCTGATCATAGGACTCCTTTTACTTATCACTGCCATCACAAGATACTGCGGACTTTACAAATTGTTTAACATTTCAACAATGTAAAAGGTCTGCCGTCCAGAGCAAATAAGCAGGGTAAATACTTAGATAGTCAAAATCACTTAAGTATACTCAAATTTTTTCCTTCGGCCGAAGAGAATCACCAAAAAACCTTGAAAGCGAAATATAGTAATTATGTGCGAGAAATTTACACCATTTTGTCTTTATAATTTTACCCATGCCGATACCGGAAAAACTTCTTGAGTTCATTTGTTGTCCAAAATGTAAAGGTGATTTGATTTACGATAAGGAACGAGACCTGCTTATCTGTCCAAGATGCAAGTTGCAGTACCCCGTAATCGATGATATTCCCGTGCTTATAGTGGAGGAGGCAAAGCCTATAAATGATCCTTCTACTCCTAACTCTTAGTTTCCTCTCGGACCTCTTCACGATCAAAAAAAAATTGGATGACAAACTAATATTAAGATTTAAAGGCCCCGACTTTTTCGCCACTTTCATTGACTCAAAGGAAGTTAGATACCTTTTTCCTGTAGGTGACCTTTTGCTCTCCAGCGCTCCCGACGCTCCCTTTTTGCCATACTATGAAGTCAAAGTGGCCCTAAATGCAACGGCAAAATTCACTTGTACCGTAAGACCAATTAGTATTGAAACCTACAGCAATTTCCTTCTACCTACAGTACCAAAGTTCAAAGATGATGGGCTGAGTTTGGAATTTTCAACCTACCAGGGTGAAAAAGTACCTTCAAAAAACATAGTTTACCAGGGCGAAACAGAGATTATCAATGGGGTTCCAACGGCACTCATCTTTTTTACGCCTTACTCCTACGACCCCTCTGCTAAAACTTTCCAGTACATTAAAGAAGCGGAAATAGTAATTTCCATTAACGAAAAAAAACAAACTTTTTCACTGACAAGGGGTTGGTACGATTCCTACCTGGAGCCCAATTTCCTGAACTATTCTGGAGTAATTGTCACTAAGCCAAAATTACAGAAAAGCAACCCCTTTGAAGAAGGCGTGCTCTGGTTCCAGTTTAAAATAGTGGAGGAAGGTTTTTACTCAGTGTCCTATGAAGACCTTGCCAAATCTGGCCTCTCCTATTCCTTTCCAATTCAGGAACTGTCGCTCTTCATAAGGGCGGTGGATACACTGCCATCGTCTCCCAATGATACCAACGAGTATTTCAGAAAAATCCCCTTTGAAATTCTTGATAAAAATGGGGACGGAATATTTAATAGCGGCGATGAGTTGAGATTTTTCTCTCCCGGTCCAAAAGGGTTGAGAAATTACTCAACAGGCAATGAACCCTCGTTAATTGAGATTGTGCGTAAGATAAAGTACTTCAAGAATCCCTACACCGATACGATTTCCGTCTGGTTAGCCTTCGGTATCCCAGGCGAAACCTATAGAGAAAAAAATCCAGTCTCTAACCGTGAAATTAGAGAGCTTTACACCTATTATCACTACGAAAGGGATCTAATAAACATTGCCTGGAAAGGCCTGCTATGGCTTGGGGAAGAAATCTTTAGGCCTTCTTCGTCCGTAGTAGCGGAAATCAGTTACAATTTTGACCTTCCATCGCCTTCTTCAAACTCTGGCTTTTTCAGAATCCAATACGCCGGTGCAACGCGTTCCATTCATCAATTTAAAGCCATCCTTAATGGCAAGGATACTTTAGGGGATATCTCTTCAAACTATGCATTGAGAGAGCTTTTCGGAATTGTCAGTACCATAAGGTCATCAAATACCCTTAAATGCCAGCTTTCCACTACTTCAACAAATACCGAGGACAGGGTTTACATTGACTATTTTACCCTCTACTACAAAAAAGAGACCTCAGCCCTCAGCAATGAAGTTGCTTTTTATGGTGCCCCCGATACAACAGTGGCACGGCTCTTTGTAGGGCAAAAGGTTTTGGCTATCTTCGATATTACAAATCCCTATCAACCCAAAAAGTTAAAAATTAATACCGATGGGCAAGGTCAATATTTTACCGATACCTTAATGCCGGGTAAAATTTACTACTTTGCCTCTTCCATGAAAAAGCCAGTGAAAATTGAACTTTCACCAAAGGCGGGAGCTTTGTACAACTTAAGGAACAACATTGACTACATAATAATCACGCCCAGGGCTTTTGTTTCTTCCCTTCTATCTTACAAAAACTACAGGGAAAAGAACTTACTAAAATACGTAGACGGAAGATGGCAAAAAACCTATGGAGTGGTCGAAATCTGCACCGTCGAAGACATAATGAGGGACTTTGGATATGGGGTTTATGACCCCGTTTCCATCAGAAACTTTTTGAAATACCAATACGAAAAGGAAAACGGCAACCTTATTTACGTTGGACTTTTTGGAGACGCCTGCTACGACTACAAAAACATTAACGGAGCCGGGGGCAACTTAGTCCCCGCCTTTGAGCCATTCCTCTCAACGGATATCGAAGAAGAAAAGGGCGCAAGGGACGATTTTTATGCAGACTTTGACGGAAATGGCTTTGCTGAACTCTTTATTGGGAGGATTCCCTTCAGAACAAAGGAACAGTTGGGAATTTTCTTAAACAAACTATACAAATACGAAAGTAACACTGTTTTTAACAACTGGCGCACCAGAGTCCTTTTCATAGCAGACGATGAATACGGTGAAAGTGGAACCCCAACCGAGATAGGGTTCCATATCCCTCTTGCAAACAGCATCAGAGCTGATACCTCTATAACACCACCTTTCTTAGAGGTAAAACTCCTTTACGAAACCTCTTATGGTGTGGTTGGAAACAGTGTTGACAGAAACAGAAGAGGGCAGGAGGCCAAGAAGGACTTCATCAGAAAATTCAACGAGGGCAACTTCTTGACAACCTTCTTCGGGCACGGCAATCCTGTTCAATTGACCCATGAGCAAATGCTTCTCCTTCAGGATCTGCCTTTACTCAATTCCAATTATAAAAATCCTATCAGCCTTTTCCTCTCCTGTAAGGTAGGGGCCTTTACCAGAGAAAATCCGCCCTTAGGGATTGCAGAGTATATGAGCGTCTACAATCAAAGCATAGGAACTGTCGGTTCGAGCATAGGTCAATTTGTATCCATTAATTACTTCTTCGGACGCAATATCCACAGCATCCTCTCCGACCGAAAGCTCCACCCTCTTGGGGAAATCGTAAACAGGGCAAAAGCCGGCAGTCAATCACTGACCTACTATCACCTATTTGGTGATCCCACTACCATTGTCTATCTTCCACTACCTGATTCTGTTACAAACCTGTTTCCACCTGATACACTCTGGATTGCGAGAAAAAATACCATTGGGTTGACAAACCTGCAAAACAACTCTGAATATTACGCCCTCCTGTTCCATAAGCCTTACATCGAAACCTACACGAACCCCCCAAACCCTACAGTCTCTGTTAGTTACTTAGGTGAAAACAAGGTACTTTACCGGGCGCCCTTCTCCCCAAAAGGCGAAAACGACTCCATTTCCTTTTTCATCGCTGGAACGGCCGACACTGGAACGGGCTTTTGCTTCTCAATCCTTAAAAAGGAAATTGATAATGAGATCTCTGCTCAATACATACCTAATTTAACCACCGCCCTCGGAAATGTTTCAACCCAGGACCGTACGGGACCAGATATTGAGGTATTCATTAATGGCAAAGAAGCAGCTAAAGTCACGGAAGCACCCCTTTCTTTCAACCTTAAAGTTGTCCTGGAAGACAGTTCCGGCATAAACCTATATAATGTTTTCGCTGAGGAGAAAGGGGTTATGCTTCTTATGGACAATAATTTCATCGATTTAACTCCCTACTTTGAATTTTATCCGAATTCCTACACCAAAGGTGAAGTCAATTACCCCTTTTCCGCGGAACAGCCTGGTAAAAGAGAATTCAAAGTTGTTGCCTACGACAATTTAAATAACATGAGCCAGAAAAGTTTTACCTTAGAACTTAAAAGTTCTGCCAACCTATGCAATGAATTTCTCATCTTCCCCAATCCCGTAAGCGAAGGAGATAGGGTTTACTTTACCTTTAGAATCAATAAAAACGCGAGGGCAAAGGTTGAAATCTATACCATATCCGGAAGGAAAATCTACCAAAGCGTTGAAACAGAATACCCCGAAGGTTTTAACCAGGTTACCTGGAACCTCAGGGACCTTTTTGGTGATAGAGTTTCGAATGGCCTTTACGTTGTTAAACTCTCTTTAAAAGCAGAAGATGATCAAAAGCAAGAGATAATAAAAGCCTTTGTCGTTGGAAAATAGGAGGTTAAAATGGCACCAGAAAAAAATTTAGAAGAAAAAATGGACACCATAATCGGCCAGGGGGCCGAAGTTACAGGTAACATATCGGTTCTTGGCAGTGCCAGAATAGATGGAAAATTCAAAGGGAACGTAAAGGTACAGGGAACACTGATAGTCGGAAAGGCAGGCCTTGTTGAAGGTGACGAAATTTCCGCAAAATCGGCAGTAATAGGAGGGACAATTCGTGGAAAACTCCACATTGAAGAAAAAGTGGTCTTTGAATCTACCGCCAGATTCACAGGGGAACTGACCTGTAAAACCTTAGTAGTGGAAGAAGGAGTAATTTTTGAGGGCACTTGCTCGATGCAAAAAGGTACACCTAAGGAGGTAAAATAGCAATAATTTTCGACTCTCACTGCCACCTAAACGACCCGCAATTTAAGAAAGATTTAGAAGAGGTATTATCAAGGGCAAAATCTTTTGGTGTTGAGAAGATCCTTATACCGGGCTATGATTTACCTTCTTCAATTAAAGCAGTAGAATTAGCAGAAAAATACAATCTTTACGCTTCCTGTGGACTTCACCCCCATGATGCAAAAAAGTTCACTCCTGCTACCCTCAAAGAGATAGAAAGGCTTGTAAAATCGAGCTCAAAGGTAGTTGCCATCGGTGAAATCGGCCTCGACTTTTACAAAAATTATTCTCCTCAGGAGGTCCAAAAGGAAGTATTCACACAATTCCTTCAACTTGCTGAAGGCTTAAAAAAGCCCGTTATACTTCACGTCAGGAATGCATACAAAGAGGTTTTTGATATCATTGAAGACTTTAGCTTAGTCTCTGTGATCTTCCACTGCTTTAGCGGTGGCCCCCAAGAAGCAGAAATCATTTTACAAAGGGAAAATTACTACATCTCCTTCTCAGGGACCATTACATACAAGAACGATGCATTAATTAGGGTTGCAAAGTTAGTCCCACCGGAAAAAATCCTCATCGAAACGGATTCCCCTTATTTGACGCCATCCTTAGAGAAAGGCCGAAATGAGCCTGCCTACGTACGACACGTACTCAAGAAGATAAGTGACATCAAGAAAATTGACTATGAGGAACTGGCAAGAATAACCTACGAGAATACCCTAAAAGCCTTTGGAATTTCAGAAAACTCTTAAAAATAAAGAGGCCCCCTTCTGCAAGAAGGGGGCCTCAAAATTTTAAGCTTTTAATACCTTCTCAATCCTCTCAAGTGCCCAGTCGATCTCTTCCTTTGTAATTACCAGTGGTGGTGCAAAACGAATCACCTGGTCGTGGGTCTCCTTCGCAAGGATTCCAAGTTCCATCAGCTTCTCGCAGAATGGCCGTGCAGTTCCATACTCTTTCTTAATTTCAACACCGATAAGAAGGCCTCTCCCCCTCACCTCTTTAACATAGGGACTATTAATCTCTCTAAGCCTCTTCATAAAGTAATTACCAAGTTCTTCGGCTCTTTCCGGCAATCTCTCTTCAATTATCACATCAATGGCTGCCATTCCCACTGCAGCAGCGAGGGGATTTCCACCAAAGGTGGAGCCATGGTCACCAGGCCTGAAGACATCCATCACATCGTTATTAGCAAGAATAGCAGAAACAGGGTAAACACCTCCACCAAGGGCCTTTCCGACAATGAGAATGTCCGGCTTCACCCCTTCCCTGTCCATTGCAAAAAGGGTTCCAGTTCTTCCAAATCCCGTTTGAATCTCGTCGGCCATAAGGAGAACATTATGTTTTTTCGTGATTTCTCTGATAGCCTTGTAGTACCCATCAGGAGGTACAATAACTCCTCCCTCCCCCTGAATAGGTTCCACAAGGAAACCTACAGTATTTGGGGTTATTGCCTTTTCAAGGGCTTCTGCATCTCCAAAGGGAATTACCTTAAATCCGGAAGTAAAGGGACCAAAACCGAACCGGTACTGGGGTTCGGTAGAAAAACTGATTATCGTTATGGTCCTGCCATGGAAATTGTTCTCACAAACTATTATTTCAGCCTTGTCTTCCTCAACCCTCTTTTTTAAATACCCCCATTTCCTCGCAGTCTTTATAGCGGTCTCTACCGCCTCTGCACCTGTATTCATAGGAAGCGCCTTATCAAAGCCAGCAACTTCGCACAACTTTTTCAAAAAAGCACCCATCTTATCATTGTGGAAAGCCCTCGAAGTGAGCGTTATTCTATTTGCCTGTTCAATGAGAGCATTGATAATCTTTGGATGCCTATGCCCCTGGTTCACAGCAGAATAAGCACTTAAGCAGTCAAGATACTTCTTTCCTTCAACGTCCCAAACCCAAACTCCTTCACCTTTGGACAGAACAACAGGAAGAGGATGATAATTATGAGCACTATACCTTTCAGCCTCTTTTATGAATTCTTCTGTAAGGCTCATTCGGTTACCTCCTTTTTTCTTAATTTTAAGCGATTGTGAAAGGAAAAACAAAGGGGCAAGACAACCTATAAGCTTAGGCAAGCCCTAAGGAGCTGACTCATGACCCACTTATATGACCCTATTTCCCACGCCCTAAATAAGGTCTACTCCCGGGTCCTGTTTGCCCCTTGATTTAATGAGGGCTTTAACTTATTATTATTTGAAGACTTAACAGGAGTGAGGTTTATGGTTGAGCGTTTTCTTTCCCGTGAAGAGGCAGAGAAGAGAATTAAGGAGTTAAGAGACCAAATCAATTACCACAATTATCGCTATTACGTTTTAAATAGTCCTGTTATTTCCGATGCCGAATATGATGAACTAATGAGAGAACTACAGGAACTGGAGAGTCTTTACCCTGACCTTGTCACCCCCGACTCACCTACCCAGAGAGTAGGGGCCCCACCTCAGGAAGAATTTGGGACAATTGAACACGAAATACCAATGCTTTCCATTCAGGACGCAAGAAATGAAGATGAAATAAGGGATTTTGATGTGCGTATAAAAAGATTTCTTGGTCTTCCCTTAACAGCGAGTATAGAATACGCTGTTGAACCTAAATTCGACGGACTTTCTTGTGAATTAACATACATAAACGGCACTTACACCACAGCTGCTACAAGGGGAGACGGCTTAAAGGGTGAAGATGTAACTCTCAACGCAAAAACCATAAAGTCAATACCCCTAAAACTCTTACCCCAGTTCCCAATTCCACCAAAGGTACAAATCCGTGGTGAGGTAATAATGAAAAAGAAAGACTTCGAGGCATTAAATGAAGAGCTGGCAAGGAGAGGTGAACCAACCTTTGCAAACCCAAGGAATGCAGCCGCCGGTTCCTTAAGACAGCTTGACCCGAATATCACCGCAAAGAGAAAGCTGGGCTTTATCGCCTGGGGCCTTGGTGTGGTGGAAGGGATCAAGTTCAAAACCCATTCAGAAGCCCTCGAGGCCATCGAGAAGTGGGGATTCAAAGCCTCCAGCCCAAGAAAGGTATGCAAAAATATTGAGGAAGTGATCGAATATTACCGCTATATGGAAAACATTAGGGATTCCTTAGAGTACGAACTGGATGGCATCGTTATAAAAGTCAATGATATGGAGTTGTGGGATAAGCTGGGAACAACGGCGAGGACCCCAAGATACTTCTTAGCGGGAAAATTCAAGCCGAGGCAAAAAACTACTAAAATCATTGACGTTGTATATCAGGTTGGAAGAACTGGACAAATTACACCTGTTGCAATTCTCGAACCTGTCGAGGTGGGAGGAGTCATTGTCCAGAGAGCAACACTCCACAACTTTGACGAAGTCCAGAGACTCGGCGTAAAGATAGGTGACAGGGTAGTCGTCCAGCGTGCAGGGGATGTCATTCCTGATATTGTTCAGGTTATAAAAGAAGCGAGGACCGGAGAGGAAAAGGAAATTCTCCCTCCAGAAAAGTGCCCCGTTTGTGGAGCAAAAGTGGTCAGGGAGGGAGCATATTACCGTTGTGTCAGTATGCAATGTCCTGCAAAGTTGAAGGCACATCTCCGCCACTTTGCCCAGAGAAGAGCGATGGATATTGAGGGACTTGGTGAAAAGGTAGCCGAGCAATTAGTGGATCGTGGATTGGTTAAAGATGTCGCGGACCTTTTCTATCTCAAAAAATCCCAACTCCTTACCCTTGAAGGTTTTGCAGACAAGTCGGCTCAGAATTTAATTGACCAGATCAACAAGGCAAGGAAAACAACGCTTGCTCGTTTCCTATACGCCCTTGGAATTCCCAATGTCGGTGAATTCACCGCGAAGGTTCTCGCCGAAAGATTTAAATCCTTAGACAAATTAATGAACGCAACCTATGACCAGCTTATTTCTATACCCGGCATAGGTCCCGAAACAGCAACCAGTATTATCGAATTTTTCCGGAATGAACAAAACAGGCAAATAATTAAAAAATTCCTGGATGCAGGCATCACCTTTGAAGAAGAAACAGCAAAACCCGTTGCCGAATCCCCCTTCAAGGGAAAAACCGTGGTATTCACCGGAGAGCTTGACAGCATGACCAGGGACGAGGCTAAGGAAAAGGTTGAAGCCCTTGGTGGAAGGGTCTCCAATTCTGTTTCCAGAAACACGGACTTTGTGGTTGTTGGTAGAAACCCCGGATCTAAGTACCAGAAGGCGCTGGAACTTAAAGTAAAAATTTTAAATGAAGAGGAATTTCTCAAACTCCTGAAGGAGGCTGGAGCATTATAAGGAAATACATCCGCTACTTTATCATAATTAACCTTTTCTGGACGCGTCCATCCCAGTGGGTTTATGTAACAAGTGGTAACAAGAATTACCTCTTTGAGGCCAAAGATGGCAAACTCCAGATGGGAGGATACACCTTCGAAGAATACAGAGTTGAGGACGCAAATACAAAATTTGTTAAAACAGCAGAGGATTCTGGATATTTCAACGGTGATCTGGTCTTAAAATGCATTGGAAACTCCATTTATCTTCAGAATATTGCAGAAGAAGAGGATTATGTCCTCTCCTGTACGCAGAATGTCGCAGGAAAAGACACCACAAAAGAGTACATAAAGGCCATAGCGGTGACAATTAGAACCTACCTTTATCACCTGCTTAGCGAAAATATCTATATGTTGCCAGATTCCCTCCCCTACTGGAAATATACCGGCATTGGAAACGTATCCAAAAACGTGAAAAATGCGGTAGAGGAGACAAAGGGAGAGATTTTGACTTACCTTGGCCTCCCAATCTACCCACTTATAACCTATTGCACGGGGGGCTTCACTGTACCATATGAGGAAATATTCGGTGATACTCTCACTTACAGCATTTCGGTGGAGGACACCTTATCCAAAACGTGCTCCTTTTCCCACTGGGAAACTAAAATTCCTTTGAGCGATATCAAATACATTCTGGGAATCGATAAGTTGGACTCTCTAAAAATTGTTAATTTCACAACCCATCTCATCCCTGACACAATAATCTTCAACGGTGAAAAATCCGTAATTTTGCGTGGTCCAGCCCTATACCAAAGCCTTTATCCCCGTCTTCTAAGCCCCTCTTTTCAGTTAGAAATCATGGGAGATACCCTTATATTCCAAGGAAGGGGAAGAGGCATTCTCATTGGATTGCCACTCTGGAGTGCAAAACTCATGGCCATTCAGGGAAAAACCTACAAAGAGATACTTAACTACTATTTCCCTGTATCCGAAATAGAAAAAATCCCATCTTCAAGGTAGTGGAGGGACTACCCGCTTACCGAGCCCTCCTCTTCCAGGGGTGTTGTCAAAGACTTCGACAACATAGTAAATTACCGCAATAAATTCCCTGTCAAAATGGCCATGGAAATAAGAATGAATAAGATTCGCATATTTGACGATATCTTTCTCATATTCACTAAGGATCGGGTCCTCCGGATGTAGAAGCCTCGCCAGGGCTCTCACCTCAAAACTTGGAATATCAAGGAAGACAATAGAAACAGCGGGATTTTCCATCTCATTTAAGAATGTGTGGGTCTCAAACCCAGGATTAGTATAAAGTTCGAGAGATACAAGCCCCTTCCGTGTAAAGTATTCATCTGCATTCTTGTAAAGATTTTCGAGAACATTGAGTTTATACTCATCAGAAGAATCTATCGTTGATTCAAGGAGAGTAATCAACTCCTTTACCTTTTCCGGTTTTGGCAAAAACCCCATACCTTTCACCGCATTATTAATAATAAATTTCGAATCCTTTCTCCTTATACCGTAAGAAGCAACCATCCCGTTGTGGGGACCTGAGAGGGAAGGAGGCTGATTACTTCTTACCCTATCAAGGGTTTCCAGTCTTCTATTGACACTCCAATTCACAAAGGCATCAGGAAGATCAACTATTTGGAAAGTCTGCCACTTGCCATCGACCTTTGCCCTTACCGTCCATTTATTCAAATCGATATCCTTTATCGTTTTCTGCACAAAATAACTTCCTTTCCAGTATTTTTTATTAGCATGTTCAAGATTTGAATGCATTTTGCTCTCCTTTTTACAACTCAGGACCGCCATAAGTAAAAAGAGAAGCAGTCCTAATGCGACATTTTTTGTTTTATTGAGCATACCGCACATACCTCCCCTGAAGTTGGCTCACCGCATATTTTGCAGGGCTTTACCCCTTGGTCCTCTACAACTTGAAGCAAAGGATAAATCTTTCTCAAAAACTCCGAATAGAATCTCAATTTGGTTCCAGGGCTGGTTTTTTCAAGATCCTCAATAAATTTTTTATACTCTAAGCTTGTTGCCCCCTTCGAATATGGGCACTTGTATTCCACATACTCTATCCCATTAACCTCCACATAAATCCTGTTCTCCATCTCCGTGGTTTTACAAAGAGGTTTTACTTTTCTTACAAAGCCATTTCCCTCTTTCAAAACGGGATATTGCCTCCTCAGGTATTCTAAATTCCAGGAGAGGGTGTTAACCAATAGAACCGCCACTTCATCGTCTAAGTTATGACCAGTTGCAACGATTTGATATCCCAGTTTCTTAGCGTAAAGGT
The DNA here is from genome assembly GCA_039803545.1 of candidate division WOR-3 bacterium. Lineage (NCBI taxonomy): Bacteria > Pseudomonadati > Caldifarciminota > Caldifarciminota bacterium. The sequence goes on along the minus strand of JBDRYS010000001.1, from coordinate 79,299 downwards.
TGATAAAATACCTCTTCACGGTGCCACAGAGGGAACAGATGGGCCTGCGGTCTTTTTTCTTAATCTCTTCAATGCTATAAAACTCTTTATTCAAATCCAAAATGTGGAGAGGCCTGTTCAACTTTTCTGCAAGTTTCTTAGAGACATTCAAAGAATCTTCAGAATACTGACCAAAACCAAGGTCAATTATAAAACCATCAGCTTCGTAGCCAAGAGAGACAAGGGCATGCCAGAGGGCAAGGCTATCTTTACCTCCGGACACCGCAACGAGAATGCGGTCTTCCTTTGAAAACATCTTAAACTCTTTGATAGTAGTATCAACCCTTTTTTGATACCATTCAATATAGTGCTCATTACAAAGGGAGAGTCGATGGTGTGGAATAAAAATTTCAGTAAGCCCCTTGCATTTTATACACTTTCTCATGGCCTTTAAGCTTTGCAAGGAACTATTCTCTTATTTCGTAGGAGTAGGTAATTTCCGATTTTCCTCTCAAATTGGCTGAAACACTACAATATTTATCCTGAGAAAGCTGGATGGCTTTCTGGATGTTTTCTTCCTTCAGGTTTTCACCTTTGAAGATATACTTAATGTGAATCTTTGTGTAATATTTTGGATGTTCAGGAGCTCTTTCACCTTCCACTTCAACACTGAACTCTTTCACCTTTTCTCTCATTTTATTCAAAATCGATATAACATCCATAGCTGTGCACCCACCAAGGGCGACCAAAAGAAGTTCCATAGGAGCAGGTCCGGCACTTTTTCCATCCTCTTTGTGAGCAGAATCAAGATAAAGCTCGTGACCCGAAGGGGTTTCAGCTTTAAATTTCAAGCCCTCTTCCCATTTCAAATTTACCTTCATTTTAGTACCTCCTTAATTCTTTTACTTTGACTTTTCGGTCTGCCCTCCCTTCTGGGTGTCAATGGAGGGCTTGAAGGCAACCATCCTTTCGGCGAACTTCTTTGGCATTTTTGGAACTTCAATGCGGAAAATCCTCATCACACTTTCGTTTCGGATCCTCTCCATAAGCTCATCAAACAGTTCAAGGCTCTCTTTTTTATACTCCACCAATGGATCTTTTTGAGCATATGCCCTCAAATAGACCCCCTCTCTCAAATGGTCAAGGGCATAAAGGTGTTCTCTCCAGAGATGATCCAGGGTCGTTAATAAGACAATCCTCTCCATCTCCCTCATCTTTTCATCACCAAAGGCCTCCTCCCGTTCTTTATAAAGGTCCTCAAGCTTATTGAAAACCAGTTCCTTTACTTCCTGTTTACTCTTCACATTCAACATCTCGGAAAAATCATAAAGGAAGAAGTAGGCAAGCTCGTTCCTCAAATCCTGAAGATTCCAGGAATCATCCCTCTCATTATTCCTTAAATATTTCTCTATAAGGTCTTCCGCAATACCCTTTGCGTAATCAAGGACCAATCCCCTTAAATCCTTACCGTCAAGGATGTCGTTTCTGAGGCCATAAATTACTTCCCTTTGCCTATTCATCACATCATCATACTCAAGGAGTCTCTTTCTAATCTGGAAATTCTGCATCTCAACCCGCTTCTGTGCCGTTTCAAGAGCCTTTGTCACCATAGGAGATTCGATAGGCCCCTCATCCTTGCTTCCAAATCTTTCCATAAGTTCCATCACCCTATCGGAACCAAAGAGTCTCAAAAGGTCGTCTTCCAAGGATAGGAAAAATCTCGAAGAGCCAGGATCACCCTGCCTTCCAGCCCTTCCCCTCAGCTGATTATCAATTCTACGGGCTTCGTGTTTCTCGGTGCCAATAATGTAAAGCCCACAGGGAACTCCTTCCTTAATACACTTCTTAGGATCCTCTGTACAGGTAAGACCAGGGGTTGGATTTGGCGTATTTATAGCACACTCCTTTGCCCGAACAACGTTTGGGCCCAATTTAATATCCGTTCCTCTACCTGCCATGTTGGTTGCAATGGTAACTGCCCCAAACTGACCAGCCCTCGCTATGATTTCCGCTTCCTTTTCGTGGTATTTGGCGTTCAAAACCTGATGAGGTATCCCCTTCCTCTTTAACAACCTGGACAGCAGCTCAGAAACTTCCACTGACGTGGTCCCCACGAGAATAGGCCTGCCAACCCTATGCCATTTTTCGATTTCATTTATAATGGCCTCATATTTTTCCTTCTTCGTCTTAAAAATTATATCGGGATAGTCCACCCTGCGAATGGGTTTGTTGGTAGGAATCTGAATCACATCGAGTTTGTAGATCTCCCAGAACTCCTGGGCCTCAGTCATTGCGGTACCTGTCATACCAGCCAGTTTTTCATACATCCTAAAGTAGTTCTGAATGGTAATGGTGGCAAGGGTCTGGGTTTCTCTCTGGATTGTCACGCCCTCTTTTGCTTCGACTGCCTCATGGAGTCCATCAGACCATCTTCTTCCTGGCATCAATCTTCCTGTGAATTCATCCACGATTATAACTTTCCCGTCCATCACCACATAGTCCACATCCTTCTCGAAAAGCATGTAAGCCTTGAGTAACTGTTTCAGGGCATGAATCTTATCACTCTTCTCCGCATATTCTCTGAGAATCCTCTCTTTTTCATAAAAGCGCTCGCGAGCAGATAGATTTTTGTCCTCATCAAGCTTATGAAGTTCTGTAGAAAGATCAGGAAGGGCAAAGAGGCCCTTTTCCCTCTTCTCCACCTCTTCCCTGCCCTTTTCTGTTATTTCAACAGAATGGGACTTCTCATCAACCCAGAAATAAAGTTCTTCCTTAAGCTCTTCAATTCTCTTCGTCTTTTCACCACCTATGTTAACTTCCTTCATCAACTCTAACTCAACCTTATCCACAAGCTTCATAATTCCAGGTTCCTGGAGCATTTTGAATAGCTTCTTTGCCTTAGGCATACCCATCCTCGCTTGAATAATCTTTTCCGCCGCCTCAAATTCCTTACCCTGTTTTAGTAGATTCTCAGCAACAAAGAGAAGCTGGGTAACCAGTTGAGTCTGTTTCCTCACTAAATTCTCTGCAAGGGGTTTCATTTCCCTGTAAATCTCTGCAGAAGAGTATTCGACAGGTCCAGAGATAATTAATGGGGTCCTCGCCTCATCGATCAAAATAGAGTCGACCTCATCCACAATGGCATAGTAGTGACCACGCTGGACCCTGTCCTCTGCCCTGTAAACCATGTTATCCCTCAGGTAGTCGAATCCAAATTCGTTGTTAGTTCCGTAGGTTATATCTTTCTGATATTCAATCTTCCTTCGAGCATTATCCATATCGTTCTGGATCACGCCAACACTTAAGCCAAGGCTTTCATAAACGGGTCCCATCCATTGCCTATCTCTGCGGGCAAGATAATCATTCACTGTGACCAGGTGCACCCCGGTCCCCTTAATCCTTCCTATGATCCCGTGAAGATAAAGGGGCATTGTCGCAACGAGGGTTTTACCTTCACCTGTCTTCATCTCCGCAATCTTTCCCTGGAAAAGTACGATAGCACCGAGTAATTGGACATCAAAGGGGATCATATCCCATTCCCACATATGGCCCGTAACTTCCCATTTCTTTCCGCACAATCTTCTCGTCGCCTCTTTAACAAGGGCAAAAGCCTCAGGCAGTATTTCAAAAGGATCTTCGCCATCCCTGATACGCTTTTCAAACTCCTCAGTTTTCTTTATTAGGTCTTCATCTTTCAATGAATGATAAGTTTCGTAAATCTCATTTATTTTCTCAACAATGGGCCAGAGTTTCTTTATTTCCCGGTCGTTCCTTGAGCCTATTATTTTTTCCATTAAAAATTTAAACATGGCTCCACTCCTCGTTGTAATTATAAACCCGCCAGTGTAAAATTAAAAGGAACAATGGTCTCTGCAATAATTGTAAATTATCGATCAGGGAAATTATTGAAACGCTGTTTGGACTCCATCTACAATCAGGTTGATGAAATAGTTATTGTCAATCACAGCCCCGAAGAGGACCTAAAGGAATTCACTCAAAAATTTCCAAACACCAAGGTAATAAACAGGCAAAACAAAGGCTACGCATCGGGCTGTAACTTTGGTGCCAGAGTGGCCAGGGGAGACTTTCTACTTTTTATGAATCCAGACACTGTTGCCTCTCCCGATACAGTAAGAATTCTCGAAGAAACCACAAGAAAATTTAACTCAGTGGCAGCCCCAAGGTTTTTAAATCCTGATCACTCATTTCAACCTTCCACAAGGATGTTCCCCTCTTTAAAGCACGTCTTAGTCAGCAGAACATCCCCCCTCCGTATTTTCTTCAAAAATTCTAAGATCAAGAAGGAATATTTTGGCTACGAACTGGAGAGGATAGAAGAGCCTATCTTCCTTAAGGAATCTTTTCCCCTCGGCGGTTTCTTTATGACACCACGGCAAATTTTCGAGAACCTGAAGGGATTTGATGAGCAATTTTTCCTCTTCTTCGAAGACGCCGACCTTTTCAAAAGGCTTATAGAATCGGGGTATTCAGTGATTTACGAACCAAGGGCAAAGATTATACACTTTCATGGATCTTCACGAAAAGAGGCACCTTTTAAGTCGGAATTTCAAAAACTCCGCTCCTTTTTTCTCTACACAAAAAAACACTCGAAGAATCCAATCGAAAAACTTATTGTTTTTATCCTATCCCTTACCTACAACTTGATTATCGCTTTTCGGTATTTTATAAATATTCCCGTAAAGGAAAGCCAATGGAAGGCATAAGAAAAGGGTCCATTAGGTTAATCTCTAAATTTATTCTTGTACTTCTGGATCTCTTTCTCATTGCCTTCTCCTTCTATGCGGGCTATTACATTAGAGTTAATGTAATTGGCACAACCAAATATACATTGCCTCCAGCACTGCCCATTGCCCACTATTCAAAATACTTTTTTGCCTTCTTAATCTGGGTCATCACTTTTTATTACGAAGGCCTCTACACAAAATACTTTACCAAAAGTGAAGAACTACTGAAAATAGCAAAAGGCACCACCATAGCCTCCGCCTTCTCAGCCCTTCTCCTTTATACCATTAAAGTAGAGCCGTCGTTCTCGAGGCTTGCTTTCCTAATCTCCTATATTTTAAGCATCTTCCTCCTCTGGGTCGGTAGAATTATCGTAAAAAGAATCCTCTACGAAATCGGACTACTTAGAGATAAAGCTCTCTTCTGGGGTGACTCGGTGGAACTGGAATGGTTCAAAAGGACCATCGAAAGGGAGAAAACCAGTGGCATCAATGTGGTAGCCCATATAAAAAATGGGTCTGCCGAAATAGTAAAACAAGCTATTTTGGAAAAAGAACCCGACCTCCTCATTGTAGGTGGTGTACCGCTTACGGAGGTTAAAAAGATAGAAAACTTAGCATGGGAAAAAAATGTTGAGATATTAATAAACGCCTTCAACCACGCTTTAAACCCTCAGGAGCTGGAAATCGTTGATTTCTTTGGTTTTAAAAGCCTCAAATTGAAATATAATCTTTTAATCCCGAAAAATGCCAAATTGAAAAGGCTACTGGATCTTCTCGCCACCGTTCCCTTAATTATAATTTTATTACCAGTTATTGCACTCATCTCCATCACCATCGTTGCTACATCGAAGGGACCTGTGATCTTCACTCAGCCAAGGCTTGGGAAGAATGGCAAGCTTATTAAAATCTTCAAGTTCCGCACCATGTATCTAAACTCCGAGGAAATCCTACAGGAATTTTTAAGAGAACACCCGGAGATTAAAGATGAATACGAAAAATTTAGAAAAATTGTGAGCGTAAAAGACCCAAGAGTCACTCCCATTGGCAAAATCTTAAGAAAAACCAGTCTTGACGAGCTTCCACAACTATTTAATGTTTTGTTGGGGGATATGAGTCTTGTGGGTCCAAGGCCTTATTTGCCCGAAGAACTAGAGGTCATTGAAGATGTTAAAGACATACTTTTAAGTGTTAAACCCGGTCTTACGGGTTTATGGCAGGTCTCGGGTAGGAACGCCCTGACCTTCGAAGAAAGGATTATGTTAGACCTCTATTACGTCAAAAACTGGAACATCTTTTTGGACTTAGCAATCTTTGTAAAAACAATTTTAGAGATCTTTAAGGGCGAAGGAGCCTACTGAATTTGCTCCACTTCTTCTTTTAAATATGGTAAAAGTTGTAAATCTTCAACGAACCCGTATTTTTTGTACATCTCTTCCAGCTTATCCAATATTTTATAGGCGCCTCTCTTCCTCTTTGTTAAAATGAAGAACTCAAGCAAACCTTCAAAGTAAGAGACTATGTAGTCTGGATCTTTTTTCAAGTTCGCTCTGACTTCTTCATGGGCAGAATGGAGGGCGCGCCCCGTTTCCCTCCTTTCGCCTCTTAAGGCGTAATATTCAGCCAATACAAAATGCGCCCAGAACCTGTAATTCTGGAATCTCTTCTCCTTTAAATGGGGTAATAACTCATTTAGAATTTTACCAGCTTTGTCCAAATCTCCTTTCAGGATGAATAGTTCCGCACCAATCAATAATGAGGCAAACTTTGTTGTATCAAGCTCTCTCTTCTCAAGCAACTTCTCTAACTCTCTGAAATATTCTTCAGCCTTTGCATAATCTTTAAAGCCGTCCTTATAGAGCCTCACAAAATTCCTGGTGATCACTATTTTATGCTCAACGGAATTTATCTCCTCGGCGATTTCCATTGCCCTCCGATAGAAGACCTCTGCCTCATTATATTTACGGGTAATCCTCAAGACTGAACCGATATTATTAAGAGCAAGGCACATGCTATCCTTACTACCTATTAAATGAGCCTCATGGTAGGCATTCTGGAAATTTCGCATTGCTTCGTCGTATTTCCTGCTGGAAAGGTAATACATCCCGATGTCAATGTAAGTTGTAATCAAACCACCTTTGTAGCCTATCTGCTTATAAATTTCTCTTGCCTTTTCATAATATTCAATGGCTTTCTGCATGTCACCGAGGTCATGGTAAACGATAGCAATATCAATATAACTGGCACCCAATCCCTTAAAGTCATTTATACCCTGCCTGATTTCAATTGCCTTTTCGTAATAAGCAATAGCATCCTGAGGCGAAGATACTTCAGCATGAAGCACCCCAAGGACATTATAAAGGGTACCTTCCCAGTATTTAGAGAGGTACTTCTTATTAATTAGTGCCTGTTCCAAAACCACCCTTGCGTCTTCATACTGACCGAGTTTGATTAAAATCCAACCTTTTTCGATATAATACTTATAAAGGGAGTGTTCGGCTAACTTATCACCCTGATTATTATTTTTTTCCTTCATTTCCTGCTGAAAGGCGAGTTCGATGGCTTTATCTATATACTTAAGAGCTTCACTATAGAGTCCTTGCTCACTCAAAACGTCCGAATACCTCGAGTAGAACTCAGCATCGATAAAATCTGAAAACTTCTGCTGCACCTCTTCTAAAAATTCTCTTGCATATCTCAAATCGCCCTTAATCATTAAGCACTCGACAAAATCAAGTGCTTCCTTAACGTACTTTTTCCCATCCTTTTCGTACTCAAAATAATACAACCAGAACTTCTTTGCCTCCTCATAGGCAAATTGTGACATCGCCTTCCTTGCAACTATTGGAGCATACTGCAATATCTTCTCTACATCTCCGCCGTGATACGCATGATAGGCTATAAGTTCCTCTGCATTTGCAATATAACCCTTATTCTCTTCTATCCACCTTGCAATTCTCTGATGATAAAATCTCCTTTTACTCTGAGAAATACCTTGAAGGATAAGCTCCCTCATCACGTCTTCTTTAAACGCAAATATATCTGGCCCACTCTCCTCAAGGATTCCCTTCTTTATAGCTTTCTCAATGGAATCGTAGATTTCTCCCATGTCCATATCAAGAACACCTTTAATTATCGAAGGTGAAAACTCATGCCCAATGCAGGACGCCACTTCAAGGACCTTATCTCCCTCCACCTCCTGAACCCTTTTCCTCATGATATGTTGAATGGTCTGAGGGATAGAGATATTCTCAACATCGGCAAGTACCCAGCGTTTCCCATTGTACAAAAGGTTCCCCTTATCGTAAAGTTCCTTAATTAGCTCCTCAATAAAGAAGGGGTTTCCGCCAGATTTGTTGTAGAGGAACCTAATCACCTCTTCCTCAGCCTCTTCCTGAAGAACGGCAGAAACGAATTCGGATGTTGCAGAATAATCAAAGGGCTTCAGATCCAATACAAAAATAAAACGTTCACGTAAAGCCTGAGATAGGAAGTTTTCAACATAATCGTAAATATGGTCCTCCGTTCTAAAAGTGGCGAAAAACTTTACATCGACGGGGGCATTTCTTATAACATAGTAAAGAAGCTCCATCGATGACTTGTCCGCCCACTGTATATCGTCAATGTAAATTAAAACCCTTTTATGAACTGCAAAATGCTTGAAGAACTTCAGTATAGTATCGTAGAGCTTGTACTTATCTATATTCTTTACACTGCCACTTTTACTTGCTTCTGGAAAAATAGAGTAAAAAGCGGCAAGTTCAAATTGGTCAAAATTAGAGAGAGCCTCCTTTGATTCTATTTTATAGTTGTCGTAACAGTACCGAATCAAATCCTTCAAAAGACTAAAGGGGACTTCGGAAAGGGCTCCGTATGCTACCCCCATAAAAAAGTAGACGCCTTCAACTCTTTTTAGAGTATCTTTCACAAGACGGGTTTTACCTATGCCGGCCCCTCCTCGGACGATTACCAGTTTTTGGTCCTGATTTATAAGATTTATAAGGGTTCTCTTCTCCTCTATTCTGTCAACAAACTGGGATGTTGGAATTACAGGAACCGCTTCTACTTCTTCAACCCAGGCAATACGACCCTTACCTCTCCTTTTCGCTCTGTAAAGGGCTATATCCGCCTTGTTAAAGAGTTCCTGCCACGTCTTGCCATCCCTTGGATATTCGGCGATACCCATGCTGAGGGAGATACTCCTTCCAGCTATCCTCTGAGATTTCACGCTGCTAAGGATTTTTTCGGCAACAAACTTGGCATCCTCAAAATCCGTATTAGGAAGGTAAATAATAAACTCGTCCCCACCATATCTAATGAGAACATCAGACTCTCTTAAAGATTTCATAATGAACTGAGAAAGTTCCTTGAGAACCTTATCACCCTCAAGATGCCCGTAAAGATCGTTAATTTCCTTGAAGTTATCGATATCAAAAAGAATTATGGAAAAATTTGTGCGATATCGCTGGGCCCGTCGTATCTCAAGGTCGGCGAAGGTACTAAGGAACTTTCTATTTCGTGCTCCAGTTAAATCATCAGTATATTGCTCTACTTTCTCCTGTATCATTTGGATAATTTTAAAAGCCTCCCTTTGTTCTGTCAAATATTTAAGCTACCTTTTCCAATGCGAGATGCAAGCTTTAAAATAAAGTTCAATGGAAAAACGATTTGAAGAAGTTTTAAAAACCGTTGAGCTTTTATCAAAGACGGAAAGTGATAAAATAATCCTCTCTGCAGAAATAATTTCCAACGCACTTAAAAAGGGGAAAAAAGTTCTATGGTGCGGAAACGGCGGTAGTGCCGCTCAGGCGATGCATTTCAGCACCGAATTAATGGTAAAATATAAAACCCAAAGAACCCCGCTCCCATCTGTCTCCCTATCCGCCGATACGTCTCTTATTACTGCCACAGGGAACGATTTCGGCTTTGAGGAAATCTTTTCAAGGCAGGTAGAAGGGCTCGGAAAGGAAGGCGATGTTTTGGTAGCCCTTTCTACATCAGGAAGCTCAAAAAATGTGATTAAGGCAATCAAAACGGCAATAGCTAAGAAAATGGCCGTTATCTTCTTAACGGGCGCAGACCCGACAGAAGTAGAAGACCAGGTGGACGTAGTTATCCATGTACCATCAAAAAATACTCCGATAATCCAGGAGTGCCACCAAATTATAGGGCATATAATAATAGAAGAACTGGAGAAAAAACTGGAGGTTTAAAGTGATAAGGAAAATTGCCACTTTCTTACTTTTAACGTTGTCTATCACCCCAACACTTCAAGGCAAGGATGTGTCCATCGCAACCGTTGATATGAATCGCATCTTCTATGAATACATTGAGTTCCAGGATGCAAAGAGAGAACTGGACAGGTTTGTTTTAGAATGGGAAAGGCAGAAGGACAGTCTCAAACAGTATATAGATTCGCTTAAAAATCTTTTAGAAATAGAAAAGCCTGGACTTACAGAGAAAGGCAGAGAAAAAAGAGAACTGGAAATACAGAAGGCCCAAGAAGCATACTCAAATTTTATCAAAAACATCTGGGGAGACAATGGGCTCTTTTATAAAAAATCTTCTGAGCTTTTAGAGCCCTATTACAAGAAAATTCAGGAAACCATCAAAAATGTGGCAGTGGCAAACGGTTTTGACTTAGTGTTAAACAACGATGCAAAGGTGATCCTTTACGTTTCAAATTCTCAGGACATAACGGACAAAGTACTTCAGGAGTTAAACAAAACCTATGCTCAGCAAACAACATCCGGAGGAAAAAGATATAGAATTGCCGTCTTTCCTCTTATGGAAACCGAGCCTGGGGCCCAAAAACTCCAGCTTGGCAATCGCCTTCAAAAGTCCCTTTACCAGGGAATTACCGGTAACGTACTCCTTGAGGTAATTCCTACCGATAATGTAAACAAAGAGATATCCCGAAGCAATCTCACCAACAATAAACTGTTCCCGGAAACCTGCAAACAGATCGCTCTGAGTCTCAACGCAGATTATTTTGTGTGTGGAACTGTTGAAACCTCGGGTGAAAATGTTAACTTTGTTTACCAGTTGTACCGTACCGCAACGGGCGAGAAGCTACAAGAAATAACGGGCTCCGCTACAAACCCAAGAGAAAGTCTCGATGTTGAGTCACTTCAAAAGGCACGACTCTTATCACAACAATTCAAACCTTAGAGGCAATAGCAAAACCATCGATCTTAGAAGGATAATTCTTAAAAGCCTTTGCTAAGTTCTCCATTGTAGCGCCAGTGGTATAAACATCATCCACGAGGAGAATCCTCTTTCCTCTGAACCTTTCCGGATGACTCACGAAAAAAGCCCCGGAGAGATTCTCTAAGCGCTCACTCCTGGTCAAATTCGCCTGCTTAAGGGTATATTTTCTCCTCCTTATGCCCTTTTTCGTTACAGGAATTCCGCATTCCTTTGCCAGCCTTTTCGCTATTACTTCACTCTGGTTGAATCCCCTTTCCCTTAGTCTTGTGGCGTGAAGAGGAACGGGCACAATAAAATCGTAGTCAAGAGGAAGCCCAGAAAAATATTGAGAAAAATAACGTGCAATCTCCTTTCTCTTCCCGTACTTGAATTCTTCAATGAGCCTTCTCACCTCTCCTTCGTACTCAAAAACAATGTAAACTTTAGAGAGGTGATCGGCGTCAGGGAAAAAGATTTTGTTAACCCTCTTTTCCTCAAAATTTTTCTTGCATCCATCACAAAGGATGCCCTTAGAAGGCTTTCCACAAATATAACAGAAAGAAGGGAAAATCGCCTCTAAGAGAAATCTGAACACAGCTACTAATGTTTCTTAAAGGCTTTCCTGCGCAAAATAAAATAAATAACAACGGATGTAACCATTATAGCAATGGAAATCCACTGGTTTATTGTGAGAATATACACATTTTCGGGCTCGTAATACCTGGTGAAATCCACGAGAAACCTTATCAAAGAGGCGAAAAACATGTAGAATAGGAAAATAAACCCATCAAAGGGTTTTTTCTGTTCAATTTTCAGTAAGATAAAAAAGAGTATCAAGTTTGCAAAGGACTCGTAAAGCTGGGAAGGATGAATAGGAAGAGAATCCATTACTTCATAAGCGGGTGAGCCTGGTGGAAATACCACAGCCCAAGGGAGATGGGTCTCTTTACCAAAACAACACCCGTTGAAGAAGCACCCCCACCTTCCAAAAAACATACCAAGGGCAAGGGCTTCAGAAGCAAAATCAGCAATAGGCCAGAAAGGCAAATATTTCTTATTTTTTATCAAATAAACAATCCCGGTAATTAGGGCAAACAAAAAACCGCCAAAAAAGACCGCTCCGCCTTCCCAGAACTTAATAATCTCTGATGGATGTTCTTTAAAATAGGGAATGTGATAAAGGACGTAAAAAATCCTTGCCCCAACAATTCCTGCTAATCCCACCCAGAAGCCAAAATCCCATATCTTTTCAGTACTAACACCTATCACGCGGGCCCTCTTAGCCACATAGCTAATTCCAGCAATAAAACCTATTAACACAAGTACACCCCATGTGCGTACTTCAAGAGGCCCTATCCTGAAAAGAATCGGATGCATCAATCACCTCCTGATTTTCGGCTTATTATAAAATAAAAAAGGGGGAACTCAAAGTTCCCCCTTCTTGTTTTCGGGCTATAAGGCTTTTATGCCTTTTCTACGTGAACAGCCTTCGGTCCCTTATTGGTCTTTTCCACATCGAACTTCACGCGCTGCCCTTCTTCCAGTGTCTTATATCCTTCTCCTTCTATATCGGAGAAGTGGACGAACACATCACCAGATCCATCCTCGAGCTGGATGAATCCATAGCCTTTCCGCGAGTCGAACCACTTGACCCGCCCGTACTTCTTAGTGTTACCCATTTGAAACAACCTCCGTTAAAAATTGTTTGTAAAGAATGGTTTAATTATGCTCCTAAAGGGGGGTCGTGTCAAGTTAATGTGCTCTGACGATATCTTTAATCTTCATCAGGCGTGTAATATCAGATCTTTCCATCTCAGAAAGTTTCATCGAAATAAACTTAATAGTGGATTCAAGCTCCGGAATTAAAATGTACTCGAGGGCATTTACCCTCCTCCTCGTCTTCTCTACCTCGATGGCCAATAGTTCAAGGGACTTTTCCTTTTCCGCAAGTTCAATTAAATCTTTGTACGCCCTCGTTAGAGATTCTAAAGACACATCAAGCTCCGGCGAGGTTCCCGCAAACCCATAACTTAAATAATTGCCCTCAATTCTTGCTTTAAAGGTTGGAACGACAACGGTCATTATCTTCTTCTCACCAATCTCAATACCTGAGGAAACAGAAGGAATCAAGAAAAGCTCCTCCACCTCTTCAGGCTCCATAAAGGCCCTGGCGAGGACGAACCTCCTTACCGACTCCGACAACTCCTCTTCTACCTTCTTCCTAAGCTCTTTAAGGCCCTCAAGAAGCTCAAAGAGAATCCTTACCAGCTCATCCTGCTTGTCTTTGAGAAGTTTGTGGCCCTTTCTTGCAATGGCAATACGCCTTTTGAGCCTCAAGAGCTCCATCCGAGTTGGACTGGCACTTATAAGTGGCATGTTTATATTATACCAGAAAATTCATATTACTCCAAATAGGCTTGCGAGGTGCTAACTAATTTGTTTGACAATGCGTCCCAATGTATATAAAATTAAACAATGTTTCAACATAAAGATTTTTCAGCTGTACTTCAAATCATCTCAAAACCAACCCCGAAGAGCTTCATTAGTTTTCTAAACATATTTTGTAGGAATCTTCACTTTGACGGCGCTGTGATATACCTCAATGTGGGAAACCCAGAAAAATTAATGTTTTTTACAGGAGTTTACAAAGGCAATCCCGTCCGAGAGATTCCACAAAAATTTCCCTATTTGACTCCACAATGTATCGGTTCCAACATCTTTCAAGAAGCCCAAAACAAATTTTTTGAATGTCAAAGGGAAAACCTTCCGGAAGAAGTAAACCAATTCCTTGCAAAATTCAATATAAACAAGGTATTCTTAATGCCCATCCTCACTTCCACCCAAAATTATGGTATTTTAGTGGCCGGCACCGAATCGAGACGTCAACTAACACCCGAGGAGACGGAGAGCTTAAAGGCCCACACTGCTATGTTTTCAATCCTCATCGATATCTATCATACAAAATGGGTTTATGATGTCGTTAGAAATAACCTCAGAGAACATGTAAATCCTTCAAGACCTTGACCACAGAATTTTGGAAGCAAATAGAGCTGCAGCTTTATCCATTGGAATTGAAAATCCAGATGAACTAAAAGGAAAATTCTGCTATGAATTGTGGCATCAGCGTAATACCCCTTGTCCTTTCTGCCCCCTCGAGGTAACAAGAAAGACATTAAAACCTGAAGAAAAGGAGGTTACGACGCCCGACGGTCGATGGTTTTTAATTAGATCCAACCCTATTTTAAACGAGGCAGGGGAACTCGTAGGATTTGTCGAACTAACTCTGGAAACAACGGAAAGGAAAAAAGCAGAACAAGAGGCAAGGCGCTTTCAAGAAATAGTGAAGCATCTCTTTGAACAACCCCTCGTGGGTGTCACCCTTTCAGATTACGATGGAAACACATTAGAGGTCAATGAAACAAGGGCAAAGATGCTCGGTTACACAAGAGAAGAACTATTGAAAATGAACTGGAAGGATTATACCCACCCCGATGATGTCCCCGCGATTCTCGAAAAGGTGAAAGAACTGAAGGACAAAAAGACAGAAAACTTTATAATGGACGTAAGGTGCATAAGTAAAGATGGAAAGATTGTCTGGCAAAGGCTTTTCGTAATGCCCCTCGAGTTCGAAAAGGAAAATCTATTAATTGCTATGATTATGGATATTTCCGAGGATGTCGCCCTTAAAGAGGAGCTGCAAAAACTTCTTAAAGAGAGAACCGCCATCTTAGAAGCAATACCGCAAAGGATTTATAAAGTAACAAAGAATGGTAATGTTTTTCAGGTAATTAAGAAATCGGAAGAGGCTGAAAAACTCTCCGATATAATCCGTAGAACAGATAAAGACGCAAAAGAGTTGATAAAAACTGTACTTGAAAGTGGAGAACCTCATAAAATTTTCTACAACAGGAAGACCGAAAGGGAAGACAGGTACCTTTCCTCTACCCTCACTAAACTGGACGAAGAAACCACTATCCTCGTGGAAAACGACATTACCGAGATAAAAAGACAGGAAATCGAAGCGTTAAAGCAGAGGAACCGTTTTAGAATACTCACAGAGGGCATTATAAAAACCCTCTCCCATATCATTGAACTTAAAGAACCCTATACCGCAGGCCACCAGTCAAGGGTTGCGGAAATTGCTTACTTAGTAGGAAAAGAAATGGGGCTTGATGAGGATAGATTAACAACCCTAAGATACGCAGGGCTTCTCCACGACATCGGAAAGCTAATCATACCCATTGAGATACTCAATAAACCATCTAAATTAACAGAATCGGAATTTAATTTAATAAAGCAACACCCATCTTTCAGCTACGAAATCCTCAAAGATATTGAATTTGAAGGGCCGGTTGCCGAAATCGTTCTTCAGCACCACGAAAGACTCGACGGCAGCGGATATCCAAAAGGGCTAAAAAATGGCGAAATACTCTTAGAGGCAAGGGTCATAGCCTGTGCTGATGTTTACGAAGCAATGACCCCCCACAGGCCCTATAGACCCGCCTTATCACCGGAAGAGGCACTGCGGGAACTCAAAGAAAAGGCAGGAATCCTTTATGACCCGGAAGTCGTAAGAATAATGGAAAAACTCTATTTAGAAGGAAAATTGCCTAAGGCAACTTCAGAAAAATGAGTTAAGCAAAAGGCTAAACAGTTTTTTCACCTAAAAGGTATATTTGTTAATTTTCCTTGAGCGTATTGCATTAAAGCAAGGGGAAATTGTCAATATCAAGCTACATAAGTCATTGCACATCAAAGATTTCCGCACTCTTGACCGTTCAAAGAGACTTACTATTATATAAATGAAGACAAATCAAAAACTTAAAAAGGAGGTGAGAGTATGGTAAGGGATTTAATGAGATGGGATCCTTTCAGAGAAGTCTCTTCCCTAAGGGAAGAGGTTGATAGACTCTTTGATGCCTTCTTCGGCAGACAGGCTGAGAAGATGTTAAGGGAAAGGGAGGCCTTCTGGGTTCCTGCCGTCGACATCGAAGAGACCGAGAATGAATTCATCGTGAAGGCTGAACTCCCAGGGCTCAAAAAGGACGAGGTAAAACTCTCCATCTCCGAGGATACCCTTACCATCAGCGGTGAAAGGAAGATGGAGAAAGAGGAGAAAGGGAAAACCTACCACCGCGTCGAGATGAACTACGGTAAGTTCGAGAGAACCATAAGGTTCCCAACGGAAGTAGTTCCTGATAAGGCAAAGGCCTCCTATAAAGACGGTATCCTGACTATCACCGTACCAAAGAGTGAGAAGGCTAAGGGTAAAGAGATTGAAATAGAAATTGAATAGTTTTATAGCCCTGGGCGCCCCGAAGGGGCGCCCAGTTCTTTTTATTTTAAAAAACTTCCACTTACCTACTTAGAATATCCACTAATTGGAACAGCGGAGCCCCTTAAGTTTTTTTATTTTAACAAACTTCCACTTACTCCTATACCAATCCATTCAGAAAAGTAAATTTTCAACTCTTATAATTTTGAACCTATCTGGGAAGTTTCCGCCCGAACTCCTCTTAAGCGCAATTTTTGGCTCTTAAAATTTTGAACCCAAAAGTTGATTAGTTTTTCTTCGCTCAAAACACGAAAAATAACGCGTTTTCACCCTATAACTTAACAGCAACGCAAAAAATTCTCCGAAATCCCATTTCAAAACCAGCATACCCACTATACCCGTTAAAAACCAAAGAGTTTAAATAAAAGCCTTTATTCTCGAGGTTCAGAGAAAACTTTGAACCCAAAGCGTTCCCTCAAAAATCCTTCGATTCACTTCTCCCACTTCACCTCGACCTTTTTCCCCTGCATTTTCTTGAAGTAGTCCTCGATTTTCTCCCTTAACTCTCCGCTGATCCTTCTCTCCAAAGGGAAAATTACACTATTATCAAGTCTTTCAACAATATTAACCGCCATTTCCAGAACGGGGCTTAGACCGCTTACCCCCGTATAGTTGACCCTGTCATCATGGGAATGGATGTAAAAACTGCCCTTCCCACCAAAACGAGCAAGGTTAATGGAAGGCACCCCATAGAGGGCAAAGGGCATAGAATCGCTGGAATAGATGTCAAGCCTTACCTTGAAGGGGATACCCTTTTCCTTTGAGAGGATGGAAACAAAATTTACCGTGTCTTTATCGGAAATGCACATTGCTCCGTTTTCACCGATGGGGTCTCCAGCCACATCAAGGTTAATAACCATCTTGATCTTCTTTAATTCGTCCTTTATCTCCTCCACATAGGCCTGACTACCCAGAAGCCCCAACTCCTCACCGGAAAACCATACAAATCTGAGTGTCCTTCTTGGTCTTCTTTTGGAAAAATATTTTGCGAGAGCGACCAAAATGGCACTTCCTCCACCGTTATCCGTGGCCCCTGGTGAAATGGCAACGGAGTCATAGTGTCCGCAAAGAAGGATAATCTCATCGGGCTTTTCCGTTCCCTTTATTTCCGTAATTATGTTAACCGCTGTACCCTTGTAATATTCCGTATTTCCCTGAATCCTGACCCTCTTGCCTTCTGACTCCTTCAACTTTAGCCCAGTGTCATAGTCAACTATAAGGGCAGGAATCACTTTTCCCTCTTCCACAAACCGCTGGGATATGGAAGAGAAGGAAAATCCCCTCTCCGGAGGTGAGATGGAAATAAGTCCCTTTACCCCTTTTTCAATGAGTCTTTCGTAGCCTTCGCCCCTAACCCTTCCGTAGGTTACAACAATCTTACCTTTAACCTCCTGAGAGAGGTAATCTACATCCTCCCCATAGATCACTTCGCCTTCCTCATCAAAGGGCTTTGTATTGCCGTAGGGAACAGCCTTGAACACCCTATTTTTGAGAACTACTCTACCATCACCGGGCTTGAAGGTCCAAAGATAAAAAGATTGTTGTGATACAGAAAGTCCGAGTTTTGAGAGTTCGTCAACGATGATTTCCCTGGCCCTTTCTTCTTCGATACTTCCTGCCAGCCGGGGAAAGGCGATCCTCCTCAAAATTTTGTAAGCATAATTGGAAAGGCTTCTCATAAGAAAAATTATAATACCAAGAACGAGAACTAACCTTATTTTAATGGAAGCAAGATGGCGGCCTTATTAAAAACCCTTGACTTCGTACTTTTTTTGGATCGGCGTGGTGCAACTTTTCAGGGAATTGTTCCTCCATAATACTCTGTACAACTATCGATGAGTGAATGCTTTGTAAATAGATAGCCGACATTGAGGTTGTAGTTTACTCAAACATAGAAAAAAACAAGAGAAAAGAGTTCATTGAAGCTCAAAAACTCTCCTAAAAAACTGCCCCCTCCCAAAGGGAGGGGGCAGTTTTTTAGGTCGAAGTCGGACTTGCTACTTCGTGAGTATTATCCTTTCTGTGAAGTTCTTCTTCGGTGTAACCATCTTCACGATGTAAACACCAGAACCAACCTTAGAGCCTCTGTCATCGGTGCCATTCCATCTCACCGTGTAGTAACCAGCATCCTTCGCACCTTTGACAAGGGTAGCAACCCTCTGACCCGTCACAGAGTAAATGGCAATTTCCACATCTGATTTCTCAGGAAGCGCATAGGCAAACTCCATAGCCTTTCCGCTTACATTAGAACCTTTAATATTAAAGGCGTACATACTGGGCTTCTCGCCGGTCACAGAGGTAACAAGGAAGGTGATGTATCCCGTTTCAGGATACCTTGACAGGTTATGCCATGGAGAGTTGTCAAGGGCAACGAAGTAGAGGTCTACATTGTCACCCACATTGAGGCCTGGTATAGTGTAGAAATAGGTGGAACCAACCACACTGTCATGCATTGCAAAAGCGAAATTACCGCCATTGATGGAATAGTAGAGAGTATCGCCATTAATCCCCGATGGATCGGTGATGGCAACACTAACCCAGATATTATTAACACCGCCAGTGTCGTAGGCAAAGGAGGAAAATTCAGGTCCAACCAAATCGGTGGTGATGCTCGCCTCATCGCCATAGGTCATCGTATCGGGTGAGAGGTAGTCCATTCTAACCACATAGTAATATGTATTGCCTGTAGCAAGAGTGAAATCTTCGTAAGTTGTGACTGTTGAAACTCCAATGGAGTCATAAGGTCCACCAGAGGTGGTTGACCTTAAGATCGTGTACTTCTGGATGTACTTTGAGCCCTCGTCTCTCTCTTCTTTGACCGCAACTTGCGGCAGTTCAACTCTCTTCAGATTATGTTCTTTAAGGAGTTTTGCTGTGCTGTAACTTCCTGCATAGGCCTTGCTCTGAGGCAGGTAGGTAACCGCACTTATTATAAACCAGTCGTATCCGGCAGCATACCATTGGGCACTGTTTGCATCATAGTAAAGGCTCCTATTTGTATTTGCACCAGCATCACTAATCGGATAGGGTTGGTCAGCAACGGTCCACTCAAAGCCAATGTGGTACTGCCCGTTAACAACGATGTTCTTATTGGAAAGATTAAGCCTTAGAAGTGTAGGATAAACAGGAACGGTAATAAGGGTATCGAATATTACATTACCGGGAACACCGTTGTTGTCATTGTAAATCTTAAGGTGCATCTGATTGGAAGTTCCGTAGAAGAGGGCAACTACACTATCTATCCTGGCAGGTGTGTATTGAGGTGTGAATCTCACTGAAATGATATCGCCCGGATTAAGGCCTGTGAAGTAATAGGCCTCACCGCCATCGTATCTCAAGATCTGTCTTGGACTGGACCAGGAGAGTCTCACTCCCTTCTGCGGCGTTGTAATCGGTGTAAGGGCAGGGGTGCTGGGCGTATAGGCATAGAGTTTCCACCATGTACCCTGGGTCATCCAGCTGTTTTGATTAGCATCTTCAACATAAATGTAACCATCGTAAACGGTTCCCTGAGGCCTACCAGGAATTTCTACCACCACTGTATCAATCCCTGGACCAAAATCAATGGTCGTGTCTTTGATAATCGTATCATTAACTACGACAAAGGCGTTAACGGAGAAGGGTGAGATGTCACCTACTTCGAAGATCACGGTATCGGGACCGGTATTGTAAGAATCATGGACATCCCTGATCAAATTAACTACAGGTGGCGTAATATCGGGAGCAAAGGTCACAGAGAAGTCGTCAACATACCAGTAGAATTCATCCCTTGCACCGTAATGGAAGGCTATTCTAAAGTATTGAACAGTTCCAACCCTTGGTGCAATGTATGGCGTAAGGTCTATAGACCTCGAGCCACTATCACTCGCATTGGAATACCTTGTAAGTTCAATCCAGGTTGCACCATCGTCAAAGGAAATCAAAACCTGTCCAGAGTCGGGAGATGAGGTCGAGTAGTCCCTATAGTAATGCCAGTAGTTCAATGTATAAGTTCCATAGCCCATTATTTTGAGCCTCGGTGAAATCAGCCAGTCATCCTGATTTTCTATAGGTGAGTAGTAAACCCTGGCCACCGTCCTTGCGGGAGTAGTTACCACATACCTGTGCCAGTCATTGGTATTAACAGCAGGTACTGCCTCATCTCCACCGTCGATAATCTTCCAGCCACCGTAAGGAGGGTTGGTGGAATTGGTCCAGTTCTCATCAAAGTTCTCACTGTAAGGAAGTGCTTGCATATAGGGCCAGACATGAATCGCTGTGGAAATCGTATCATTGTCAGGGTTTGCATCACCAGTGAGTTTCACTCCGGCGTAAAGAGTAAACTCGCCGGTATCGGCAGGCGTAAACGGAGTAGCGAAGGTGTAGACCTGCGAACTTCCACCCGGCAGGTTCCCAGTCCAGGTCTCCCAGGTAGTATCAGCACCGCCAAGGGTATAGTAGAGCTGAATAGAGGTAATGGGGTCAAGGCCACTGTTCTTGAAGGTTATGGTCACGGGACTTCCCTCGTTCTGTATTACCGGCTTAGGAACAGAGACACTTAGAATCTGGGCGTCATTGGCAGGTGCAGTGGGGGTAGTAGTAAATGTTCTTACCGAGTCTATAAACATGTTGTTACCATATCCACTTTGTGCCCTTATGGCCACATAAAGTTCAGTGCCACCAGAAAAATCACCGATCTCTACTTCATGGGGTGTCCAGGTAGGGGTCGTCGCAGCCGAATCATAGCGCTGAAATCCTGCAAGGGTGTAGAAATTGACTCCATCAAGGGAGTATTCAACATAAAGGGAATCGTAGCTTGTCGAATACCCATTGTCATGAACCATATAGAATCTCAGTTTCACCTTCCTCGCTACACTGCCCACATTGATCTTCGGGGATATGAGCCTTGCACCAGAGCCGGAAGTGGCCGAGTAGGATTGATACATCGCCATTGCCGGGGCATCAAGGGGTGAAACGGTAGGGTAAGAGCCGGATGTGACCCTGGTCCAGTTATAACTACCAGAGAGAATTACCCTGTTCCAACCTAAGGGGAATGGAGATTCGGAGAAAGAGGTTGCAGCAACCGTTGAATCATCCCAGATTTCTACATAAAGTTTAGCCGGACCGTTGTTGGCTGTGTTATCATCGGCATCGGCAAGGGAAACAAACAGCGTATCGATGCCGAGGCTTGTACCTATCTGGTAAGGAACTTTAACAAGTGCTATATCACCGGGATTGAGTGTAACCGGCACATTGACTGTCTGGGTAGGTACACGTCCATTGGTGGAAGAAATGTTAAAATTAACAGAAGATACTGGTGTCGTTCCAGGGTTGGAAATTTCCACATTAAGGGTATCATAAACCCCTGCCTTCAAAAGGGAAAGGGTTCTTGTAGCAGAAAGAAGGGCAACATCGTTGGCAAGGATCCTCTGCTCCATCTCCACCAGATTTCCACCGGCGGACATCACCAGTTCGTTACCAGTTCTCCACCTGTTCACATCGGCAATTAGAACACCGTAATCCGCATAAGCTCCAAGCTTTCGCAAAGCTCCTGCATACACTCTACCGTTCGGACTGATGTTAAACCATATAGAGGGGTTCGTAGTAGTAGTACCGGTGTTGGACAATACCACCTCGTTTCCGGGTGTTTCCCTGAGGAAGTCACCAATAGTTATGTCGTTGTTTCCGCTCGTTCCCCAGGAGCTTCCAAGGATATTCCACGCTCTTCCATAAAAGGTTTGTGAGTTCGAATCATAATTCCATACACTAATTTGATAGGATGTAGATCCATGAACAATGGCAATTTCATTACCGGGTAGAGTGGGGTCTATGTCTCCAATCACAAGGTCCCAGCAGGAAGAGAGAGCGGTGGTGATCACTTGAGTTACCCATTGGGTACCGTTCCAGTATGCCATCGCAAAATCTGTCCCACCACAAATGTAAACCTCATTACCAGGAATTTCGGGAATTACATCGCCCACCGCTACGCCTCTATATCTTTGGGTCCTGCCAAAGGTAATCCTGGTCGTATCCCAGCCACTCGATAGGGGATTCCATTTGGCGACCATTATAGCAGAATTAGTATTATTGGCGAGGTTGAAAAGCACCTCTGAAGCGCCATCGTTATCAGCATCGGCAATAACTATATCATTTATGTAATCTGAAGAACCAACCCCAATACTATCAACCCTAACCCAGTTTGTACCATCCCATTTGAACCTTCTGAGCCAGACCTTACCACTTACAGCAGCATTATCACCCGTTAGAATATCCGTTACTCCATCACCATCCACATCCCCAACGGCAATGGACGCTTCAGTGGCACCGGTAGGGAAGGTAATCGTGGTATCGATTCTAAACTTCCTCGTCCCAAACCCAGTAGTTGTGGTATCGGTGGCAATCACTAAGTACCTCGTTCCACCGCTTTGGACAGTCAAAACTCTGAGCGTGTCATCACTTGGGCCCTTGAAATACTTTCCAACGGCAACCTTTCGTGTGAGGTTTGCAGTAGAGCCCGAGTATATCCAGTTTGTATCGATCACCGGAGCGGGAGCCTTCGATTCGCCACCAATCCACATAGGCGTCTCCACAGGTATTGGTGGCATTTCTTCCACTTTTGCCTTCTGGGCCCAAACCATACCCAGCAAGGCGGATATTAGGAGCACACGTTTTAACATAAATACCTCCTGTGTTTAAAAATTATAACCTTAAAAGGATGTGCAAGTCAAGTACTTGTAAAACACTAATTCTCAAGGAGTTAAGAGCGCAACCTTAAAGCCTGAAATACTTTGAGGTAAATTCGAAAATTTTATCTTTTCAAATAGACCAAATTTTCCACATGGAAAGTCTG
This sequence comes from candidate division WOR-3 bacterium, assembly GCA_039803545.1. Taxonomy (NCBI): domain Bacteria; kingdom Pseudomonadati; phylum Caldifarciminota; species Caldifarciminota bacterium. The sequence goes on along the minus strand of JBDRYS010000001.1, from coordinate 56,225 downwards.
AGGGAACATATCAAAGGGCTGAACAAACTCAATTTTGTATCCCACATCCACCATCTTTTTCAAATCCCTCGCAAGGGTAGCTGGATTGCAAGAGAAGTAGAGAATATGTGATGGCTTTGAATGAGCGAGAAAGTTCACGATGCCATCACCTACCCCTCTCCTGGGAGGGTCTAAAATAAGGACATCAACCCTATCAAGAGTCGGAAGCAGCGTTTCTGCATCGCCGTTAATTATTTCGATGTTGGGCTTATTATTCACAGCGATGTTCTTATGGGCACAACTTACCGATTCGGGGGAAATTTCAAGGGCGTAGACCTTTCTTGCGTACTTCGCCGACGCAACGGCAAAAAGCCCTACTCCTGAGTAGGCATCGGCAATAACATCCACCTCCCCTATCTCCTGCATAACCTTATCCAGAACCTCCACCATCTTCTCCGCAATCCAGGTGTTCACCTGGAAGAAGGAGGTAGCCGAAATTACAAAGGTATAATTTTTAATCCTCTCATGGAAGAGATGGGTTCCCACAAGAGTCCTGCTCTCCCTACCAAAGATGGTGTTGCCCTTCTCGGGGTTTATGTTTTCCACCACTCCTATAACATTATTACCCATCTTCATTAAATCCATTGCGGTGCCCTTATGGAGATACTCATCCCTGGAAACAATAACGATGAGAGTTTCCTGCATTCGTTCCGAACCCCTCAGGGTAAAATTCCTTATAAATCCCGTATGCTTCGTCTCATCGTAAATAGAAAGACCCTTTTCACCAATGTGCCTTTTTGCCCTTTTGAAAATTTCATTAAACTGAACAAGGTGTAGAGGGCACTCAACCACATCGATGATGTAATGGGTATCCTGCTTGTAAAAGCCCATAATCACCGTATTAGGGGAAACTCTCTTGAGAGGAAAATGGACCTTATTCCTGTAATTAAAGGGCTTCGGAGATGGAATGGTATCCAGCACATCTACCTCATTAAAACCTGATAAATGGCTCAGCGTATCCATCACCAGTTCCTTCTTAAGCTGAGGTTGATACTTGTAATCGATCATCTGCCACTGACACCCACCACATTTTCCAAAGTAGGGACATTTGGGAACAGTCCTCATCGGGCTCGGGGTGATCACCTTTTTAATTGCGCCTATCCAGTAATCCTTTTTCTTCTTAACAATTCGGATTTCTACTTCGTCGCCTTTCACGGCGTAGGGGACCATTACCTTTATGCCCTGCCCCAGCTTTCCGAGGGACAGGCCTTCATGGATCATTTTATCGATGTGAACAATATAGGTTTCCGGCATTTCTACTGAGAAACAGTATTCAAAAATTCCTGAATAATCTTGGTTCCGAGATCATCGGAAAGCTTTTTAAGTCCATCCTCTTCCCTTTCGTTATAAGCATAGGCGCCCCAGGCGGAAATTAACTTATCCTCAAGCACAACTTTTCCTTCTTTGGCATTTGTAATCTTCAAATACCCCATAACGATAATTCGATAGCTCAAAACGGTTCCATCAGGTTTATATTGATAGGGCTCTACCTTGTAGCCCGAAATTGTGAATTTCAATATATACTCAGCCTTTGCCTTTGAAACTACCTTAAAACGGAGATCGGAGTCAAACTGGTCGGTAATCCACCGGGTGAGGTCAATTTCGATCCCCGCCCTTTCCGAAGTATTCTCAAAATTTTCAATGTAAACTTCATAGACCTTCCCTGCTGTGAAACCCTTGAAACTGTATACGCAACTTAAAAACAGAAGGGCAAAAAGGAAGACTAAAATCTTGAAGGTTCTCATTTACTTAAATTTTAAGGGAAATTCCGCGAAACTGGAATCTTATGGCCTTTGGGCCATTGTATTAGTGTCTACACGCAGGCGCAGTGGCGAATTTACCGGGTTTGCCATAAAATTAGAGCGTGAAAAAGGTTGTTTTATTCACCTTGATCCTTGAGTTCTCCCTTGTAGTTATTGTCATTTTTGCAATGGAAAAGTTTTCCTCCCTCGACACCGCTTTCCGAGACTTAGGCCCCTTCTCTGGTGAATTTCCAACATCGCTGCCGAAATGGGTTGAAGACGAAAACTGGAAAGGCTACACCTTTAAAGAAGGGTTGAGACTCTTTTACCATTGCCAAGAAAATCCGATTCAAAACCTTGAAGATATAAAATTTTACAACTTCAGAGGGAACCGATTAATACTCGACTATGTCCCCCTCGGTGACTCTGCCTTTATAGCCTTTAAACCGCTGAGGAAAGGCTATTCAGTAGCCGCGGTAATCGCCCTTGACACCCTCCTTCTGTGGATTGACATCACATCAAGGGATGGTACCATTGACACTAAATTCCAGTACTTTATAAGTTTGCTGGAAAGCCTCAAATATGGGGATAAAAAGGTAGCGAGGCCAGAGTTTTCACACAATATTTCTAACTTTCGCAAAAAGATTTCCCCACTGCAATTGCAAAGCAAAAGGGTGTTTTTCGCTTTTATTCTTGGAGCAATTCTCATTGCAAATCTCCTTACCTTCTTTGCCCTACTTGGGGGAGGTCGCTGTCCAAAGGTTCCTGGAGTTGATTGGGAGATTGTGACACCCAATGTGATGGTTTACGAAAAATTACCCTTTGGTCAGAGGTCCTACTCGGCTTGCCTTGTAAAACGGGGCAATGAAATCCTTATACTTGCCTTTGGAAAAGTGAGAAAAATGTTAAACATCGATGAGATACGGGACTCATTGCGGTTCTTAGGTAAAACCTTAATTGCAGGGAATTCTCTTCGCTTTGAACTCCCCGATGAGGATGCCCTCACTAAGTGGCAGGCTATTTTGTAGTATTTCCTTTTATTGAAAAAACGCCCGCATTATACTAATATAACAATATGACGCTGAAGATTGTGCTTGTAATTCTCATTTTACTTATCCTCTTTGTCCTTTTCGCTTACAACACCTTAGTGAGATGGCGGATAAGGGTCAAAGAGGCCTTTTCCCAACTGGATGTCCAGCTCAAAAGAAGACATGACCTCATTCCTAACCTTGTGGAGGCTGTAAAAGGTTATATGAAACACGAAAGAGAGCTCTTAGAGAGGATAACAGAGTTGCGGAGTAGGGCAATTAGTACCAGCGACCTAAAAGAGAGGGGGGAGATCGAAGGTTCAATCTCAGACAACATAAAGAGATTGCTTCTACTTGTCGAAAATTATCCAGACCTTAAGGCCTCTGAGAACTTCAAAATCCTCCAGGAGGAGATCATAAGCACCGAGAATAGAATCGCCTACGCCAGGCAATTTTTTAACGACACTGTAAGAGAATATAACACCCTTTGCCAGATGTTTCCTTTGAATATTATCGCAGGACTCTTCGGCTTCAAGCCCGCAGAATTTCTCGAATTTCCAGGAGAAAGAGAAAGGGTTGAAATCAAATTTTAAGGAGGCAGGATGAGTGCTTTAGATTTTGTGAAAATCGCTTCCAGAAATAAGAGGAGGACCTTTTTCTTGGTCCTTTTCCTCGTTTTAATGCTCTACTTCATCGGAAGATTGATCGATTATGCTACTGGGGCTGGCGGCTTCTTTACCTTCTTAGCGCTACTCATCGCCCTCCTTCAGAGCCTCATTTCTTACTACTGGGGTGATAAAATTGTCCTCGCTTCTGTAGGAGCAAGAAAGCCCAATTTATCCGATTATGAAGAGAGACAATTCGTAAATGTCGTTGAGGAACTTAGCATAGCTGCAGGTCTTCCAACACCCAAATGTTACATAATGGATGATCCATCACCCAACGCCTTTGCAACGGGCAGAGATCCAAAACACGCGTCGGTTTGTGCCACTACAGGGCTTTTAAAGCTCTTAAATAGGGAAGAACTGGAAGGCGTTATCGGGCATGAGCTTTCCCATATTAAAAACAGGGATATTCTCACGATGACGATGGTGGCAGTCCTTGTGGGTGCCATTGTAATCATTGCTGACCTCTTGAGATTTCAGTTATATTTTGGAGGAGCAAGAAGACGGAGGGATGAGAAAGACAGCGGGGGAGAGCTTCTGGTAATACTTATCCTCTTCTTAATTGTACTATTGGCATCCATCATCGGAAAATTAATGGCCCTTGCCATTTCCCGTGCCAGAGAATATATGGCCGATGCGGGATCTGTTGCCATAACGAGGAATCCCCTTGCCCTTGCCTCAGCCCTTGAAAAGATCGCTACCTACTCAAGACCCATGCAAGTAAGTGATGCGGTTTCTCACCTTTTCATCAGTGACCCCAAGAAGCGCGGACTTTCGGAAAAAGACTCTTTATGGGCAAACCTCTGGAGCACCCATCCACCTATTTGGAAGAGGATTGCCATTTTGAAACAAATGGCAGGCCTTTCTGCGTAGTTGATGGAACTTAGTAGTAAATTCTTGGATTGGCAAACCATAATTAATTTCGGGGTGAGAAAGTGAAATTTCTTTTGCTCCTCTTCCTTACTGAGCCTTTCCCACCTTCCATTCACGAGATAGAATATTACTCCCATCTGAACGAGGCGGCCTTTTCGCCTGTAAGTGACACGCCCATTGTAGTTGAACCTCTAATTGAAGAAAAGGGGCTTAGAAACATCTTTTACGGCTACTGCCCATATTGGATAGACACCACCGAGTACAGTTACATCGACTTTTCTCTCCTTACCCATGTAGCCTATTTTTCCGTTGGAATTGACACCCTGGGGGCGCTTGGAGCTATTCCCTACTCTAACAACTTTATTTCTCTAATAAACAGAGCCCATAAGCGAGGGGTACGAGTCCACATGACCTTTACCATCTTTGGAAGTACTAAAGTTTCTGCGTTCCTAAACAATCGCACAGCCCGATTAAATGCCATTAACAACATTGTACAATTTGTTGAAAACTATGGCATCGAAGGTGTCAACATAGACTTTGAGTTTGTATCCTCTACTGTGAAAGACAGCTTTTCTCGCTTTATAAACGACCTTTACTATGCCCTTCAAAACAACACCTCAAGGAGAAAGGACCTTTTTATTGCAATGCCTGCCGTTCCCGAGTGGTCCCCAGGGTACGATTACACCTACCTTTCCACCCACAGTGATGGACTTTTCATTATGGGATACGACTTTCACTATTCTGGCTCTGACTATGCAGGACCTGTAGCACCAGCGGTTCCTTCTTCAGTTTGGGGGCAATATTGCATCGCAAAAACCATTGGAAGTTATAAGGCCCTTTGCTCACCTTCAAAACTCATCCTCGGTATGCCTTACTATGGGTACCGCTGGCCAACCCAATCGGGAAACCTTAACAGTCCTGCTACGGGCAATGGTTCATCGGTCGTGGCTCCCACCGCAATGCAAGAGGCAGTGAGTTACGGTAGGCTCTGGGATAACTACTCCCTTACCCCCTGGTACCGCTATACTGTCGATTCTCTATGGTATCAGGTCTGGTATGATGACACCGCCTCTATCAGAATTAAAATACAAATGGCTATGGATAGTTCATTAAAAGGAGTTGGATGCTGGGCACTAACCTACGACCGTGGGATCTTTAACAATCTAATTAGGGAAAAATTGAACATCCCAGTTCCTCGTGAACATTTCGTCGTAAGAGTAATCGCTTCCGAACTCAACATAAGAGAAGGGCCTTCAACTTCATACCCCGTCATAACTACTGCATCTTACGGAAGCAAGCTCGTCGCCTTTTACTATGAGGGGAATTGGTACAAGATCTACTTCCCTTCCGCCAGTGGTGGCTATTATGGCTATATTTATGCTGGTGATGGGATTAGTGTAAGATATTTGGAAGGTTCATCAGGAGACACCGTCGCCCTTTGCACCACCGACCTTTTGAACGTACGAACGGGCCCATCCACATCCTACTCCATTATCACGCAAATTACCAGAGGACAGGTTTTTGTTGTCGATTCCATCGTCAACGGATGGGCAAGAATCTACCTTCCCAACATCCAGGGTAATACAAGGGGCTGGATATCCCTCAATTATGCAACCCTCTATTATAACCTTGAAAACTATAATCCACTGTCGGGCGAACTTTTAGAAGTCATATATCCCGATTCCACTCTCACGCCCTATGACACCTTTACCCTTAGTTTAAAAGTAAAAAACACCTCCTACTCCTCCTTTGATTCCCTCACCTCTTTAGTAAGTAGTCGAAACCCCTCAAATTTCTATTATCCTGAATACTGGGCAGGTACTAATAGAGCCAAGCCCCTCGGACATTTTGGCCTTCCTGGCCAGACCTTCTACTTCGACTTCAAAATGAGGGTTTCCACCTATGAAGAAGGACCACTGAGCGAAACCTTCTACCTCGTTAGAAACAACGATACTATTTTGGGACCCATTGTAATAAATGTAACACTGCCCGTTAAGGAACAAAAGGCCTCACCATCTTTGACCCTAAGTGGTAAACTCCTAACAATAAATGGTATCGGGCCTGAAACCGCAACTTTGGAAATCTACGATGCAGCGGGAAGAAGAATAAAAACAAAGGAGGTTGCCGACGGTGTTAAAGTTGAATTAGATTGCCCCCATGGCGTCTATTTTGCAGTGCTTAAAAGGGACAATACAATTTTACTCAGGAAGAAGGTGGCTCTGTTCTACTAAAGGAGGAGATATGGAAAAGGATAGAGAGAAGTTCTTAGAAGCGCTGGTAAATGCAATGAGCCCATCGGGCTTTGAAGAAGAGGCGGTGAAGGTATGGGTAGAAAGGGCAAAACCATACGCTGATAAGGTCTACACCGACTACCATGGAAATGCCATTGCTGTTATCAATGAGGGTAAAGAACCGAGAATTATGCTGGCAGGCCATATCGACGAGATAGGCTATATGATTACCTATGTCGATGAGCAGGGCTACCTCTACTTCAACACCATTGGCGGGGTTGACCCTCAGATTGCCCAGGGACAGAGGGTCTGGATCAAAGGAAAGGATGGCTCAAGGATCCTTGGTGTAATAGGCAAGAAGGCCATTCATCTACTTGATGAAGAGGAAAGGAAAAGGGTTCCGAAATTTAAGGAGATGTGGATCGATATCGGTGCAAAAAATAGGGATGAAGTTTTTGAAAAGATTGACATTGGTACCTGTGCCGTGAACGCTCAATCCTACGAGAAATTGTATAACAACAATGTAGTAGCCCGCGGTTTCGATGACAGAGTTGGTGCCTTTATCGTCCTTGAAACTCTTATCGAACTTTCTAAAATAAAGGACAAACTGAATGCTTCAATCTACGCAGTGGCAACCGTCCAGGAGGAAATTGGTCTGAGGGGGGCCCATACCAGCGCCTTCGGAATAGATCCCCATGTGGGCATTGCCGTTGATGTCACCCATACCGCAGACCAACCCGGTGTGGAAAAGAAGGTCATTGGGGATATTAAACTGGGTGGCGGTCCAGTTATTGCAAGGGGACCCAACATCAGCCCGAAGGTTTTTGAAAAACTGGTAACAACGGCGAAGGAATTGAACCTTCCTTACCAGGTGGAACCTGCCCCAAGGGCCACAGGCACCGACGCCAACGCCATCCAGTTAACAAGGGCAGGAGTGGCCACCGGACTTGTATCCGTCCCTAACCGATACATGCATACACCCTGCGAGGTCGTAAACCTCGATGATTTGGACAACATCATCAAACTCCTCGCAGGCTTCTGCGAAAGGGTAAAGAGCAAGGAAGAGTTTATCCTCTACCAGATTTAAAAACAATGAAAAAATTTACGATAGTTGACTTCTTCAAGCTAAAAGAACGGAAAGAACCCATAGTAATGGTAACTGCTTACGACTACGTTTCGGCAAGGATGGCCGACGAGGCTGGCGTAGACGCCATCCTCGTCGGCGATTCCCTTTCCATGGTGATTCAAGGAAATGAGAACACTCTACCTTGCACCATCGATGATGTAATTTATCACACTAAAATAGTAAAAAAGGGCGTTAAAAACGCCTTTTTGATTGCTGACATGCCCTTCCTTTCCTATCAGGTTAGCGAGGCTGAAGCTATAAGAAACGCCGGCCTTTTGATCAAAGCGGGCGCCGAGGCCGTTAAAATAGAAGGAGGAAGGGAAGTGGCAGAGCTTGTGAAAAAACTAACCGACTATGGCATACCTGTAATGGGTCATCTCGGTATGACGCCCCAACATGTTCACTCCTACGGGGGATACAAACTGCAGGCAAAAACGGAAAAAGAGATAGAGCGTCTACTTGAAAACGCAAAAATTTTGGAAGAAGCGGGGGTGTTTTCCATCGTCCTCGAAATGGTACCTGCTGAGGCAGCAAAAATGGTGACAGATTCTGTTAGAGTTCCCACCATTGGCATAGGAGCAGGACCCTATTGCGATGGTCAAGTTCTTGTTTTCCACGATTTGCTCGGTCTTTACCCCGACTTCAGGCCATCCTTCGCTAAGGCATACAGAGAACTTTATCGGGAAGGCGTAGAAGGGCTAAAGGCCTTCAGGGAAGAGGTAAAAGCAAAGAAATTCCCCGACGAATCCCATTACTTTAAGTTGAAGAGGGAAGAGTAATGGAAGTATTGAAAAAACCGTTAGAAGTTCAAAAAATATCCCAGAAACTCAAAAAAGAAGGGAAAAGGATAGGCTTTGTGCCCACTATGGGCTACCTTCATGAGGGACATCTTTCACTGGTTAGAAGGTCAAAATCAGAATGCGATGTCACCTTTGTTTCCATTTTTGTAAATCCCATTCAGTTTGGTCCCGGTGAGGATTACGAGAGATACCCGCGTGATGAAAAAAGGGACCTTAGTCTCCTGGAAAGAGAAGGGGTTGACTACGTTTTTATTCCCGAAGTGAAGGATATGTATCCAGAAGACTATTCTACCTATGTCGAAGAAACAGAGTTATCTAAATACCTCTGTGGAGCGAAAAGACCGGGACACTTTAAAGGTGTCTGCACCGTTGTTACTAAACTTTTTAACATCGTGATGCCCGATAGGGCCTATTTCGGGAAGAAAGATTACCAACAATTCAGAATCATTGAGCGAATGGCAAGGGATCTGAACATGACCGTCGAGATTGTACCCTGCCCCATTGTAAGAGAACCCGATGGTCTTGCAATGAGTTCCAGAAATGTATACCTTAACCCCGAAGAGAGGAGGGATGCCCTCTGTCTTTACAATGCCCTCCAGCTGGCTTCCAAGATGATAAAAAATGGCGAGAGAAGGGCCGAAAAAATAAAGGCCGAAATGGAAAAATTTATCCTTCAGCACAAATCCGTCAGAAAAATCGATTACATAGAAGTTGTCGATAAATACACATTAACCCCCGTTGAAGAAATAAAGGGGAAAGAGCTCATCGCCTTGGCAGTCTTCGTAGGCAAAGCAAGACTCATAGACAACATGGAAACCTCGGAAATACTGCCGGAATGGAATAATTTGTAATCGAAAGCACCTCACAGAGCAAATTTAGTGAGAATTGACGCTCAAATATGAAACAAAAATAAGTTAATGTCTAAAAATCTCCAGTTAACCTTAATCTTCTCCGAATCTCAAAGATAATCCTAAGCCTTCTTTAAAAACTCTAATGATAGCGACTTAGCTCCAGCGCTCCTTCTTATACCTTTCAAGCACGCTCAAAACATAGTCAATGTCTTCCGGTGTGTGGTCCGCATTGATCTGGAATCTAATAGTTTCATCCCCCTTTGGAACGACAGGGTAATTGAGCCCCGTTGCAAGGATACCGTTCTCAATGAGATATTTAACAATGTCAGAAGTTCTCCAGGTATCCCTTACTAAGAGAGGTACTATGGGATGTTCGCTAACGATAGTTTCATAACCAAGCTTTAAAAGACCATTCCTGAAACGATTAGCAAGGTCTCTGAGATACTTTAACCTTTCCCTGCCCCTCGGACTGTCAAGGATTTCCATCACCTTGAGCACGCAGGCTGCTTCAGCCGGTGTAATGGGGTTTGAATAGATGTAAGTTATAGCCTTTTCCCTCAGGTAAGTTATAACAGCCTCGTTAGAAACCACATATCCACCGTTTACACCGTAAGCCTTACCCATAGTTCCAATAAGAAGGTCAGCCCTTCCACCTGTTACCTCTTCTGTACCGCGACCTGTCTCTCCAAAAGCACCAACGCCATGGGAATCATCAACGATGGTAATGATGTTCTCCTCAAATTCCTTGTCATACTTTTCTGCTATCCTCTGAATCTCTTTAAGGTCAGCATAGTCACCCCTCATACTGAAAACACCGTCGGTAACCACAATTACCCTCTTCGCCTTTCCAATAGCGTCCTTAATTTTATTTTCGAGATCCTTCATATCAAGATGTTTATAAACGGCCTTGTCCTTGGGCCTCGAAAGCCTTATAGCATTGATGATACAGTTGTGGTTCAACTCATCACTAATTATAATGGTTTCCGGTGTAGTAAGGGAGGAAATTACACCGATGACCGTGACATAAGCGGCGCTGTAAATCATTGCATCTTCTCGACCATGGAACTGGGCCAATTTCTTTTCTAACTCCCTATGAGGTGCATAGGTACCACTTATAAACCTTACTGCACCTGGACCAACCCCAAATTTCCTCGCTGTTTCTTCTTCAACCTTAATGATCTCTTCCTCAAATTGCATCCCGAGGTAGGAGTTGGAATTCATTCTTATGAATTCTTTATCGCCAAAGCCCTTAAGGTAGAACCTCGGACCTTTACCGTTCTGGGGTTTTTTCACATCAACTATGATAAACTCCTTACCCTTTGCACGTCCCTCATTTCTTAGCTGTTCCAGCTCATTATTCAAAACCTTTGTTAATCTATCAAGGGCCATGATACCCTCCTTACTTCTTTAAAAGTTTGGCACTTAATTTTTCAATCATATCTTTCACCATAGTTGGAAAATCATAATCCGGCTTCCAGCCCCATTCCTCCCGTGCACAAGAATCGTCAAGACTGTCAGGCCAAGAGTCCGCTATTGCCTGCCTAACCGGGTCAATTTCATACTCTATGACAAAATCCGGGATGTGCTTCTTTATTTCTGCCGCAAGCATCTCAGGATCAAAACTGAAAGCAGTCACATTGAAGGCGTTTCGATGTTTTAGCTTAGATGAATCAGCCTCCATAAGCTGGACTGCCGCCTTAAGGGCATCGGGCATATACATCATATCGAGCATGGTGCCCGGCTTCAAAAAGCACACATATTTTTTCTTAAGGATCGCTTCGTAGAAAATCTCCACTGCGTAATCTGTAGTTCCACCGCCCGGTGGTGTCACATAAGATATAATTCCAGGGTACCTCACACCCCGGGTATCCACACCGTACTTTAGCCAGTAATAATCCGCAAGAAGCTCACCTGCAACCTTAGTTATACCGTATATTGAAGTGGGTCTTTGAATAGTATCCTGAGGTGTTTTTACCTTCGGGGTATTGGGGCCAAAGGCGGCAATGGAACTGGGTATAAATACTGCGAGCTTAAATTCCCTTGCAACTTCAAGAACATTGTAAAGCCCATTAATGTTTATATCCCAAGCAAGTTGGGGATTTTTCTCACCAGCGGCAGAGAGGATCGCCGCAAGATGGTATATGGTACCAACTTCATATTTTTTCACCTTTTCTGCCAAAGCTCTGGCATCTCTAACATCCACATAATCGGATGGACCGGAGCTAACTATCTCCTCAGGTAGCGGCTTGGAATGGCCACAAGCAACCACATTGTCATTCCCGTAGACACTTCTCAAAAAGGGTACAAGCTCTGATCCAATTTGACCCGCCGCTCCTGTAACAAGGATCCTTTTTGCCATTGAACTCCTCCTATTTAAAAGCTCTCATTTTTAAAAGATACCTTTGCGTCTCCTTCTAAAACCATTAAAAGTTCATCCATCCTGTTTATAACAAAATCTGCTCCACTCTTTACAAGGTCTTCAAAGGTGTAGATACTCGTTGCCACGCCGATAGTTTTAAAACCCGCCTTTTTTCCTGCTTCTATATCCAATGGGGTATCACCAACTACATAGACATTAGAAAAAACTTCCCCAGTATACTCCAGGCACCTTTCCCAGGCCTTCCTCACAATTTGCCACCTTTCCCTGTGATCGGAGCCAAACCCTCCACATTTGAAATATTTATTAAGATCACCCCTCTCCAATTTTATCCTTGCGCCTTCTTCAATGTTCCCTGTGGCTAAACCGAGGAAAAAATCCTTTGAAGAGGCGAGAGCTTCAAGAGTTTCGACGACCCCATCGAGAACTTTGTACTTCTCTGCCTTCCAAACCTCCTCCCTCAAATATAAAAGGTAAAATTCAAGAATTTCCTTTACTTCGTCAAAAGTTGGGGTTCTGCCAAGTTTCTTTTGAAAGATTTCTTCAACTATGGCAATATCCGTTTGACCATGGGGATTTACAACAGACATCGCTTCATCAATACTGTACTTTTCCTTAAAGGCAAGGTTTAAAGCCCTCGCACCCGCCCCGCCAGAATATATAAGGGTGCCATCGATATCGAAAAGGACTAAATTCATTGTCTTGATTTCTTAGCTATCCCCCTTAATGGAGAAGGGGCTTTGATGTAATCAGTAAAGGCCTCTGGAGCGTTTTGCAGAACCTCTATTTTTAGCAAAGAGGATTCTGGTACATCTTCTCGCATTCGCAGAGTAAAATCTTCGTGAGGATAATAAAGAGGCTCTACCCCTTCAGTGTCAACCTCTTTGAGTTTTTCAACCATATCGAGAACTTTCTTAAAATGCTCCACTAAGGCTTTCTCTTCCTCTTCTGGGAGTTGAAGTTTTGCAAGATGTAAGACCTTTTTAACAACTTCCTTCATTCTTTAGTTTTCCTCAAGGTCTGAAAGGGAAAAGATTATCGAATTTGCCTTAACCTGTTTGTCCTTGAGGACAATTCCCGGTCCTATAACGGAATTGTCACCGATTTCAGTTTTGCCCAGTAGTGCAACAAAGGGATACAAAGTAACATCCCTTCCGATTTTGACCTCAGCCTCGATATAAACCTTATCGGGGTCAACCATTGAAACTCCATTCTCAAGCATATAGTTGATAATTCTTTTAAGCATTATCCGATTCACAATCCCAAGCTGTTCCCGTGTATTTACTCCGAGAATTTCCTCCCAGTCCTCGATTTTGTGAGCAAAGACATTCCCCATCCTTCTTTGCAGAATTTCGATAATATCTGTTAAATAATACTCACCCTGCCTGTTGTCGGGCCTGATTTCATGAATATACTGGAAGAGAACAGGGACGTAAAAAACATACATTCCTGAATTTACCTCTTTAATGGCCTTTTCTTCTGGGAAGGCATCTGCCTCTTCTACGATCATCAAAATCCGATCTCCGACAGACCTCACTATACGGCCATATCCCGTAGGATCAGGAACCTCGGCAGTTAAAACGGTGGCGTAAGCTCCACGAGACCGGTGAAATTCCACCAATTCCTTTGCGGTTTTCTCAGTAAGGAGGGGCGCATCACCCGGCATCACAAAGAGATCCGCCTCTTCACCACCAATGTGTTTCTCCAATCTTTTTACCGCGTCACCAGTACCTTTCGGCTCCTCCTGGACTACAATCTCCACAGGCTCGTCCTTGAGAAACTCAACGATTTGATCCATAAAGGGACCACCAACAATCACAAAGATCTTTTCAGGGTTAAGGCTCTTAGCAACCTTAATAGGGAAGAAAAGAAGGGGTTTCCCTGCAACCTCGTGCAATACCTTACTCCGGTTTGAATTCATCCTCTTCGCTTTACCCGCCGCAAGGATAGCAACATACAACTTTCTTTGCTCACCCCGTCTCATAACACAGCCTCTTTAGCAAAATCAAATATATCATCGGGCTCAAAAATCTCGCAATCATAGCGGTTCAAAGGAAAGACTTTTTCAGGCCCTAAAATTTCCGAAACCACATGAACATATTGCCCCATATTCATTTCAGGCACGATAACCTTCTTTGCTCTTTCCCTTAGGGTGCTAATTGCCTTTTGGGGTTCAGGCCACAGAATTTTAGGTCTCAAAAGGCCCGCTTTGATACCCTTCTCGTTCAACCTATCAACAACCTCCTTCACTGCCCTCGACACAATTCCGTAAGCAACAAAGAATACGTCCCCTTCCGCCTCACCATAAAATTCAACAGCCTCTTCAGAGATATCCGAAGCCTTCTGCATCTTAACGTGGAACCGTTCAAGCTTCCATTTCATTAGTTCATTTTTATTAGTTGGGAAACCATCAGGACCATGGAATAACCCTGTGATATGATATCTCTTCCCTTCACCAAAGGGTAAAAGGTAAAAACCATATTCTTGACCATCCATAAAGGGTAGAAAATCCTTTGGCTCAACCTTAGCGAGTTCGACTTCCTTAACATCGTCTGGTATGTTAATCTTCTCTCTCATATGAGAAGTAATTTCATCGGTAAGAAGGACCACCGGCACCCTCAAATACTCGGAAATATTTACCCCCTCAACTACAAGATCAAACACCTCCTGAACCGAAGCAGGAGCAAGGACAACCACAGGATGATCACCATGAGTTCCCCATCTCGACTGCATCACGTCACCCTGCATAGGCATGGTTGGAGCACCAGTGGACGGTCCACCCCTCATGGAATTCACAATCAAAACGGGAACTTCAGCCATTGCAGCAAATCCCAAGTGTTCCTGCATTAAAGAAAATCCAGGGCCACTGGTTGCAGTCATCGATTTTAACCCGCCGAGTCTGGCTCCAATACAAGCTGCAAGACTCGCAATCTCGTCCTCAAACTGGATGAAAATGCCTCCGACCTTCGGCAATTCCTTAGCCATTACCTCAGCAATTTCCGAAGACGGTGTTATTGGATACCCTCCGTAGAATCTTACTCCAGCCTTGATCGCTCCTATCGCCGCTGCTTCGTTCCCCTGAAGCAATTCTATACCCATTATAGGTACCCCTCCTCTACCGAAAGGCCAAGGACATCTGTCAAAACAAGTATTGCCCTGTCTACGAGTTCCTCCCTAATAACAATGGATATGGAATCAATGGATGTGCCGATCATTTCAATGTTCACTCCAGCTTCCGCTAGCAAATTAAAAATCTTTGCTGCAACGCCGGGGGTTTTCGAAATTTCCTTTGATCCATAGAAAACCAGCAATGCTACCTTTGGATCGTAAGCAATCCCGCTGGCATCAGATATCTCAATCAATTCATCTTCCATCTCCTGAATTTGAGGCAATTGGCTTTCAAGGACAAGAAAAGCAATATCGGATCTCCCTTTGCTGGAAGGTCCCGAAACGATTAGCTCCACATTTATCCCTTTTGAGGCAAGCTTTTCAAAGATCTCCGCAGCAATTCCAGGCTTATCCTTAACGGCTCTCAAAATAACTTTTACAACCTTCCTATTTACCCAGAGTTCTTCTATTGGAAATGCCATTTTTTACTCCTTTAAAATATTTGAAATAACCTTTACATAATCATCCAGGTCAGAGGCTGAAAGCTTTTCCGTTGTAGCAATACTCATCCAGTTTTCAGGGTAGCCGAACTGCCCGAGTGCCACTCCCGCTAAGATGCCACTATCCATTGCCCTATCAATTAATTTCTCAGCCTTTAAAGGCAACGCTACTACGAACTCATTGAAAATAGGTCCGTCAAAAACCTTCTTTACAGGCGTCTCTTTAACTAATTTATCGAGTAAATAGTGGGCCCGCACCGTATTCTGAAAGGCAATCTCCTTTATGCCATTTTTACCAAGGAGGCTCAAATATATAAGGGCCATGAGGGCGCATAGGTTCTGATTACTACATATGTTGGAAGTAGCCTTTTCTCGCTTAATGTGCTGTTCCCTCGTTTGCAGAGTCATCACAAAACCGCGCTTCCCTTCGAGGTCTCTTGTTTCTCCTATTATTCTACCAGGCATTTGCCTTATGTGTTCCATCCGTGCTGAAAAGAGACCAAGGTATGGACCACCGAAAGAAAGGGGAATTCCAAGGGGTTGTCCCTCTCCTACGGCAATGTCAGCCCCATATTCTCCAGGAGCAGCCAGGAGGCCAAGAGAAATCGGATTATAGACAGATATTAAAAGGGATCCTTTTTCATCAAGGATCTTCCTTATCTCAAAACCATCCTCAATAACACCAAAGAAATTAGGAGTCTGAAAGGCAAAACAGGCAGTGTTTTCATCAATCTTTGACTTGAGATCATTCAAATCAACCTGACCAGTTTTTTGATCATATTTCACCTCTACTAAGGAAACTCCTTCGAGATTCACATAAGTTTTCACCACCGCAAGGTAATTGGGATGTATACTTTCTGCATAGAGAACCTTTTTCCGCTCCGGTTTCAATCTCAAGGCCATTAAAATAGCCTCTGCCAAGGCCGTTGCCCCATCATACATGGATGCGTTAGTCACTTCCATTTTAGTAAGTTCGCAAATTGCAGATTGATACTCAAAAATCGCTTGCAAAGTTCCTTGGGAGACCTCCGCTTGATAAGGTGTATAAGCGGTATAAAATTCAGACCTGCTTATAATGAATGGGATCACCTTCGGTACGTAATGGTCATAGGCACCAGCACCTGCGAAAATTTTGAGGTTATGTAAATTTTCATTAGACAAACTTTCCAATAATTCAACAGCTTCCTCTTCTGAAATTGCAGAGGGGATTTTTAGCTCTCCTTTGTAAAAGTATTCTTCAGGGATATCCTTCAGTAACTCCCTGTAAGATTTAACACCAAGAAAATTTAACATCTCCTCCCTATCTTTATCAGTCAAAGGGAGGAAGGGATGACCCATGATTATTCCTCCGCGATCAGTTTCTTATACTCTTCGGCGCTGAGACACTCATTTAATTCTTCAGGCTTGCTCATTTTAATCTTACAAATCCAACCTTCACCATACGGGTCTTTGTTTATAAGGGAGGGGTCATCTTTAAGCTTTTCATTTACCTCAATTACTTCCCCTGACACGGGTGTATAAACGCTGGCTACAGTCTTTACCGCCTCAACCGAAGCCACCTCTTCTCCTTTATTCACATGTTTTCCCACTGCAGGAAGCTCAACGTAAACCACGTCAGAAAGCTCTGACTGTGCAAAATCGGTAATTCCAATCACCGCAATATTACCATTCTCAACCTTAACCCATTCGTGCTCGCGGGTATATTTCAAATCATCAGGTACAAGCATTTAAAAACCTCCTTTTAAGTTAAGTTTTGGTATAATTTTAAATGCTCACTTTCAATCAGTCAATAAAACAAAGGCTTGACTTTTCAAATTAATGCTCTTATAAGTATAACTGGTGAGGGAGGTCGGGAAGTCGCGTCCCCGTTTTGGGGATGAGGAAAGTCCGAGCTCCAAAGGGCAGGGTGCCACCTAACAGGTGGGCGCGGTAACGCGACGGATAGGGCCACAGAAACCAAACAGCCGATGGCCCGAAAGGGCTCAGGCTAAGGTGAAACCGTGGGGTAAGAGCCCACGATGGTGTCACGCAAGTGGCACCATGGCAACCCCCACCCGGAGCAAGGTCAAGCAGGGGCGATGGAGTGGCCCGCTCCTAGCCACCCGAATGGGTGACTAAGCCCCGGGTAGACCGCTGAAATCCACCGGTGACGGTGGATTAAGAGAAATGACTTCCCTCGACAGAACTCGGCTTACAGACCTCCCTCACCCTTTTCTTTTTGAAGCTTCAAGGGTTAAGCATTATATTTTTAAAAATGTTAACAAAACGCTATTACACCCAAAAAGAGGTCGCTGATCTTGTCGGTGTAAATCCTGGCATAATTTCTTACTGGGAGGAGAAGCTAAGGATTTTTAGACCTAAAAAAAGAGGTGGCAGGAAGCTTTTTACTTCTTCTGACCTCAAGAAGGCTTTACTGGTTAAGAAACTGCTCGATAGCGGAATTTCCTTAAAAGGTGTGAAAAAAAGGCTGGAGGAAGAGTCTGTTGAGGAACTTATGCCCGAAGTTCTCTCTGAAGTGGTACAGGAAATTAAAGAAACGATTGATCAGACATTAAGTGAATTAGAAGAATTAAGGAGGTATCTTGATGAAAAACTTTCTAATTGGCGTAATCCAGGGGATCACTGAATTTTTACCCATCTCCAGTTCAGGACACCTTGTATTAGCGCAAAAACTCTTGGGAATTGAGAAACCGGGCATTGAACTGGAACTCACCTTGCACCTTGCTACGCTCTTTGCGGTACTTTTATTCTTCTGGAACGACATCAAGAAACTTTTTGTAAGAGAAAAACTTATTCGTCACCCAATTTTTTTGCTTTTTATCGGCTCTATTCCGGCAGGATTTGTAGGTATCCTGTTTAAAGATAAGATTGAAACCTATTTCGAAACCGTCGAATATCTTCCGTATTTCTTCATCCTCAACAGTTTTATTTTGCTCTCTACCACCTTAAGAAAAAAATTTGATAAGGAGATTATTACGCCTCTCACCGCATTTATAATCGGCATTGCCCAGGCAATTGCCATCTTGCCAGGGGTTTCCCGCTCGGGAAGCACCGTGAGTGCCGCCCTCCTCTTTGGAATAGTTCCACAAACCGCCTTCTCCTTTTCTTTTTTATTGTCTATCCCTGCCATTGGGGGGGCATTTCTTCTGAACCTAAAAGAGTTTGCAGCTAAAGACTTAAGTACTTTAATTCTACCCTTTTTGAGTGCCTTCCTAACGGGACTTGGAAGTCTTACTATACTTCGAAAAATCGTGAAAATGAAAAAGATCTACTATTTCGGGATCTACACGCTTTTATTAGCGATATCAATCCTCCTCTTCCTTCATTAAAGGGCGGAAAACCTTCACAGGTTTCGACTCACCCGTATTATCCCATATGTCCACTGCCCTTACCTTAATTATTGCTACAGAATCCTGAATATCCTCTAACTTGAGGGGGAGAGTAAAGGGAGGGGCTGAATCCACTCTCACTGCCTTTTCATTTATAATTAAGGCAACCCTCTTGATCTGGGATTCATCATTTATCAGAAAACTTACAGAAGTATCTGTATAAACCGTGTCGCCCTCCTGAGGGTAAGTTATTCGTACCTGGGGAGGATTGATGTCTGGTTTACCCGGTGGGGGAGCTTTATATCCGCAGGAAAGAAGCAGAAAGGCAGAGAAAATAAAAACTAAGCGCTTCATCTTTTACCCTTCCTCTCTTTCAACACCTCTTTTAATAATTTCTCGTAATCACCTTTATCTCTGAGATCGTTGAACCCATCTTTATTCTCGTCTTTAAATTTTTTCTTTTCTATTTTAACCTGGGAATTTTGGGCCTTGGAAGGAGGAGAGGGGATAGTATCCCCTTCTCCCCCGTAGGAAAAGCCTTGTGTAAAGAGAATAAAAATCAAAATTAACACCCGTCTCATTTCTCATCCTCCCCTTTGACATTTTTATGATTATCATCCTCTTCGGCTTTCTTTTCAACTCTCTTTTTAAGTTCCGGTTTATTCTGGGGAATATTATCGGAGGGACTAAGTGCTTTGACTTCAGGAATAACACGACCCTTAGCCTTGTCCTCTACCTTGACCTTTTCCGCCTCCTTGTATCGATACCAACTCCTTCCATCTGAGCCCTCTTCTTTAAAAGTCTTTCTTTCAATAGCAGGGGGCGTATAAGGCCTTACCTCTGTTCTTCTCTCCTCTTTAACGCTACTCTCCCTACGGGTCGGTGTCTCTCCCCTCGGCCTTTCATAATCTTCTTTTTCGAGAAGCTTAGACTTGTAGTCTCTATAAGAAGGCCTTTCTGGATATATTTCGGGCTTCGATTCCTCCTCTTCTACCCTCTTAACAGGTTTTTCAGGTATTACGTTTGTACCTGACTCCTTCTCCAAGGTCTTCTCCTTCGTTAAAGGTTTTTCAACCTCCTTTTCCTTTGGTTTCAACTTTTCCTCTACTTGCACCTCTTTTTCTATCCTCACATCGGCCTTCTTCTCCACCACTGGCCTTTCCGGGTATAACTGGCCCCCTCTATTTTCTCCAAGGTCTTTTTCCACTGTCTTTACCTTTATTAGCTCGCCTTTCCCATGTATTATTGGCTTTTCCTCTTCCTTTACCACATCCACTTTCTTAAAGTAAATCGGCTTTTCCAGCTCCGTCGCCTTATACCTAACAACTTCTTTCACATCAACGCCTTTGTAAGGCTTATAAACCTCTTTATAGACGCCAGATTTTGGTGGCTTATAGCGATAGATAGGTTTATGGAAGTCTTCCTTGCTAACAATATTTACCACCGTTATGTTGTTCACTACAATAATCGGCTTTCCATAATAGTCAATGGGAGCCCACCCTACCCAATCGGGTCCATAATACCACTCTACCCAGGCACCAGCAAAGGTTTCACCTGGGATCCATACCCACCCATAGCCAACAATGTAAGTCCAGCTACCGTATCTATATGGAATCCAACCCCATGGCTCATAAGAAACCCAAACCCAACCGAGCCCCGGTCTATAAACCCAGTATCCATCGTAGTAAGGTCTCCAGGATCTTGGCACCCTCGGAACCCAAACCCAACCATAAGGGCGGATGAAGACCCATCTACCATGTCTATGAAGATGATAAATGCCTATATAGCAACGTACAGGAACATATTCGACCCTCGTAATTACATAATAATTCCTTTCCCTCTCCTCTGCCCATCTGTCTAACCGATCATAACTTCCAGCCCTCCCTGAGTAATACCTACCTCTATCTATAATTACCTCAGACCCCGCATAAATTTTCTTCTTGTCAACTTCGGCACTACCCCTATATACCCTTGCGAGGAAGTAATCACTATCAGATTCCACCCGCACAATAGAACCTTCCTCTACGTAAACTGCATGATCACCGGCAAAAACTCCGAAAACTCTCTCACGAGCATAAACTCTCGCGACCCCTTTGTTCAATGTAAAGTAAGTCCTGTCATCCTCAATGCGATCAAAGTAGACACTGGTGTTATTCCCAAGGGTTAAAACAGAACCGTCACTGAACTCTATTTCAAGGTAAGAATCATCGTAGGTGAGTAATTCATCGCCTTCACCGATTATGTTATTTATGGTTAACCATTCGGAACCTTCTTCACCATATCTCCAAATCTTTGCATCGCCTCTGAGGTCGCCCACCCGGGCGAACTCAGCCCCAGAGTACATCAAAGAGATTAACATCAAAAGCTTAATCATGGGACACCCCCTTGTTTTCTATTAAATTTTTCTTCACCAATTCCCTGTTCCCTACCGCCACCTGATACGCCCAATCAAATACAAGGAAAGTATTATCCAGAACCTTTATTCGAAATTTAGCAAAGTGATTATCCCTTGTCCAAACTACATAGACATGCCCTTGAATTGCATCCAGCACTCCATCGGAATCCCACCCCGTCAAGGGCGCATAGGAGATATCATCCATATTGTAAGCTCCCATATCCTGAATCAAAGTCCCAACACTGGCTACAATCCTGGCAGTACCACTCTGAACATCAAAGTAAAAATCGGCATCTGCAGAGTTATAAGGGACAGGGCTATATTTGTTAAAACAATATCCAGAAAAGGATGGTAAGTAGTCTTTTTCGTAGATTTTCATATTGTACCCCTCGGGGCGCGGGGTATCGAAACAATCTTTTTGAGAAAGTTCACTTTCATTTCCTGCAGAATCATAGGCACTTACTGCGTAATAATAAGTGATGCCATTTTCCACATCCCTGTCCACATAACTATTTTCCCTTACATCTGCAATCATCATAAAGTAACCCGATGGGGCAGTGTTTCTGTAAACCCGATAACCAGCAAGGTCCTTTTCTTTATTAGGATTCCAGTAAAGATATACCGCTCTATCGCCGGTGACACTGGTAAGGCCTGTGGGCGCAGCTGGCGGTGTAGTATCAACATTTTGACAGGAGAGAGCTAAAATTGAGAAAAGAAAAGCTGACTTTAAAAGTAACCTTTGATGGATTCTAAACCTCATTTTGCACCTCCTTTACAATAAAGTGCAAAAAGTGTGCCAAAAGTAAAAGGTGCTTTTGAACAAAAATTATGCAAAAGGGATCTATATTGCACAAAAATTGTGCAAATTAAGGAATCATTATCCTTGGCCCCACCTGTTTAAAATTTCCCCTGAAGACATCCTCTTTTAGCAGAAGGTGGGAATCTAAGTCGTGAAAATCAAAGGCACCAGTACCAAGGGCAAACATAACGCTCTGATTTATTCCGAGACTTGATTCCCCCATACAACCAATCATAAGCCTTATTCCGCTACTTCTCGCCATCTCGACGATTGCCATCGCATCAGAAATCCCCGATTTCATAAGTTTTATATTAACATAATCTACCACTTCATTTTTAAGGAGCCTGTATACATCGAACTTAGTCTTTGCTGACTCGTCGGCTGCGACGGGAAAGGGGGAATGGAACCTGACAAATTTAAGCCCATCCAGATCCTGGTAATGTACTGGTTGCTCAAATACCGCCACATTAACGCCTTCCTGGTAGAGCTTCTTCGCAAAATCAATAGCCTGCTTTGGTGTGTAACCCATATTGGCATCAACGATATAAGTTGCGCCTCTGGTCCTTTCACTTATTTTAAGCACCGCTTCAATGTCTTCCTTGAAATTTTCACCAACCTTTATCTTAATAACTCTGAAACCTTCAGAAAAAATTGTCTCTGCCTCTTTAACTCGATTTTCAACGGTATCAATTCCTACCGTCTTGTCAGTTTCAATTTCCTTTTTTGCACCGCCAAAAAACTCAAAGGGGGTTATTCCGTGTTCAGTGCAAAAAATTGAGATTACCGCCCACTGAAGGGCTGCCTTTAAGCTGGGAGAAGCGATTAATTTATCAGTAAAATCAAAAATTTCTCTCCACCTATCTGTGTTCTTAGAGTTTAAATTTTCGTTTACAAAGGACTCCATTGCCACAAGGGCTTCGGGTTTCTCTCCGTTAACTCTGAAAGAGGGAGAAGCCTCTCCATAACCCTTTATACCTTCTTGGGTCTCTATCAAGACTTCGACATTGGTGGAAGCTGATGATACACTACCCGTTATGTGAAAGGGTTTTTCATAGTAATAGACCCTACTCTCTAAGGAAATTTTTGTTATTTTCGCCATAACTAAACCTCCTCAAAACTTAACACCTCAATACCATGCTCTCCCAAAGCCTTCTCATCCTCATACTCTGCCTCACCCACCTGATTATCGAAAGGGTCCTCCCTTATGAATTTTGTCGGTGGGTCAAAATCTTCCTGAAACTCATCATTGGCAATCATCCTAAAACCATCGAGATTGCCGAAATAGAATGCCTTTCTATTTATGTCAGCCTTATCCTTTCCGCCAAAGGAAAGATCAACGGGCACAAAACCGAATTCAGGGAGATAGATAATTGCCCAGTCATGGGGTGAGGCCCCATAGGGAGTTATATACCAACCCGATTGCCAATGAGCAGGAATACCCGCCATCCGACAAAGGGTAATGAAAAGAAGGGCCTGAAAACCGCAATCGCCCCTCAAATTTTCCACAACAAAATGGGGAATATGGTCATAATAAATGTAAGGCTTCACGTATGAATACCATACCCTCGAGGTCACAAAATCATAAATTGCAAAAACCTTTTCGAAGATACTATCCTTACCCTGAATTATTTCACCAAGAAGACACCTGAGGAGGGGTGTGAAGGTGATGTGGGGTGGTTTCTCTTTCAGGAAGTCAGTAAGATTTTGAATCCCACTCTTTGTCTTCAGCCCTTTAAAAGCATTGAGAGTACCTTCAAAGAGTTTGCGGTTCCAAACTTCTTTTATCACATACTCAAAAGATACAGAAAATTCCTCGGTATCCTTCCCCTCCATATAAATTGTTCTTTGTCCTACCTTTTCCGGGGCGATGTAGGAGGAAGGATGGCTAAAATTCAAAACCTTGACTTTCTCCTGGTAATAAGACTCCTTTGGAATAGGTAGCCAGACCTTCACCCTTTTACCCTTTGGTTCCCTAACGCGAAAAGTTATCTTTGCCTTGACCTTATAGTTTTTAGGCGTATCTCCCTGAATCAGCGCCTTTAATCTTCCCTCAAGGATCTCCCTTTTCTTCTTTTGCCCTTCCTCTTCTTTCATGCGGCGCTTTATATCTGGAAATCTGAATCCCAAATTGTAAGCGAATCTTCTTTCAAAATACCTGACTCCATCAAATTCAATAAAGTCAATTGCGCCTTCCTCTATGTAATTTTTAAACTCATCTTCGGTGAAATTATTTATCAATTTCTTTGCCTCCTCTAAAGCCTCGTTGTAAGTAAACGGATAATAAAGATGCAATCTTTGAAGCCTGATGCCCTCGAACTCGAGCCTTTTCCTATGGATTTCTGGAATGTCTTTAGAAAGCCAGTAGGCAATAAGCTTTCTTGCCAAATTTATATTACCTGAAATTTCGGCCTTTTTAATTTCTTCCGGTAATCCTGCAAGCAAAAATTCTAAGCTCATAAAGAATGTTCTTTTTCATCACCCAATCCAGCCCTGTAGATTCTCTCCCTGATTAAATGGGCATATTTAAGCACTGGCTCCGGGACCAGTGGAGAAATATCCCCTCCAAGGGTCGCTATCTCCTTAACAAGGGTTGATGAAAGGTAGGTATATTCTTCAGAAGGCAAGAGAAAAACCACCTCAATCTCGGGAAACAGTTTTCTGTTCATCCAGGCCATTTTAAACTCGTATTCAAAATCAGAAACCGCCCTCATACCCCTAATCACAATTCCAATATTGTTATCCTTACAGAAATCCATAAGGAGCTTCGATTCCAAGGTTCTAACCTCAACATTGGGGAGATTTGCAACACTTTCTTCCACCATTCTAACCCTTTCTTCGAGGCTAAAGAGAGATTTTTTGTGAACAGGATTTGCAACCACTACAATGACCCTTTCAAAGAGACGGGATGCCCGCTTAACAATATCCACATGCCCAAGGGTTATGGGATCAAAGGTCCCCGGATAGCATGCGGTAGTATACAACTTTTGTCTGTCCAAAGTTTACCTCCTTAACTTTTGAGAGGCCCTCCCAATTATCAGGTAATAAGGTCTTGTTCCTGACTTCCACCAAATAGAGACCGCCAGGCTTTAAAAGCAAAACAACTCTTTTAAAAAGCTCTTCATGATTTGAAAAATCGTAAGGCGGATCTGCAAAGATGAGATCGAATTTCCTTTGCTCCCTTATTAGGTCGTTCAATCCACGGACAAAGTCTGCTTTAATAACCCTTATTTTATTCAAAACGCCGAGCTTTTTTGCATTTTCAATAATAGTTAGCATACCTTCTCTTGACTTTTCTATAAATACACAAGAGGTGGCGCCACGAGAGAGGGCTTCAAAACCAACTGCCCCCGACCCTGCGAAAACTTCGAGTACTTCGCTATCAACCACGTAGTCTCTAAGGGTATCAAATATCGATCGCTTAACAATCGCCCTTGTTGGCCTTATTCCCTTAGGGATTTTCAGCTTTTGTCTTTTGTTTTCACCACCAGTAAGACTTATCTTCCCCATGTTTCAAAACCCGATTTATGCTCAGTCTCTCCTTATCGATAAAAGCAAAGAATTCTTCCCAGAACCTGTTTTCTGATGTGAGATTCTCGGTGTAAAAAGTTACTTTGATCTCGACTTCGTTGATTGCGACGGAAACAAACTCGATGGCAAAACTGGGGGAAACCAACACATAGGTTGAATCTTTAAGAAACTCCTCTAATTTTCTCACGAATTGCAAATAAAGTTCAACCGGAAAGAAAATTGAAAACACAACCTTTCTCGGTAAAACCTTTCTCAACTTTTTAAAACCGCTTTTACTTAAAAGTTCAAGGGGGATGTTTACTTCGCCTTTCTCTGAAACCGCTCTTACAAATTTCTTCCCAAGGTTCCTGACCTCATAAATTTCACCATTCCATTCGATTAGGTCCCTTTCTTTTAGGTCAAGATTATAGTGCTCCATCTCTTCTTTTTTCTTAGCAAGATAAGAAATACCAACGACCTGGGATGATACAACGGTTCCAAAAAGTATAACAACTACCCACGCCGGCAGCCCGATAATGAGCAAAGCCGCACATAAGAAAACCAAGGTAATAAACAAATCAAAATGAAAACGAAATTGTTTTAAGTTTCCGCTTTTCGATATCAAAACCGGTTCAGCAAGAAGCCAGAACATAATATAAAACAGTAAAAGTAAGAGGATAGCCACTACTTTCCAGAGCATTCTACTGCCTCCAATTCAGCATTTCGAAGTCTTTCTTAAGTTGCCTCTTGCGCCCGAGCAACTGGGCGTTTTCCTCTCCAGAACCAACATTTAGACCATCCTCGTAAAAGGGCTTGGCCGTAAAGTAGAGACTTAACTCGTTGCCCTTTTCAACACATTCAACGATTTCTGAAACTATCAGGTTTTTGTGAATATACCAGTCCAGCTGGTAAGCTTCAAGGGGAAGACCCTTAAGGGCCACTATCTTTTTCTCCTGACTCCTCAACCTTATAGGAATATAGTAATAGTAATCATTAAAGGGAGAAAAGTCTGGGGTTACAGAAATGGTGTAGTAGAAATCATCTTCTGGAAAATAATGAGCCTTATAGCCTTTCTTAAGCGGGACCGGGCTCACATGAAAATTTAAATAAACAGGACCCTGCTTTATGACTACCTCTACAGATGGAGGAATAGGGACAAATAATAATTCTCGAAAATTAGGCGAAATAATTATCTCTTCCTCAAAATTAACGAGGAGTGGGAGGTCATACCCGGTGGCTTTCAACTTAACATCGTCTTCCTTTAACTCTCCATAAACAATTGCTTCTTTGACCACAGTTCTATCATACAAAAGAGTAATTTCGCTTTTCGATGAGAAGGCGGAAACCAGAAGCTCAAACTTGCCCAATCTCTTTTCAAATTTCATCGCAATATTATTATAACGCAATCATTAAAGTGTAGGAAATCCAGGCCTTATAATTAAAGCACTATGTTTAAGGACCCAGCCCTTGAGGAACTTTACGGAAGATTTGAAGATGTGAAAAAATATCTCGATGTAACCGAAATGGAAAAAAGAATTTCAGAAATTGAGAAAATGCAGGAAAGTACAGATTTTTGGGCCAATCCAGAAAAGGCACAATCCCTTTTGCAGGAACTTTCCTCTTTAAAGAAACAGCTGGAAGAAGTTGATGAAATTGAAAAAAAGTTCGCCTATTTAGCAGAACTTGAGCCCTTAAAGGATGAAGACCCCGAATTCCTTCAAGAATTTGAGAAAGAAAAGAGGCTGATCAGAGAAGAGATTGAAGATTTAGAGATAAAAACCGTTTTAAAATCTCCGGAGGATAGGAAAAACGCAATAATGACCATTCACCCTGGAGCCGGTGGAACGGAATCTCAAGACTGGGCTGAGATGCTTCTCAGGATGTACCTGAGATTCTTCGAAAGGAAAAAATTCAAATACAAAATCGTTGACCTACAACCCGGGGAAGAGGCAGGGATCAAGGATGCCACTATTCTCGTAGAAGGAGACTACGCCTATGGGCTTCTAAAGGCGGAAAGGGGGGTCCACAGGCTGGTGAGGATTTCTCCCTTTGATGCTTCAAAACGAAGGCACACCTCCTTTGCCTCGGTTTTTGTTTACCCAGAACAGGAAGATGTTGAAATAAACATCTCCGAAGAAGATCTAAAGATAGAGACTTTCAGGTCCTCCGGCCCCGGAGGGCAGCATATGCAAAAAAATGAAACAGCAGTCAGAATAACCCATATTCCCACTGGAATTGTAGTTGCCTGTCAATCGGAAAGATCCCAATACCAAAACAAATTAACTGCTATGAGAATTTTAAAGGCAAGATTATACCAGTATTACAAGGAGAAAGAGAAAGAAAAACTTAGCGATATCGAAAAGGAGAAATCGGAAATCGGCTGGGGAAGGCAGATAAGGTCATACATTTTGCACCCTTACAAACTGGTGAAGGACCACAGGACCGATTACGAAGAACCAAACGCTGATGCAGTCTTAGACGGAGAAATTGATGAGTTTATAAGAAAATTTCTCCTGTCAAAGAAGTAGATTCAATCAAAGAAATACCTGAAGGTTAAGTAAAACTCCAAGGCTACAAGCAAAATTAAAAGGCCCAATATTAAATACCTTATTGTGTTAACCGTTTTGACTACTTCCGGAAGAGGCAAATAGTGGGAACTCAAGCTAACTTCCTGAGCTCGAGAAGTATTTGTCTGTAAAGTGTCAGGCAAAAACAGCGTATCGTTCAAAATTTTCCCTGCCCTTTCTTTTGTAGTAGTATAAGCTATTACAGGCTTAATATTTAGTAGTTGCAAGAAGTAACTCCAGAAATCCGGGCAATATACTGCATCGTTTTTCTCAATGTCCGGAACAAGGCCGACGAACACATACGTAACTCCATTTAAGTTTAACTTAAGAGTGGCTCTCTGTAAGAAACTTCTAACATCGGTAAAACCTTTTGAGGTATCTGACAAAAAAACTTTTCCAAAGTTCCACCCCGAAATTTTAAAAGGACCCGACTCCTTTAAGGAATCGTCAATTACCGATTTTATACCTTCCACGGGCTTATCAAAAAATATTATGACTTCCTTTGTCTTTTTTCCAGGCTTAAGAACCCTGTTAAAGGATATTAGAACGTCAGCACTGTCCAAAGAGGTTTTGATTCCAACAATTTGCATAAAGTTTTCTACACAGAGGTTGAGAGAAGCGAGGTAATATTTCAGTTTCTCAGGGGCTGAGAGTTCAAGGCAGTTATCCAGTAAAATGTCATCCTCTGGCATAAGGCAAATCTTAAGAAGCCTTCCACCTTCAGGTATCTCTTGTTTCCACAAAATTGTTTTAGTCTTAGGTAGAATAAAACTACTTTCCGAAAGTTTTCTGGAGTTCATATAAACTACGATATGAAAAACCGAGTCCTTCTTGTTGTAATTGGTAATTTTCAAGTAGTAAGCTTTGCTCACCGGGTCAAAATTTACGGAATTTATCCCTGCATTTGATATCGAAAGGGTATCAAAGTAAAAACCACCCGAAAATCGTTGATATATGCCAGGATCAGAAAAGTCAGATACTATATAAATTTTCCCATTTAGTTTCTGTTCTGGCTTCAGAGGATCACAAAAGGCATCCACCCTCCCCCCAAAATAACCCATTAGGGAGCGCAAATATTTACGGTTCTTTGCCTCTGCTTTTTGGGAAAAAATACCCGTCTCAAAATAAATCTTCCTAAAGGCATACCGAGAAGGTATGGGCTTTGCCAAAAAAATTAGTAGAAGCGCCAAAATGAGACACCTTAAGATAATGATCAAGTTTCTATGAAATTTTCTTTTCCTGGCAAATTCACTATCTTTTAGTAAAAAGAGCCAGGAGACGAACTTAATTCTTGAACTACGTTTTTTAAGAAAAAGTGAAATTAGGGGTAGAAGGGAAAGTGGCAAAAAATACAAAAAAACCGGGCTCAGGAAGTTCATCCTTCCAAAAAGCTCCTTAATTGCAATGTTAAATCCATCTCCGCCTGGAATTCAAAAAAAGGGATGCCGAAATTTCTTAAGAGAACTTTAAGCTCGGTATAATGCTGATTGATCATTTCTCCATATCGAAAACTCTCGACTCTACTCAAACTGAGCTCATAGCCTGTCTCAATATCTTTTAATCTCGCCTCGTGCATTGACAAACTTTTTTCCCGTTGAGATGAAACTATCAAAGGTATAATTTCATGCCCTTTGCCCTTAAAAAACCTCACGAACTTTTTTATACTTTCAATCTCACTCAAAAAATCGGATATTACCACCAGTAGACTTCTCTTCCTAACCCTCTCATCGAGGCCAAGCATCGCTAAAACAAAATTGGTCCTCCCAGAATCCTCGAATTTATCAAGGCTTTCAAGAAGAAGGAATAGATTTTTAT
The DNA here is from genome assembly GCA_039803545.1 of candidate division WOR-3 bacterium. NCBI lineage: Bacteria > Pseudomonadati > Caldifarciminota > Caldifarciminota bacterium. Next base: position 26,473 of record JBDRYS010000001.1, on the reverse strand, counting down.
AGGTGGTTGAAGGAGGCAAGAAGAAAACTTCTCCTTCGTTAAAAAGATAAAGGCCAATGGCGTCCCTCGAGTAGTAAGACAAAAGGGCAATCGCCGCCGCGACACCCCTCGCCATCTTTCCTTTATCATATAGAGACATAGAACGAGAAATATCGAGAGCGATAAAAACTCTAACATTGGTTTCCTCTTCAAACTTTTTTACAAAAAATTTTTCACTCCTTCCGTAGAGTCTCCAATCGATGAACTTTAAATCGTCACCCTTTTCATAAGGTCTGAGGTCTTTAAATTCCAGGCTATGGCCATAAAAGGGGCTCCTGTGTCTTCCGCGAAGATACCCTTCCAAAAGGGTCTCTAAGGAGATACCTTTCTTTTTGAGAATTTCGACAATCTTTGCATCAAAAGGGAGGACCACTTTAAGAAATCTTTTCCTCTTTAAGCAACCTGATGATATCAGGAATATACTTTAAAACTACAGAGCGCACTTCCTGAATAGGTGTGTCCCTCGATACAAGGATAAAAACGGCAAAATTGTTTACTGGAAGCGGGAAAAGTACCACGTGATCATTCTTATCAGTGATAATAATTTCCGAGAGCTCCTCCCGCTTCTCTTTTCCCTCTGTCACTATCTCCATTGCTTCCTGGGCAGCCTTTAAAATGGCTCCGTATAAAGTTGCAGAAGCCTGAAAAGTTTTTCCAGGAAGAATTGTATCAAAGGCGATAGGAGTAGCTTCCTCGTAGTCAAAGACCATACCAGCAATAAAACCTGGAATTTCTGCATGAAAGAACCTGACAACGTCATTAAGCGTGAGGGAAGATACTCCAGCTTTCTCCTCCATTGCTTCATCTCTAAGACGGGCAAAATTTAAAAGCAACAAATCCACCGGTGCATTAATTGTCCTCTCAGGCTCTTCTGTATATTTTTTAGTTTCAAAAACCCCGTCTTTCCAACTCAAAATTTCAAAAAGAGCTTCCTCTCCTCGCTTAGAACCAGTTTTAGCATCTACAATCTCCCCATTTTTAAAAACAATTACTCCCTCTTTCCGAGTTTTCAAATCCCTACAGCTTAGCATAACGGATTTACCCATAAGGGCGAGGGCCTGAACCATATCGATAATGTCCACTCCTGTGACGGTGCCCTTAAATCCCTCGACGGCCTCAACCTGCTCCCTTGGTTCTTCTTTCGGAGGAGCAAAGAATATATTTTTAAAATCCTCTCTGAAATTGCCAGTCTTGTTAATGAAAGCATCAGCACCCTTTTTGAGAACCGAACGCTCTATAGTAGCACCCTTTACATCTGTATAGACATAAACCTTGATGGAAGGATTGAGCTGCTTTGTATAAATCAAAAGGTCGATTCCATTCTTGTCCGGTAATATAAGGTCCATGATCATGTAATCAATTTTGTAGAAACTTAAAAAAGATTGCGCCTCATCGTAGGACCCTGCAGTGTAGACTGTCAGACCTATGTCACCAAGGGCATCCTGAATTTCTCTTGCTACCTTTGTATCAGGATCTACAACTAAGACCCTACCTTCCATTTAGCACTCCCATTTCTGTAAAAATTTTAAACCAAAATAAAAAACCTGTAAAGTAAAAGCCAAAATACTCCGTTAAAAATATTGATAAGTAGGCAAAATCTCTTTCAAGCTATATCCCTTATTGTAAGTTGAGGAGTCTTCCAATTACCTCGGAAATTGAAGAAAATCCCTTTGAGAACAAATAATTTTCTAAGTCTGCCTTAATCTTGCAAACAATGTTTGGGTCTATAAAGTTTCCCGAGCCAATTTCTATCAATTTTGCACCCACAAGGAAGTACTGGATTGCTTCTACATAACTTACCACGCCACCCGAGGCTATGATGTTAATCTCCTTATATTTCCTTGCAATTTCATACACAAGTCTCAAAGTTAAAGGAAATATGGCTGGGCCAGAAAGTCCTCCTGATTTTCTAACAAAGTAAAAGTCTAAATTTTCAATGTCCAGCACCATCGCCGGGTAAGTATTCGCAACAGTGATATTCCTGAATCCTTCCGAAAGAAGCAAATCGACCAACTCCTCATAGTTAAAAATATCAGGGGGAATTTTAACTATGTTAACTTTTTCTGAAATTTCTGCTATTTTTCTTAGAAGGGATTTTAAAACCTTTTTATCCTTGAAAAATTCCAAGCCGCCTTTTGACACATTAGGGCAAGAGATATTAATCTCATAGGCAACGATCTCCTTAAAGGGGTTTAATCTTTCGGTCATCAAAAGGAATTCTCTTTCATCGTGCCCTGCCAAATTTACTATTATTGGCTTACCAAAAGAAATCATCTCTGGAAGTATCGATTCGATAAACTCTTCGATTCCAGGATTTTCAAGTCCAATCGAGTTTATTAGCCCACAGGGTGTTTCCTTTATTCGCGGTGGAGGATTTCCTTCCCTTTTTTTATAAGAAAGTCCCTTAGTCACGAGGCCACCAAAACATTGAACTGCCTTAAAGTTCCCGGGTTCAGCTCCATAACCAAAGGTACCGGATGCGGGCAAAAAAGGAGTTTCAAATTCTATACCAGAAAAATTTACCCTTAGAAGACCCCTATTAGCTTCCTTCAAGGGATAATGCCTTTTTTAAAACATACTCCGAGACAAAAATGGGGGCCTTGGCACGGAGTGCAATTGCTATGGAGTCTGACGGTCGGGCATCAATGCTATAAAGAGTCTTATGTTCCTCATCAAAAAGGATAAGCCTTGCATAATAGGTGTTTTCTCTCAAATCATTTATTACAACCCTCTCTAACCTTAATCCGAGGGCTTTGAAAATATCTACAATCAAATCGTGGGTAAGGGGCCTCGGCGTTTTAAAATTACTGAGAGCCATGTTGATCGATTGAGCTTCGTTAATTCCAATCACTATGGGAAGTTCACGATCACCTTCTTTTTCTTTTAAATACACAATAGGGCTCTCTTCTGCAGTTTCCGGGAATTGCACCCTAACCACAACTAATTCAACGACTTGCAATTTCCTTAGGTACTACTCTAATTTTTAAATTTGCCTCAACACCCGGGTATAATTTGATTTTCACATTGTGAGCTCCGATTTCTTTGATATGTTCCATTTGAATCATCTGCTTTTCAACGTGAATTCCGTGCTTTTTGAGTTCTTCCATAACTTCGATACTGCTAACGGAGCCAAAAATTTTCCCCTCCTTAGAGGAGGACTTCTCAAAGACTATCTCGGGAATGCTTTCTATCTTTCTCTTAATTTCCTCAGCCTTAGTTTTCTGATGTTCGACTTTCGATTTTGCGAGCCTTTTCTCGCTTTCGAGTTTTCTTATCAGTGATTCCGTTGCGATTTCGGCTAATCCATTCTTAATGAGGTAATTCCTTGCAAACCCATCACTTACTTCTACGATTTCACCTGCCTTTCCTACCTTAGGCACATCCTTCAGCAAATAAACTTTCATGAAAGATAATAACTTTCAACAAAGGGCAGGAGGGCAATAATCCTGGCTCTTTTTATAGCCTTTGCCAGCTTTCTCTGGTGGAAAGCGCAAGTCCCAGTAGTTTTACGGGGTAATATTTTCCCCTTCTTTGATATATACTTAGACAAAACTTCAACGTTTTTATAATCAATTTCTCTCACCCCGTCCTTACAAAACTCACAGGTACTCTCTCTAACTCTCATCTTTTTGGTCATTTACAAACCTCCTCTCCTAATTTAATTTAAAATGGTAAATCTTCCTCTTCTTCATTAGGCTCTTCCCCAGGTACATCACCGGGTAAAGCCGGTTCTTCAACAATTTCCTCTTCCTCAGGTACGTAAATGGTTTCTTCCTCAGCCTTTTCAAGTAAATGGAGCTTTCTAACAACAATCTCGTATACTGTTCTTCTCTGCCCTTCTCTACTTTCGTAAGTCCTTGACCTCAATGCACCTTCAACAATCAAAGGTGTACCCTTTTTCAACCTTCCCGCACTTCTTTCTGCAATTTCCCTAAATAGAACTAAATTGATGAAAAGAGGCTCTTTTACCCACTGTCCTTGGGCATTTTTAAAGTTTCTATCGCTGGCAAAGCGAACCGTACACACAGCGGTACCCTGAGGAGTATATCTTACAACTCCATCCTCTACAAGGCGACCAGAAAGAACGATCAGATTTATATTGGGAAATCTTAGCTCAGCCATTATTTCCTCACAATCAACTCTCTGAGGTAAGATTTATTCATCCTTATTTCCTGCTTTAACTCATTGATAGTCTCTGGTGGGGCTTCAAAATTGAAAATTACGTAAAATCCTTCCTTCCGATGATTTATCTCGTAAGCCAATTCACGTTTTCCCCAAACTTCCATTGCCTGCAGTTTGCCTTTCTTCTCAATTATGTTTTTCAATTTTCCAATAAGAGAATCCCTGTCTGTGTCTGCAAGAGCAGTATCCAAAATTACCACCATTTCGTAATTCCTCATATTGCCTCCTTAACTTTTTGAGTTTATTAGTATAAAATAAACCCGCGGTATTTTCAAGATTTAGCTTGATTCAGAAATTCTAATAGCTCCTCGTATGTATCGATTGAGAAATAGGGCACTTCTCCAAGGGTTTCCTTAAGAAGTCTACCAAGAACCCGTTTTGGACCGATCTCTACAAAGGTTGCATTCTTAATTCTACTGGCTACCTTTAGGGATTCAACCCATCTTACAGTACCACACAGTTGTTTAATCAGCAATTCCTTTAGCATAATGGGATTTGATTCCAGACCGGGCTCCACATTGGGAATTACTGGAACCCTCGGGGCTTCAAACTTTATGTCCCTTAGAAACTCTGCAAACTCTTCCTGTGCAGGCCGCATCAAAGGAGAATGAAAGGCATTGGAAACCTTAAGTCTGATTATCCTCTTAGCACCTGCCTCTTTGAGTTTCTCTTCAACAAGTTCAAGGTCATCTAAGTAACCGGATATGACAACCTGGGAAGGCGAATTAATATTAGCTATAACCACCCTATTTTTGAATCCTTCAAGAATTTCCTTAATTTTCTCCAATTCGAGACCAATTACGGCTGACATACCACCTCGCTCATACACCCTATCCATTAGTTCTGCCCGTTTCGCAACCACTTTTGCTGCATCATGGAAATTGAGTGCACCTGCTGCAAAGAGGGCTGTTATTTCACCTAAACTGTGTCCCATCGTTACAAAAGGTTCAATTCCATTCTCTCTCAAAATATGAACTATCGCTGCACTATGCGTAAAAATAGCGGGTTGGGTATATAAAGTCCTTGTGAGGACTTCATCAGGTCCATTGAACATTGTATAACCGAGAGGAAACCCGAGGATATCTTCCACTTCCCGCAGAAGATACTTTACCTTATCAAACTTATTATAGATATCCTGCATCATGCCCACATACTGTGAGCCTTGGCCTGGAAACATAAAAATGTAATTTGCCATCTACAAATCCTCCTCTAAAAGAAAACCCCTTAAATATTCTGCTTCGGGAAAATTCACAGGTACTATATGATCCCTGAAATCCTGATTTAAAAGCCTCACTACTCTGAAATTCCTCTGGCTTAACCCAGTGCTTCTCTGGGCTACAGAGTATAAATGCTCCCATTTAATATGATTACTGCAAGAAAAAACAGCTACAACACCACCCTTTTCTAACATGCTAAAAACTCCATTTAGTAGCGTTATATATGATTTTAAGGCATTTTCAAGGTCCGATGCACGCCTAACAACGGAAGGCGGATCAACGATGACAAAGTCAAACTTCATCTTTAAAGTGGCAATTTCTTTATAGAATTCAAAGGCATCCTTCACCTCACAAACTAAATTTTCCTCGGGGAGCCCGTTCAGCTTTACGTTCTCTTTTAATAAAGCGATCGACTCCTCTGAAATATCAATGGCAAATACCTTTTTACCCTTTCTTAGAGCCCTTAGAGAAAAGGCACCTATGTATGAAAAGAGATCCAGAACATAATTTCCCTTCAAACTATCTTCAATTAAGGCGCGATTGTATCTCTGGTCGTAAAAGAAACCAGTCTTTTGACCATTTATAAGGTCTACATAGAATTTAAGGCCGTCCTCCTCCACAATAATTCTTGACAAATTATAAGATGCCTTATTTACAACAACTTCTGTCTTCTCCTTTAGACCTTCGACTTTTCTTGCGTGCCCCTCGCTCTTTTCTACAATGAAAGAAGGGGAAAAGGCATCAAAGATGGCCTTAATAACCTCTTCCCGCCTTACCTCCATCCCGTAAGAATTTATTTGAAAAACAAAGCCATCTCCATATCGATCAACTATTAGACCGGGCAAATCATCGCTCTCACTGAAGGCAACTCTATAATAAGGCTTATTAAAGTGCTTTCTCCGTTTTTTATCAGCCACTATGAGTTTTTCCTTAATGAACAAATAACTGAGTTCTTCCCTTTCCCGGGAATAAAACCTTAGAGCGATAGAAGAATCAGGATTGTAAATAGCCGATCCCAGAAATACACCCTTTCTTGAATAAACCTCCACACAGGCGCCCTTGGGTGCGTTGCATGATAAGATATTGCCTGAGTATACCCACGGATGATTGGACATTTGGATGGGGTTCCCCTTAACTATCGCCCTTTCCATCTTCAATTCCATATAACTTCATTTTATACCTTAGAACACGTTCTGAAATCCCAAGTTTCTTCGCTGCCCTTAATTTTACAAAATTTTCCTCCTTTAGAGCTTCAAGGATCATATTCTTTTCGATCTCCTTTAAGACCTCTGGCAAAGTAGTTACACCGCCTGAAACAAATTTGCTATGAGCAGCACTACTTCTCACAACTTCTTCAGGTAAATCACTCACGTCTATTACGTTTTTGGTAGCCATTACGGTTGCTCTCTCCACAATATTGCTCAACTCTCTAACATTGCCAGGGTAGTGATACCTTAAAAGGTATTTTAGCGCCTCCTTTGAAAAGCCCTTTATTTCTTTTCCTTCTGATTTACTGTATTTCTTGAGAAAATAATCCAATAAAACAGGAATATCCTCCCTCCGCTCCCTTAGGGGTGGAACAGCAATTTCAATCACATTGATTCGATAGTAAAGATCCTCTCGAAAAGTGCCCTGTTTGACTTCTTTTTTAATATCCCTGTTAGTTGCAGTAATTAAACGAAAATCCACCTTTTTGGGCTGCGTTCCACCTACCGGTCTAACCATTTTTTCTTCAATCACCTTAAGCAATTTTACCTGCATTTCTCTTTTGAGCTCCCCGATTTCATCAAGGAAAAGGGTGCCTCCTTGAGCCCTTACTATAAGCCCCTCGTAGCTCTTATCGGCACCGGTAAAGGCTCCCTTTTCATATCCGAAAAGTTCACTTTCAATGAGGGTCTCAGGTATAGATTGTAAATGAACATCCACAAAGGGGCCGTCTCTCCTCGAAGAAAGGGAATGGATAATTCGTGCAAGGGCAGTCTTTCCTGTACCCGTTTCACCTGTTATCAAACAGGGCGCATTGGATCGGGCTGCTCTCACTACATAATAAAGCACTTTCTTCATCTTGTCAGATGCGTATACAAACTCAGGGAGGTGAAGTTCAGAGATATCTTTGATAGCCTTTAATTCCACTTCCTCAATATGTTTGGGCTTTATCTCCTCGATTTTTGCTAACAGTTTTTCAAGGTTTACGGGTTTAACCACGTAATCTGAAGCGCCCATAGACATAGCCCTTACAACCAAATCTACATCACCAAGGGCAGTAACCATTATGACCTTTATAAGGGGATTTGTTTCCTTAAGCTTTGGAATGAGATCTATCCCGCTCACTCCGGGTAGCCTTATATCGAGCAGTGCAAAATCGACAAAATTTTCCCTGCAAAATTGAAGTGCCTCCTCGCCGGTGGCACAGCCAAAAACTTTATATCCGTTATTCCCTAAATATTCCAGAAGGAGTTTACGCGCATTTTCTTCGTCTTCGACGACTAAAATTGTATATTCCTCAGCCATGGGTAAGAATTAACTCCACCTTCGTCCCTTCGCCTTTCTTGCTCACCAACCTGACTTCTCCACCAAGGGCATCCATAATTCTTCGCACCACACTTAAACCCAGTCCCATACCCTGAGATTTGGTCGAGTAAAATAAGTCAAAGGCCCTCTTTACCTCCTCATCAGTCATTCCCGAACCATTATCTTCAATGGATATAATAACCTTCCTTTTTTCTTTTTTGAGGTTGACTTTTACCACTTTCTCTTCTCTAAAAACTCCTTCAAAGGCCTCGATGGCATTTTTAATTATATTAAAAAGAGCCTGTTTTAGCAATAAGGGGTCCGTTTTAACCTTTTGAGAAAACCCATTTGCATTAAATTCTATTTTAACCCCATATGCCGTGGCAAAGACCTTTGCATCAGTGATAACATCACTTACCACTTTCGTCAAATCTACCTCTTCCAAGTGCATCTCTATCCCTTTGGAAACAGAAGAAAAGCGTTTAACTATCGAATTTAACCTGTTTGTTTCATCTTCTATAATTTTCAGCAAATCTCCTGACAAACCTTTCTGTTTGGCAAGCTGTATAGCCATACTTATTGAATTTAAAGGGTTCTTTATCTCATGAGCAACCTGGCTTGAAAATCCTGCAAGTTCCCTGAAATACTTTGCCTTTTCTTCCTCTTTGACGAGGACCAGCTCCCTCTCTTTGAGCTTCCGATTTAAAAAATAAAAGGAAAACGTAGTAATGCCGAATATTATCAACAACACTACCACTAAAAATGCCATACCATACACAGTGATCCTCGTTAATTTGGAAAAAGGTTCATCGGAAAAGCCACAAACAACTATAGTGGAATCTAAATAAAAAGAAAATTCGACTATCGAATAATCTGGAAGTTTAATCAACCTCACTCGACCCGGTTTTATCTCTTCAAAACTCTCGACGGGTAAAAAACCTTCATATTTCGAAGCCCAGTGAAGAAGTTTTCTTCCTCCCAGGAGGGCAACATAATCAAGGTTTGTAGAATCTACTACAACTTTCAAGAGTGAGTCGTCTATTTCTTTTCCACTCTTTACCAGGTGGGAAAACATCTGGCGTACAAGCACAGATCGAAGTTGAGCGTCTCTTTTGCTTTCTTCCCTAAAAATCCTTTGCTGTTCTTGGACTAAATAGACGAAAAAAGAAACTACTAACACAATATCAATGAAGAAAACAAGAACAAGTTTTCTAAAATTCATTAATTACCTTTGCCTTTGCCTCTGCCTATTCTGCCCCCCTTCAGCCCGATCCATAAACCTTTCAGAAGCTCTTTGTCTATACCAGAGAGGAAATCCACTTTCTGTCCTCAGTGACATAGAGGTCTTTGTTCTGCTGTTAAACAGTTTTCTCGCGATTAAGTATATTCCATTTTCTGTCCTAAAAACAGACCCACTTACCACACAGGAATCACCTCTCCTCGGTATCTCCTCAATGAACCAGGCTGGTCCCAATACCACTTTTAAAGTGGTGTCAACGCTTTTAAAAGATAACACAACATGATAAACTTCACTTCCTTCTATCTGCTCCCTTTCAACACTGAGTACTTCTCCCTTAACCGTTGCAGTATCACTAACATTGTAAAAATACTTTGGGATCACCGTTAAAACAACTAAAAGCAAAAAGTGCATAAACACCTCCTATAAGCCCATATAAAGCCCAACGCCACCCTCTTTTCGTGTATAGGAAAATCCTTGCATTGTTGAGGTATTGGATTCGTAACGGAAAAAGCCGGATAAACCAACCTCAAATCTCTTTTTAAAAAGGGAAATACTGCCAGTAATGCTGTGAACCAACACATTGTCATGGCGTGAAACAGGTGATTGGGTAGTATCGACAATACTATAATCCTTAGAACTCAACGCAAAGGTATAATCAATTGCTACCTTGCTAACTATTAAACTTACATTAAAGGTATTGGAAATTCCACTGTACGCAAACTCTTCCTCGTTAAGTGGATCAAGCCTTTGTTTTAGATTATCCACACTTACTAAGTTGCTGGTGGGCAAAAAGTGATAATCAAATTCATAGAATATACCCAGAAGGCCACCAAACCTTTTTCCCAATCTGATACCGGCATTTCCCGCAGAAAGACTTTTTGTAACCCAGGTATAACGGGCCGCGTAAGGCGAATATCCTATCCCTGTTGAAGAGACAACATAGGTTGCACCGTACCTCCATTTTAACATCCCTGTTAGTGCCGCTGAAATTCCAAAGAAATTGCCATTAAGCCTCAATTTTGGAATATTGTCGAAATTATAACTTTCGTCAGCTAACAAGAGATTTAAATCCCAGCTCGGGATAATATTAAACATCTTCTTTTCCCCAAGATAAATTTTAGATGCAACACCGGGCGTTATAGTTAAAGATTTGTACGGTGATATAACATCCCATGTAAAATCGACCCCGCTTTCCATGTAGTTTCCCGCTTCTCCAAAATCCTTAAAATAAGACAGGTTGCCACGAAAAGTTAAAAAGTTCATGCTTGTGTAATTGTCAAAAAAGCTACCACCAAGAGCCAATTCATATCCCCATGGTTTCTCAATGGGGTAGTGACCAAAGGTAAGATCCAGCCCGTTGTAATAATCATGAAGATAACTGGTGTCCAGCATCAAATTCGTATCGAATCCCCTATGGAAACTAAGGTTTAGCTGAGTTAACTGAAACAATATGAAAATTAACATTTGAACCTCCTGTTAAAATTATAAGGGGGCGCACACGGTCTTTGACCGTGTGCGCCCCAAAGAGTTGGCTATTAATTACTTCTTCTACTTCTTCTCTGCGTCGCGCCGGATCCTAAACCAGTCCCAATTCCTTCGCTTCCTGAGGAGCTACCATCCCTTAATCTCAAGTGTTCTCTTTCCCTAATCCTTAACGTGTCTGGAGTTCCATCACAACCAGAATCGTTCCTTATCCTCTGGCGTTCCCTTGTCCTCACAGTATCTCTGCTCGCTGAACCCACTTCCTTTTGAATGGTAATAGTATCCTTTGGCGTGATAACTGTTTTTTCAATCTGAATGAGAGTGTTTCCATCTTTGGATATAGTTTTTTCAACGGTCATTTCACTCTGTACTGCAGGATTTTTAACAGATTTCGTAGTCCGAATTTGTATCGTATCCCCCTGATTCATTATCCTCTCACCCGACATTACCTTAATCGTATCCCCTTGATTCCTGACGTGTTCCTGATACCTGTACTGTTCCCGGTAGCGGTAATTGTTTGTTGAGTCCTTTTGTGTACCTGTATTCTCCTGGGCAAAGGCCAAGCCCAGAAGGAGAGGGAGCCATGCTATTTTTATTATGTTGGTGTACCTCATTTCGCACCTCCTGTTTTGTGCTAAAAATTATTCTGCAAATTTTGTGCCAAACACTTTTTTAGTTCTTCAAAGGCATCTTCCTTGTCCATTCTCGACAAAATTGTCGAAATGGAAAATTTTGTCGAAGCCTTAAAAATCCGTCCGTTTGAAAGATTACAGGAAAAGATTTATCCTTTTAGCAAATGGAAAACCCTGATTTTGCATTGGCTTTTAATTTTTTTGATTTTTTAACTCACTTAGCCCACTTTTCAACAAAAGATTCTCATGTCCACCTTCTCTACTTAGAATACCCACTCATTGGAACAGCCGAGCTCCTTAAACCTTTAATGCAAGTCAGCACATCTTCAGGAAAGGAAGCTATTTTCATCTTCAGCAATTCCTCACTTCTTATATTGACAAGAGATCCTAAAAGTTTTTTAATGAAATTGAGGCAACAGGAAATCTACAAAAAGTTTCTAAGAGGAAAACTAAACAGCGCAACTCTTAACTTGAAAAAGTTTGAAAGCCCTCCTGCCCTTCTGTTTCAAAAGTTTTACGAAAAAATTAGCAATAACAGGAGGCATCTCCATATTCCAAATATTGAAGGTTACAAAAAGGTTGCGGAATTAATAGATTCGGATAATAAGGAGATTTTTGTTGATTTACCTGAAGAAAATCCATTCCTTGCAGTGGAGGCTATACAGATATTTACAAATGGCAAAGTAACCCTTGCTGAAGAAGAAAAGGGGAATTTTTTAACAATACGGAACGAAAAAGGATTCAAAAAAATCAGACTCATAAGCGACCCCAATTCCTCCATTAAAATAGACTCAATAACCATCGAAGATGTCCAGAAGACCTTACAGTCTTTCTTCATAAGTCCCAATGTTAATCGGGAGATTTTAGAACTTCTTTACTACCGAAGTATGAAGAGTTATTCGAAACTCATCTGGATATTAAAAGTCCTCAACTCTAAGAACTTTTTTAGATGGGACGAGAACTCGGGTTGGGTTTTAAACGAGAATTCAGAGTTTCCCTATGAAGAATATTACCCTGAAAAATCGCAAAAATTTTTCGAATCAATGAGCAAAGACGAAAAATTAGTAACTTATGTAATTCTATCTTCCGCAGGGCCGGTGGACAATATAGACCTCATAAAACTATTTCCAAAAGTAAAAACTCAAAACATAGAAAAAATTATCGAAAATTTAAGCAGCAAAGGAATTATTAGAATAATAAAGAACAAAATTCACTCTAACCATCCGGTCGTAGAATTTCATCCTCTCCTGAATTTACCTGAGAGAGAAGTTAAAAAAATCCACGGCCATTATGCCCAGTTACTTCATACTAAAAAAATGAACGGTTTTCCAGTTGCTACCTGGGAAATAGCAAGGCACTTCGAACTTTCGGGAGATTACAAAAACGCCTTTAAATTCTATTACGAGGCCATAAACGAAGAATTAAAGAAAGAACAATACGAGAAAGCATATCAACATGCAAAAAAAGCAAAATTATTTGCAAAAACAAAAAGGCAAAAAACATCCATAAACGAAACCATTATAAATCTTTTTATTAGCATGGGTGAGTACCAAAAGGCACTTGACTACATTAACGGCCTTAAAACAGAGGCAAAGGAACAAAAGCGATTAATTCCAAAAGTAATTGAACTTTTAACTGAGCTTGGAGAAACGAAGACTGTCTCAAGATTTCTCAAGGAATATCTTGCACAACAAAAAAGGCTATCAAAGGAACTACTATTGCTTAAACTCAAAATTGATTACAACGCAGATAAACTTGAATGCAACACTCAGATGGTTCTTGAAAAATTCAAATCTAAGTCTAGTGGCCCTTTTCAAAATGGAAAGGTAAATATTTTTGAAACCTTGGGCGATTGTGAATTTTACAAAAACAAAATTAGCAAAGCTATAGAATATTACACGAAGGCTCTGAAGGCATCCAAAAGTATAGAAAAAACGACATTCCTCGAATTAAAATTGGCGGAAATGTTGCTCCTCGCTTTTAAATTCCACGATGCACTAACCCACATCGAAAACGTGTTGTGGTCGCTGAATGAAATCAAAAACAAGCACTTAAAAGAAACATTGCTCGAAGAGATAGGGAAAATATACCTCTACCTACTGCCACCGCGTAGTGCTGAAAGCTTTATAAGGTTTTCAATCGATGATATTCTAAACATAAACCCCAAAACGAACTACCCCTACCGTTTTTACCTTGGGCTTTTGCAGGTCAAGTCTGGTTCTACAAAAGAGGGCCTAATCTTTACAAAACAAGAGATTAACAACGAAAAAAAGAGAGGGAATATTTACAAAGCCAATTTGATGTTGCTTGCATTAATTCAAAATCTTTTGAAAAACAATGAGGTTGATGAGGCCAGAACCCTTCTGGAAGCAGTTGAGACGAAGAGCGAATATATTTTCACACGGAAGAGGCTATTTGAGATACTACTCAAAATGCTACAAAATGATAATTACCAAGCAGACACAAAAGAGATTAAGGAGTTAGTCAGTATGAATGCCCTCAATGCTTTGGCTTTTTACGAGATTACAAAGAACATAAAAAACAGTGAAATTGGGCACATAAGGAACTCTCTTTTAAGCAAATACGAAGATTTTAAAAACGCCTTGGCAGAAGTCGACCTCTGGAGTTACTACCCCAACTGAAGATGCAGGAATATATTTATACTCTGTATTCGATTCAAGGAGTGGGACCTGTTTATTACAAAAAACTGGTTTCCCATTTTGGATCAGCGAAGAAGGTCTTCGAGGCAAGCCTTAAGGAACTCAAAGAGATAGTTCCGGAAAAATTAGCAGTCCAAATTAAAAGCGCTAATCTCCAACTCTCATTAAAAATTGCTTCACAGCTTAAAGATAGGGGCATAAAATGTATCGATTTCACCTTTCAAGAGTATCCTGAAGAGTTTAAAATAAAAGAAATTTTTCCACCCGTTATATTTTACAAAGGGACTCTCCCACCCCCAAAGGAGAAAAAGATTGCAATCGTTGGAACACGAAACCCTACAAACTACGGAATTCAGGTTACCAGAAAACTATGCGAAGAACTCATAGAAAATAAATTTCACATAGTTTCAGGTGGAGCAAGGGGAATCGATACAGTAGCACACCAAACTGCAATAAAAAAGGACGGTAAGACCACTTCTATCCTCGGCTGTGGAATTGATGTGACATACCCTCCTGAAAATAGCAAACTTTTCGAGAAGATCGCTCAAACGGGGGCTTTAATTTCTGAATTTTTCCCAGGAACAAGACCCTTAAAGGAGAACTTTCCAAAAAGGAACAGGCTAATTGCGGGAATGTCTGACTGCGTCGTTATTGTTGAGGCCGGTGAAAAAAGCGGGGCCTTAATTACGGCCAGATGGGCTGTAGAATTGGGCAAAGAGGTATATGCGGTACCTGGACCCATTAATTCCCCAGCTTCAGCGGGGACCAATAAATTGATTAAAGATGGCGCAAAGCCTGTTACATGCGTTGAAGACATTTTAGAGGACTTTGGAATAGAGTCAACAAAAAAGGCAAAGTCCGAGAGGGGAGACTCCCTTACAGACCTTGAAAAAATTGTTTTTGAGAAGATATATCACGAACCCAAGCACTTCGATGAACTAATTGCTGAAACAGGGCTTTTAGTATCCGATCTTTTATCCATTCTATTCCAGCTCGAAATCAAGGGGCTAATTCAAGAATTACCAGGAAAATTTTATTCGAAGGCTTAAAAGAATTTCATTCCCCTCTAAAATAATTTTTGGCGATTTTATAATTTTGAACATATGACGTTTAAAAAAACATAGAGTTCAAGCATGAAAGAAGTTTTTGCGAAGCAAAAATTGGGTGAGTGCTGCAAATTATTCTAATCAATAGCTTTATCAGGGCAGAGCAGTTTCCAAGATAAAAAAGGCATTCTCAAATCTTTTTCCTTTTATCACTTCTGTGCAAACAAATCCATCGGTTAAACCATACAAACCAATTTACAAAGTTTTAAGTGGAAATTTTTAAGCAACCGCCTATTCGAAAAATAATTAGTCCTTAATTAGCTTATCTACCTTAATCCCATTGATTTCAAGGAAAGTTTTTGAAGTTTCTTTAAATCTTTTATCTTCATAATCCTCTATGTATACAACCCTTTTTATCCCCGACGCCACGATCAACTTGGCACATTCCATACAGGGTAAAAGGGACGAATAAAGGGTAGCCCCCGTGATATTGGTACCTGCCTTAAGAGAAAAGGCGATAGCATTCTGCTCCGCATGGATCTCATATCGTGAGTGTATAAAATTTAAATTGTAGAAATCTTCTGAGCCGGCTTCTCCTTCTACAATCCTCCTTAGCACTTCTTCCAGTTTTTTACCAAAGAATTTGATAAAATCCTTAGAATATTTGTAAAAGTACTTAAATCTGTCAAAGTATTCCCTTGCGAAGGATTCAATCCCCCCACTTTCCAAGCAATTTCTTACACTTTCTTTGTTGTTATAAGCAAATTCAAGGACTTCCTGAAGCTCATCACACTGAGGAAAGCCCGAAGGAGAGCCGTTATAACCCATAGAAACTATACGGTTTTCCTTAACGACCAAGGCGCCTGTTTTGTAATAAACACAGGAACTCTGCCTTTTTATAATATCAAGAATTTCAATGAAGGTTGAATCGTGGAGCATAACGCTATTCTATTCTTATGGTTCTTCCCGAAGACCACAAGCTGTAATTCCCTTCAAAATCCTTAGCCTGAACCGTTACGTAATAATCACCAGGCGCAGTGTATGTCTTTTGGAAGATCACAATCGTTCCCGACTTCACCCATTCCGAGAAATCTGAGACCCTTCCATCCCCAAAGTCCACCCTTACGCTGACATAATCGCCATCGGGATCGGTCGCCCTTACTTTAATAGAAATGGTCTCCTTCGGATGTGCAGAGTCTGGAATTTCTACGATCTCGGGAATAGGAGCGGAATTCTTTTTTAAATTGCAACTACAAAGAATAAACACCACGAGAAAAATCATTTTTTTCATGCGTTAATTATAACCTCTTTTTAAACGAAACTCCACCCTCCACTTTTGTAGGGCTTAAATTGTGGAGTAAAATTTAACTATGAAATTTTACCCTTTTACCGTACGTGATTTTGCTGATATTGTCCTTGTCACGATCATCATTTATTATATCCTGAAGCTATTCAAGGGCACCAGAACAATTTACATTATCATGGGTCTTATTGCAGTCATTGGACTTTCTGCCATATCTACCTTTTTCAACCTGAAAGGGTTGATGTGGTTACTTTCAGCCTTTACAAGATATGGTCTATTAGCGCTAATTGTCATCTTCCAACCCGAGATTCGAAAGGGGCTGGCGGTAATTGGAACTGGCACCTTTATCGGGGAAAGGAAGAGGATCGGAATTGTAGAAATACAAGAGTTAGAGAGGGCAATACGGCAGATGGTTCAAAGGGGAATTGGTGGCCTAATAGTTATAGAAAGGAATATGAGGCTGGATGAGCTGATTACGGAAAGCGGAGTTAAAATATACGCAACTCTCTCAGCACCTCTTATTCTTTCCATCTTCCTCCCTGACAGCCCTTTACACGATGGTGCAATAATAATAAGAGGTAATCACATAATCGGCGCCAGAACCATTTTGCCCCTTTCTCAGGTGGGAATTATCGAAGGAAGCTTAGGTACAAGACACAGGGCTGCTCTTGGCGTCACTGAACACTTTGATTGCTTAGCAATAGTAATTTCAGAGGAAAGAAGATCGATAAGAATAGCACACAAGGGTGTTTTGTCGGAGAGCTTAACTTTTGAAAATCTTAGGAAATACTTAGAAGAGCTATTGATTAAGCAGGCATGAAAAAGCTCAATTTTTTGAAAGAAAACCTTGACCTAAAGATAATTTCTCTAATCCTGGGCATCCTCGTGTGGTTTAATGCAACTACTGATGAAATTTCAGTTTACACCATCCCTTTTAAGGTCTCCTACACCGTTCAAGGACTGGGGGATTCGTTAGTAATTATAAGTGAACTACCTGAATACCTAAACGCTTCCATTAAAACTTCAGGAAAAACTTTCCTCAGAATCAAATTTTCTGAAAAAGTCCTTCACAAAAATCTTTCTAATCTGCGATACGGAGTTAATGAGGTAAAATTTGATTACGATGACCTGCCAATTTCACTAAAAGACATAGAGATTTTTGACGTTAACCCAAGAACGTTTCTTGTTCAGGTGGATAGAATTCAGAGGAGAAAAGTGCCAGTTAAGGCTGTCTCGATTTTACTACAAAATAATGCCCTCTTCGTTAAATCGATTAACGTCATTCCAGAATCAACAAACATAATTGGACCCGCCTCTATAGTAAGTAAAATTCAATTCGTACCTTTAGAGCCCATAAAAATCAAGAAATCCAGCGATACTCTTTTAGTAGCAAGAATAGAAAACCTTAGAAGCAATTTTTTAAAAATCGAGAATAATGTCGATTTCACAGTCAAACTTACTTTGGATACATTGTATCCAGACTCTATCTGGTTGAGAAGCAGGAAGTTCGAGCAGAGAATTAAAATCGCCTTCCTGCGGCCTGCTGATTACAAAATTTCATCAAAAACCTTTATCATAAGAGCAATTCCCGTTGACAGCACAGAAAATCTTTCCTTTTATAAGTTGGAAGTGGATGCACCCCCACCGATAAAAATTGTATCCGTTGAGCCCGAGATGATCCCAATTAAAAAATCAGATTAAACCACCGTCAATGGTTAGAACCTGGCCTGTAATGTAGTTAGCCTCTTCACTCACAAGGAAGGCTACCAACTTTGCCACATCTTCAGGCTTTCCAAATCTTTTTAGAGAAATTTTAGAAAGATAATCCTTCTTTATCTCCTCTGAAAGTTTATCGGTCATTGAAGTTTCAATGAAACCCGGTGCTACGGCGACCACCCGAATGCCCCAGCCTCCAACTTCCTTTGCAAGGGACCTGGTAAAGGCTATAACTCCCGCTTTGGAGGCAGAATAGTTGGTCTGTCCTGCATTTCCAGTTATGCCCACAACGGAGGAAATATTGATTATCACACCTGCTTTAGCATTAACCATATATTTGAGAACAGCGTGGGTCATATTGAAGGTCCCAAAAAGGTTTATTCTTATAACCTCTTCCCAATCAGTGGGAGCCATCCGTATAAACAACTTATCTTTAGTAATTCCCGCATTATTCACAAGGATGTCTATTCTGCCGTATCGATTGTAAATCTCATCCGCCAAATCCCTACAGGCCTTATAATCCGTTACATCCAATACCTTATAACTACTCTCGATGCCCTTGGATTTCAACTCCTCTTGCGCCTTTGCAAGTTCCTCTTCTTTCCTGGCTGTAATAATCGGAATATAGCCTTTCTTCCCGAGTTCCTCGGCTATAGCAAATCCAATACCCCTTGATCCACCTGTCACAACTGCAACTTTACTCATAAGACCTCCTATTTTCTCTTTGGGTGTAATGATGAGCCACCCTCAAGGGCTCTGGAATCTTATAATGCAAAGTGTTTTCAAGAACGACCCTTATGGCCGTGTCAAGGTCAACTAAGTGACCAATGGAGACGTATATTGGTTTAGACCTATCCTTAGTGACAAGGCAAGCCCCAATAATGTTGTTATTTTCATCTCGCAGGTAAGTAAAGTTTCCGCGCACAGGTTCGGGCATTTCACAATGGCCATATAGCCTGCTTTTTGCTACCCCAATTGTGGGGATGTTCAGCAAGACACCAAAATGCGAAGCTACACCAAATCCCCGTGGGTGAGCAATACCCTGCCCATCAACGAGTACTATATCCGGTTTCAACTGAAGCCTATTATAAGAATCAATGAGGAACGGAACCTCTCTGAAGGCCAAATAGCCGGGTATATAGGGAAAATCCACCTTCCTCTTTACGATGGCCACATCGAGCAATTTAAACTGCCTATTAAACACCACGAAAACCCCAACACCTTCATCTCCCCTGTAAGAGACGTCACATCCTCCAATATATTTATAGTCCTGGAGTTTATTTACAGTAATTACAAGATTTCTGAGTTCCTCCTGAACTTTTTTAAGTAGTTGGATTTCTTGAAATTTCTCTTTCATAAATTGCCTTCAATTCATTTTCATCTACCTCAACCTCTTCGCCTGTCTCCATATTTCTGACTCTTACCTTTCCCCGCATTATTTCGTCTTCACCCACAATTACTGCCCTTTGAGCCCTTATCCTATCCGCAATCTTTAACTGCGCCTTCAAACTCTTGAGCTCGTAGCACATGTCCGAAGGAATGTACCACTCCCTCAATTTCTTCAATAGCCTTATTCCGTACCCCCTTTCCATCTCCCCTACCGTGGCGACAAAATAAAATGGCCCTTTAAGCTTTGGAATTTTGTTTTCCATTGCAACCACAACCCTATCAAGGCCTATGGCAAATCCCATTGCAGGAGTTGCAGGACCCCCAAGCTCTTCAACCAGTCTGTCATACCTCCCACCGCCGCAAACAGTATCCTGCGCCCCCAGTTCCTTAACTTTAATTTCAAATACGGTGTGGGTATAGTAATCGAGGCCTCTGACAAGTTTCGGATTTATCGTATATTCAATTCCCCAGCTATTTAAATAGGATTGTACCTCTTCAAAATAACGATAGGATTCACGGGAGAGGAATTCCAGAATCACTGGTGCATCATAAAGTTTTGGAGCATCGATTTCACAATCCAAAATCCTCAAAACATTGGTCGTTTTTCTCCGGTTACACGATTCACACAAGGTGAATTCCTTCATAAGCTCTTTCTCCTCGATATAATCGAGGAGGGTTCTCTTATAGATTTCCCTTTCCTCGGGAGTACCAATGGAATTTATTTCCAGTTGAAAATTCTCAAGGCCCATTTCTTTAAGAACTCTAACAGCCATTTCAATTACTTCTGCATCGAGTAGCGGGTCCCTGATGCCAAGTGCCTCAGCACCAATTTGCCAGAACTCCCTGTACCTTCCCCTTTGAGGTCTCTCGGCTCTAAACATATTCATAACATAAGCAAGCTTCGCAGGAGGATGTATTTGATTCTCCAGAAAGGCCCTGATAATGGAAGCAGTACCTTCAGGTCTTAAAGCCAATAGTCTATCACCCCGATCCTGAAAAACAAACATCTCCTTTTCAACGATATCGGTAGTGGTACCAATACTTCTGGAAAACAGTTCAGCATATTCGAAGGTGGGAGTGATCATGAAGGTATAACCATAACTTTCAAGAACTCTCCTGGCTTTTATAATTAATCCCTCCCTGAACTTTTCCTCCTCAGGGAGGATATCCCTTGTTCCCCTTGGCCTCTGATATTTAATACTCATTTTGCTATCACCACCCTTTTTGTTGAGTTTAAAATTCTAACAAAATAAATCCCATTTTTAACCCCAGTGAGGGGTAAAATCCACTCATTTAAGCCTTCCTTTAAAGCCAGGTTATAACCCTTAACTTCCCTTCCTCCTGCATCAAAAAATTCAACCGTTAAAATTCCAGACCTCTTTGACAATGCAAGCAGCTTTAAGGTTTCACCCCTTAGTGTGTTAGGAAAGTTTAGTACCTTAACCCCTTCAAAGGCAATTTCTTCCCTACTGAAACTGTTGTTATTCACACTATTAACTCTTAAATTGTC
Source organism: candidate division WOR-3 bacterium (assembly GCA_039803545.1). NCBI lineage: Bacteria > Pseudomonadati > Caldifarciminota > Caldifarciminota bacterium. Next base: position 5,546 of record JBDRYS010000001.1, on the reverse strand, counting down.
AAGCCCCCAATAGGTCTCCGAAGAGCTATCCTTCGTGAAGTTTATTAAGAGTCTCACCGAGTCAGGATCATCATCAATCTCCCCTTCATACTCGTAATAGGCCCAATTCCCATAAATGGACTTTTCGTTAAGGGCTCCACCTGCACCGAGAAAGACAACATCCTGAATTTCACTTCTATAAACTGCACCGCCCCTAAACCACTCCTTCAATAACGAGATCTTAACTCCAGTGGTACCATAGGTCGGGAATCGGTAAGTGAACCATAGGCCAAGATTAAACTTTCCGTTGAGTTTAAACCTCCTCGAGAAAAGCCTTGCCTGTAAGGGAAATGGAGCATATTCGCTTTTATAAGTCAAATATTTTCCATAAGGTCCCGCTGAATCGTAAAGGCAAAAGTAGGACGTGTCTCCTGACCATCCTGAAAGTGTTTCAAAATCACTGCTGAAAAGTGCAGAGTCGAAAGCCAAAGCAATGCTTAACTGTAGGTAAGTGCCACCGAAATCCAGAAATACTCGCAGATTCTTACTGTCTGGTATATCAGTCTTCAAAGTAAACTCGGACCCGCTTTTGGCTAAAATTGAATCAGAATAAAACCTCAATGGCAAAAGCCCTGGTAATTCAAAAACCCCGAGTACTCGGCCTTTAAGGTCCATAAAGGAATTGTTCTGGAAACGTAATATCAACAGGCTATCCTCCACCGTATAAGAAGCAAAATATACCGAAGGCCAGGCAATTTTAAGAGGATAGGAGCCTTTTCCTATTTTCGAACCAATTTCCAAAACCTTTATGGTGTTTGTCTTCAAACTCTCAGGTACTGTACATACTACGTCGAAACTTAAACTTTCTCCAGGTGGAACATCTACGGGAATTCGATTAGGGGCAAAGAGGAGCTCCTTCGACGACAATTGGATCGTATCTACAAACTCCGATCGCCCTTTGTTAAAAACAAGGATACTAACCACGTTGTTCTCGCCCGCCTTAACCCAATCCCTAAACCCACTATCTCCCTTTACTTTTACATTAAAAACTACATTCTTCTCCTTCAGCGGTATCCACTCCCAGTAAAGGTTAAAACCGGGCTTCCACAAGGTGAGAAGAACAGAATCGTAAAGGGTATCCACATTAAAGGAGATAATCCCTGAAATATCGGATTTTTGAATACCGAGAACCGAATCGCCCATCATCAATGTTGCCGTAATACCACTTAAAGGAAGCCCTTCATAGCCTACAGACAGTTTAATGCTACCCCTCTTAACATCCTTTGAGAAAATATCGAAATCTTTTGGCACCCCTCGCCAGGGGTAGAGGGCTGGGTCTCCAAGTAGGTTTATTTCATAGTAACACCAGCGATAAACGTTGGTATCCCTTGCCAGAGGTGCAAAGCCTGCCTTATGGTTCCAGAAAACCTTTCCCAGCTCATCATCTTTGTCTCTAAAAAGTAACTTAAAGAATTCATTATCAAAGAGGTCAGAGTATCCAAATCCAGGATTCCCAGGTGCACCCCAACCGTAACGGGAGTTGGCAACAACTCCAATCGCCCCGCCTCGGGTCTTAATAAGCTCTTCTGCCAGTGAGTTGTAATCCAACGCCCCAACCCAGCAACCGATAGAATAAAGGAAGAAGGGGGCATATATATTGTTTAAATCCTGAGCATCAGAGATCCCAATATAGTCATTTCCAAACCACATGCCTGTGTACCATCCATGCCCATCGTGGTTTACCAGATTCGCGCCGTCATTCAGGGCCCTTATAATGTCGGTTTTTACAGCATTACCATAGCTTTCATAGAACCCCTTAACGGTGAAATCAGCGGGGAGAAATCTTTTGCGGATATATTCCTTGTGTACCGATTGGTCAGTATAAGGCACTTTCCACAAAATTTGAGCCAGAAAGATCGCCTTGTGCAGGGAGGCAGTGTCCGGAAGCATTTCATAATTAAGCAATTTATAAAGGTATCTTTGTAATTCCAAGGTATCCCTTACCGGCAATCTACCGACATAAAAATCGGGGTAAAGTTCAACGGAATCAGCCACTTCACCATAAACTGAGTTTCCATTGGCATCATAGTCACCGTTAATATCTGCATAATAAAGGTCCGAAGGGATGTTATTTTCATTAGGGGCAAAACCTGCCTCACAATCAAAGGCATAAAGATAAACAATGGGGATTACCGTTTCGTCACCCACAAGAAGAAGGAACTTTTCCTTTTCCAACCCCGCATAAGTCTTCAGAAAATTCCTAATCTTTTCCGCATTATTCCTGCCCTGATAATGTGAGTAAATTTCTTCGAGAGATTTAAACTGAACAAAATAACCCTTTTGCTTTCTTAACTTTATGAGAGGGGCAAGGGTATTTCTGAAATCCTGAGGCGCAATTACAAGGTAGAGAGGCTGAGAAGAATCCTGCTTTGCTACCTCACTATCTACGGTTACTATAAACTTTGTAACATACTCTACCAGAGAATCACCGGGATTATAACGTAAAGGGAAGAGCTGAAGTTCAAGGGTAGTATCAGGGCCACTGTGCACCAATCTATATGTATAGTATGAATCAGGGTAAAACGCCTTTCCTTTGTAAAATGTTGTATCAAAAGGCGCTTCCTTTTTCACGGTGCTTAGAGAAAGGATCTGAGGCGGAATGGAGGGGGGAATTAAGCCGTCCACTCTCAGGCTTTCCCTTTCTAAAGGTTTTACTTCAATTCCCTTAAAACCTTTAACAGGAAGAGATAAGGGCTTCACCGGTATATTGGGCCTTCCCTCGAAGTAGAGAGAGGGCAAATCCTGTAAAAGTTGATTAAAAAGGAAATTGGGATTCTTCTGCTCAACACGAGGAAAAATGATCTGCAAAGAGAAGGCAATTATTAAGTTGAGAATCATCGATGTATTCTAAAGCTTCCCTTTCGTATTTTCAAATCTAAATCTCTTTATATCAATAAGATACGTTGAATCGTTAAAGGAAATTAAAGATCTGTGGGAAATCCAATGGCATAACTTTATAATTTACCTATGAAGGCAATAATTGTCCATGGTGGTGTTGGAAAGGTAAAACTAGAAAAATTGGAGCGCGTTAAGGCAGGTTTGAAAAGGGCAGTGGAAGCAGGTTTTAAGGTCCTTCAAGAAAAAAACGATGCCCTTTCTGCCTGCGAAGCCGCAGTCAACGTCCTCGAAGATGACCCCGTCTTTAACGCCGGAACTGGTGCGGTCCTTACCCTCGATGGAAGATGTGAACTTGACGCAGCGATTATGAAAGGTTCAACCCTTGAAGCAGGTGCCGTAGCGGGTGTTGAAAAGGTAAAAAATCCTATTAGCCTTGCTCGTCTTGTAATGGAAAAGACGGACCATGTCCTCCTTATCGGCGACGGTGCGGAAAATTTTGCAAGGATAATGGGATTTCCTGAATACAACCCCATAACTGAAGAGAGACTTGAAGAATGGAAGAACTTAAAGGAAAAACTCTTAAAAGGGGAACCATTGCACTGGAAGAAAATTTACGCACTAATTAAACAGCATCCTGAGCTTCTAAAGGGTACTGTAGGGTGTGTGGCTATCGATGACAACGGAGAAATAGTGGCAGGAACATCGACCGGCGGAGTCTTTCTAAAACTTTTTGGACGCGTAGGAGACACTCCACTCCTCGGTGCTGGAACCTATGCCACCACCTTTGGAGGTGCCTCCTGCACCGGTATTGGAGAGGGAATAATGCGCACCCTTCTTGCCAAAACGGCCTGCGATTTTATGAGGATGGGCATCTCCGCTCAAAAAACGGCAGAGGCTTGTATCGACCTTATAAACAACACGGTAAAAACGGAAACAGGTATCATAACCCTCGATAAGTACGGAAATATTGGCTTTGCTTACAACACAGAAAACATGCCCGTTGCCTTTGTATCATCAAAGGATCCCGAAATAAAAATCAAAGGACTTCCTGAGTAAAAGCATAATTTTTTGAAAATAAAAAGGGGCCCTTGCGGGCCCCTTTTTGTTTTGAGACTATCCCCTTTTATTTCACCAGCAGGAATTTACTCACTTCATCCTTTCCATCCACCCTTAGTCTCACAAAGTAGATTCCTTGAGGTAGCGATTCGCCATCGACCTTGACCCTGTAGTATCCCCTGTCGTATTCGCCCTTCGCGAGGGTCTTCACCACTCTACCCTGAATGTCCAGAACATCAAGGGTTACATTGGATCTCTTCGCAACCTCAAAGGCTACAAAGCCCACTCCCTTAAGTGGATTACTGGATAAACCGAGAAGCCTCGTCCTTTGAGGCAGGTTTTCACTCACGCCGGAGACAAGACCCGTAGTGTCCGTAGTAAAGAGTATCGCCCTTCCCCCCACAATAGAATCGGCACTCTGAGCATAGGTTCCATCGTAGTAGTATTGAATTCCATCGTCACCCGTTGAGTTCTCAATACCACAGGTATAATCCGTCTGGCCAGGTGTTATAAGGAACTGGATCACTATATTACCATCACCCGTAGGTGTCGGATAGTAGGCAGGATCGTAAAGAATTACTTGAGCCTTGGTCGGCGAAGTAGTTCCATAATGATAAACACTGTCATACTCTACTATGAAGATGTGGTTCGCTGCATCATAGTAGTAGTAAATCTTTCCGCTTCCTGTGGCACTTGGATCAAGGTCATCCCATACGATGGCTATGATGTCATTAGGGGCTGAAGAGTTGGGAATACCCACATTGGAAAAGTAAGAGGATGTATAACTTCCAAAACCAACCCATCCATTGGATGAAACCGTTATTGAACTCTTGTTCCGACCAAAGAATTTGAAGGTGAAGGGCAAGGATACCGATTGATATACATCATCACTACTGCTTGCTATCTGGGTACCAATGTTCTTAATCTCAATCCAGTTAAAGGTAGGTCTTATGGAGTATGGTGAAAGGTCTGAAAAGGCCCTGTATCCGTAATTACATGGTCCTACATACCTCCCCGCCACAGGGATGACCACCTCAAGACTCTCAGAATACCCTGTACCTGTTATCCTCAAAAGGTACCTCAAACTTGTGATAGAAGCAGAAGGATGGATATAGACCTGGAATCCGTCTCCACTGGATGAGGTGTATGCCCCTATGTTTCCATAATTCGAGACACTATCGATAACATCCGAATTCCCATCCAACGCCCTTAAGCAACCTACAACATTGTCAACACCCCTCAACCCACCAGTAAGGGTAAGATAGAGGTTTACAAGCTCACCAGGGTCCTGATATCCATTGCCATTGCCGTAAACCTCACTCACACTGTAACCGGTGTAGGAAAGTTGAGGCATAAAGACTACAGGCCCCAGCTTCAAAGAATCGATATACCAGCCATCATAAGTTACAGAACCATCGGAAGTTGCCCTAAATCTTATCCTCAAAGTATCACCTGGATTGCCACTTATTACATACTGGGTCCTCTGCCAGCTTCTCCTGTCTCCCGTCCTGCTTCCAAGCTGGACCCATGAACCACCATTCAAACGGTATTCCACATAACCGTAATCGTAATTATTCTCAAGATAACTCCATTCGTAAAAGCTCAAAGTGCAT